>JAZGFZ010000206.1:0-44334 GCA_036480015.1 Algisphaera sp. | reverse complement strand
GCGAGCTTTAGGCCCTCGGCCACGAGGAATGAGGCCCGGCTGGGATTGCCCGCAGCCACGAGTGTTCGGGCAAGCAGCTCACGCACGGGGTGGTTGCCGGGCTGGGCTTCGAGCAAGCTCTGAAGAGCATCGGCGGCATCGACAGATCGTCCCATGGCGCTGAGCACTCGGGCTTTGAGCCCTAACGCTTGCATGTGGTTGGGTTGAATGCCCAGCAGTTGGTTGAGGTCAGCTAGGGCATCGTTGAGATCGGCTCCGGGGATTTGCAGGCGAATTTGAGCCCGCTGCAAGTAAATGGAGCTGGCATTGGGGTTCTTCTCAATGGCCCGATTCACCATGGTCAAGGCGTCGTCGGTTTTGCCTTCACTCATGGCGACCATGGCCCGTAGAGCATCGTTGACGGCATCGGCTTCAAGGAGATCGAGGGTTGCGGTGGCTTGCTCGGCTTCGTTGGCTCGTAGATGAGCCTCGGCTAGCCGCAATCCCAGCCTTTGTTTTTCGTCTTCTTCAGAAGAATCGAATAGTTTGCGATAAAGCACAGTTGCTTCGGCGGGTCGGTTGTTGTTGAAGAGGACGTCTGCCAGTTCTCGGTTGATGCTGGCTTTGTCGTTGGCCAACTCAGCCGCCGTTTGATAGGCCGTGACGGCATCGTCGATGCGGCCGACGCTCATTAAGTAGCGTGAGAGCAACATGCGATCGGCGTCTTGAGCTTCATCGCCGCGCTGTTTGACCCATTGGCGAACGACCGCAACGCCTTCGTCGGGTGTTCCGGTGATGCCCAATACACCTGCGCGAGCCCCTACGGTGTCGCGAGAAATACTGATATCTGTTTCGGCCTGATCCACGGTTTTAAGTGCGGTGTCGCGTTGGCCTTCACGGGCTTGTAGCAAGGCTAAATTTAAGCGGTTGTTTAAATTGCTGGGGCTGCTCTGAACCAGTTTCTCACGCATTTCGAGTACGCGTTCTCGGCGACCATGTCGTGATTCATAGTTCATGTATTGTTCAACAACCGCGGCGTTGGCAGGCGCGTAAGCCACGGCTGAGCGAAGGGAGTCGAGTGCATCGCTGCGGTGGCCTTGTCGGTTTTGAGCATTGGCCAAACCCACCAAGGCTGCAATGTTGCTGGGGCGTTGCCCCAAGGCCTTTTTGTAGGCGGAGGCGGCTGCCTCGGCTTCATTGCTGCGGAGACGTAAGTCGCCATACAAACGCCAGCCTTCGTCAAACACGGGGCGTTTTTTAAGGCCCATTTCAAAAGAAGCCATCGCTTGTTGGATATCCCCTTGGGCAGAGGCGAGTTTCCCGCGTAAAAAATGTCCGTCGGCAAGATCGAGGTTGCGTCGCGCTGCGTCCGCCACCAATGTGCCTGCCTTGTCGAAATCTTGTTCTGCAATGGCGTAATCGATGCCCATGATGACAACCCGTTCGCCATTGGGGTCCAATTCTCGAGCTTGTTCGAAATAGTGCTTGGCTTTTTCGGAATCGCCCGACCGGGCATACGCCTTGGATTTGGCGAGGGCAATGTTAAGGGGGGTGGCGTCGGGTTTTAGCGTTTGGTCAATTCGATCGCCGGGGTCTTGTGATACCTCGCCGGTGAAGGTGGATTGCAGTTGGCCGATGACGGCGGCGTCGACGCCAGCCGTTTGAGCGTCTTGGAGAATGCCGGGGCGGTCGGCTTGGTTTGCCAAGGCGAGACGCTGTTGAAGCAGTCGAATATCGGTGGGATTGTTTTGGGCTTGCTGCTTCAGGATCTCTTGGGCGCGGTCGGTTTGGCCTGCCTGTTGATAGAGATTGGCCAAGGCACGGGCGGCCTGAGGGTTGTTGTTTGTGTCGAGGTCTTCAAGTTGCGCAATGGCAGCATCCATCTTGCCTTGTCCCGCCAAGCTGCGGGTCTGGAGAATCGAGGCCATTGTTTGTTGCTTGTGCAGGGCATTGACTTGCGCTTCATTCAAGCCCGTTTCGGGTTGTTGAAGAACTTGGCGTAGGTGGCGCTGGGCTTCATTGAAGTCGCGGCTTCGAATGAGCATTTCGGCCAACTGAAGGCGAACGCTGGAAGCGGTTCCACCAGCACTTTCGCCGCCCATCAAAGCCAGTGATTGCCGCAGTCGTTCGGCGGCCGCGCCCCATTGTTTGCGTGATTGTCGGGCTCGAGCAGACAGCAAAAGCGCTTCGATGTTGCGATCGCTGTAAAGATCACTTGCTTTGTCGATGGCAATCAAGGCTTGAGCGTGTTCGCCGCGCAAAAGTGACGTTTTGCCACGTAGCATTAAGACCTGAGCGGATTCGCTGTCCACCGCTTCAAGAATATCGATGGCGTCGTCGGCTTGTGTAAGCAGCAATTTTCGTTTGGCAGGATCTTCTGTGGTGGCTTCGGCGCGAATAAGTTCGATGTTGGCGACTTCGTAGATGGCCTGGCGGCGCAGGCTTTCGTCGCGGAGCGCGATATCGAAGGGTGCGCTGATTTTGTAGTCGCGTGCAGCCACGAATAAGGCGTGGGCTTCGTCGAGGCGAAGTTGATTTTTGAGATTTTCGGCAAGTAGCAGTTGAAACATGAGCGTGCCGGGGCGAAGCTCAACGGCTCGACGGAGCAGTGTTTCGGCTTGTGCGACGCCGGTGGTGACCAAGGAGTTGGGGCTGTCGGTTTCTAGCCGTTCGCGTTTTAAAGAAGGAAGCAGGCGGGAGACGCGAGCAACCAAGGCTGGGGGATCGGGGTTGTCGGCAAGATACGCGACAAGGCCTTCGAGTACGGGCTTGGCGTCATCGAGTCCGTCCATGAGTGGATCGAGCAAAATCGTAAGAAACTCAATGGCCACATCGCCATTGTTTGGCGCTGAATCGAAAGCGGTTTGGGCGAACCCGCGGGCTTGGTCGAGGGCGGCTTGAATGGCGGCGGGCTCGGCATGAGCGCGTGTGAGTCGCTTGGCATCAAAGAGATGCCAGCGGGCCAAAAAGTGCATGGTGTCGGTGTCGTCGGGGCGGTCTTCAAGCACGCGCTCAAGGCCATTAAGAATCTCTGCTTGTTGGTCGCGATCGACAGACTCTGACAGTGTGAGCGAGCGAGCAATACAGTTGAATTTGATGGCGACGAGGTTGTCGGGGTCGGTTTCAAGTTTGGAGCTGGTGAGGGTGTGTAGTTGATTGAAAAAAGAAGTGGCCCCGAGCATTTTGCCCCAACTGTAAAGTTGTTGGTAATAGCCATCGAGCAGCTCGTCGTCGTCGCGTCGTAATTCGGTGGCTTCGCGGGTGAGGCCTGCAATTTCTTTGAGTACGCGGGAGGCTTGGGCGCCGCCGCTGACGGCCATTTTTCGGCGGGCGGCAATGTATTTGAGTAGCACGTCGACATTGCTGCGGTCGCGTCGGTAGGCCAAGCCGTAGCTTTCGGCGGCCAAGCGATAGTTCATGCCGCTTTCATTGCGGGCGGAGGCGAACGCCTCCAAGTTGTCTTTTGAAGCCAAACTTGTTTGTTCTGCCGTTTCAGCCAATAGCAGGTGCTTGTCTCCGGCCGCCATGAGATCTGCGTTGCTTTTGCGAACGAACACGGAGTAGAAAACACCGGCTCCAATGGCGAGAAGAAGCACAAAGATTGCGAGCAGAGAGATGAATTTAGTGTTGATTTTGCCGGCCATAAAACCGAGCTCCTTGTGGCATGCTTGCCCCTTCACGCGTGCTTAAGAAAGCGAGAAGGAGCTGTGGGGGATTGATTGAAAATCGAGATCAGGGAATATTTGGCGACACGCGAAATTTATTGTGGGTCGCAAAGAAATAGGGTACAGGGTTGCGGGCTTTTTCTCTTGTTGAATGACATGTATTTCCCTTGAAAAAGAGATGCTTCTGGGGGGTGAAAGGGGTGGTGATGTATCGCCCTGTGAAAGAAAGAGGGCGAAAGCTTTAGGTTGTACGTTTTGCGTGTGGGAACGGTTCGGCGAAAGGCAGCTGTGTTTTTCTTGTTTTTAAGGCGAGGTGTTTTGCATTCATGGGTACTGAGATTTGCAAAGTTTACGACGTTTAAGGTGGCACGCGGCTAAAAAAAACGCCCCACCGAAGCGGGGCGTTTTTGAGATATACGAAAAAAAGGGGCGTTTCGGAGTTATCGATCTGTTCGAACAGGGCCAAAGACGTCGGAGCCGAAGTTGCGGTCCAGCACGAAGCCAAAGCCGTAGGTGAACCTAAAGCCGTTGCGAAGCACGGCCAAAGGCACGGCGATGCCGCTGGAGCCGATGTTAAGCATGTCGTCGGGCTTCAAGAAAAGGTCGGGTTCGGTGCCGTTGAAGATCGCGGCGAGGTCGATACGCAGGGTGATTTCTTGATTGGTGTTGGTGCGACGGATGAGGTCGGTCCGCTGGGGGTTGGCCAAGCCGCTGAGGCCGCCTGAAGAGGCGATCAGTTGCTTGATGGTGAGATCCTTTTCGCCAGGTACGGTGTAGGCGCCAGGGCGGTTGGATTGCCCCATGACGTACACGAAGCCCGCCGATTGATTGGGAATGCGGATCACGTCACCGGGGCGGACCACGATGTTGTATCGCATGTCGCCGTTGACCAATTTGTCGTAGGGCACTTCGATGATGCGTTGGGCAATCATGTTGCTCAAATCGACGTCGTCTTGGGTTTCTTCGGTGTCGCCGGACCCTTGGACTTTGACGAATTTGCCATCGACGTAAACCCAACGTGGTGAGGAATCGGTGCGTTCGAGTCCGGATTCAACGCCGGAGGGCGGCGCGGCGCGGTCGGCGTTTCGGTCGGTGTTGCCCGCTTCGCTTGGATCGAGAATGCCATCAAGCAGGTCGTCGGTGCTGGAAGACGCGGACACACCGCGTCGACTGGCGCCGGGGGCTTGGCTGGTTTCGCCTGCAGCCCCTGAGGTGAGGGGGGTTTGGCGGAAAATCAAAATGCGTTTCATGCGGTTGCTTACACCGCCAGCGAGGGCAATGGCTTCGAGAAGCCGGAATTCAGGCTGCGGAATGAGGTAGGTGCCAAAACGGGTGCTGCCTTCTTCGGGAGCGCCGATGATGCTGTAAAGGTTTTGTCGCGATTGTTGAACGACAACGCTTACCGTTGCATCTTCCATCACGCCTTTTTCTTGCAAGATGTCGATGACTTCTTGTTCGAGTTGGCTGGGGCTAAGGCCCGAGGCTTTAACACGGCCGATGACTGGAAGGCGAATGTTGCCAGTTTCATCAATGACGCGCTCTTGCACTTCAGTTACGCCAACGCTGATGAGCTCGAAGACGGAGATGCTGATGAAGTCGCCTGCACCAATGACATATTCCTGTACATCGGGCTGTAGGTCGGCGGGGCGAACGGGTGAGATGGGGACATTGCCGGTGTCGAAGTTTCGAGCCAAGTCGAGTTCTTCGAGGATGGGCATGGTCACAGGGGTACGTTCCCAGCGACCCACGAGCGAGGGGTCGAGAAAGCTGTCTGATTCGCAGCCTGCGAATACGGCAGCCGAAGCCAGCAGCATGGCTGTCGCTTGGATTCTTGTTTTGAGGCCCGTGCGTTTTTGAGTTTCCTGCACCGTGGTCGACTCCTGTTCAGCGGCCCGAATTGCCGTTCCGACAGGGAACGAAAAAAGCGTGGGCCGTTGACTGTTATGAAAAACCGCCCAGACGGATGTCCGTTGGCGATAGAATAGGCTAGGCATGGTAATCCATCATGTGGGCGGCCGCTAGCCAAGGTGTCGAGACTTCTAAAGGCTGACTGCGATAAACTTTTAAGGATGAACGATCCTTTTTCCCATGTTGCGTTTGTGGGCACCGGTGCGATGGCCACGGTGCTTGCTCTTTTGCTTGAATCACGGGGTGTCGCGACCACGCTGTGGGGGCCCCATCCAGAGCGTGTTGCAGAGTTGATTCAATTGCGGGAAAACCGGCGTTATTTAGCGGGATACCCGCTTCCGGCGGGTATTAAGCTGACTGCGGACGACAAGCAAGTGTTTCGCGACGCGGATTTGGTTGTTTCTGCGATCCCAACGCAGTTTTCTCGGGATATTTGGGGGCGGTTGGCTCCGTATCTTCCCGCAGATGTGCCGGTGGTGTCGGTGGCGAAGGGGATTGAAAAGGGGACGATTCTTAGACCGAGTCAAATTATTGCGGATGTGCTGAAAACCACATCAGGGGGTGGCGCTTGGCCCTTGGCGGCCTTGTCTGGACCTTCGGTGGCCGAAGAATTGGCCCGATGTTTGCCCGCCACCGTGGCGGTTGCCTCTGAGGACGAATCTTTGGGGAGGCGGATCCAATCGACTTTTACGACTGACTGGTTCAGGGTTTATACGAATGATGACTTGGTGGGGGTTGAAATTGCGGGGGCTTTGAAAAATGTGATTGCGCTGGCGGCGGGTATTTTGGACGGCCTTCAGGCGGGAATCAATGCGAAATCGGCCTTGCTGGCCCGTGGATTGGCTGAAATTACACGGTTGGGGATTGCAATGGGGGCTCAGCCTGAAACGTTTTTTGGATTGACAGGCGTGGGCGATTTGGCCACCACCTGTTTTTCACCCAGCGGTCGCAACCGAAGTTGTGGCGAGCGTTTGGGACGTGGTCACAAGCTAGAAGCCGTGCTTGAGGAGATGTCAGGCGTGGTTGAGGGGGTGCCCACCGCGCGGGCGGTGATGGGCTTGGCGGCTCACCATGGGGTGGAAATGCCCATCGCCGCAGCGGTGAACAAGGTTCTCTTTGAGGGGCTTGATCCGCTCGATGCTATTTCGAGCTTGATGTCACGGGATCCTAAGGTTGAGCGGGTGGGTTGAGTTGTGGGGGGATTATTTGAGTCGGCCCCGCTTGGCCTACTATTCGGAGTCGGCCCCGCTTGGCCTACTATTTCTGAGTCGGCCTGCTCGGCCTACTATTCTGAGTCGGCCTGCTCGGCCGATAGGTGCCCCTGTGTGGATTGATCCTTTTTATAGAGTGGCGGGGGTTGTGCTTGTGTTGGCCCTTGGGGGGTGCCGCAGTTTTGTCGGTATTGACACCGCATCACGAATTGAGCCTTTTGCGACGGTTGAGCCTTTGGACCAAGGGCAGACTTTTCTTGAAGTTGACCCGGTTGCACATCGTGAACGTGGTGCTGTGATTCGCGTTAATGAACGCGCGTGGGGGACTGAAGCGGTGGTTCAGCGTGGTGATCGGGTTGAGGTGGCTTACCGCGAGTCTCCTGGGCCAAGTCGGCTGACGTATCGCGTTTTAGGCCGTGGGCCGCAGGGGTGGGTTCGCTTTGAGTTGTCGCGTGGGTTTGACGATGGCTTTCCTGCTCAAGAGCAGCGGCTTGGGGTTCGGCCGTATCGCGACGCGTGGGGCTCGGCCAAATAAACCCTATTAAAGCCCTTTGGGCTGTGAGGTGGGGTGGCCCCTAGCGGTTGTGACGGATTCTTTAGGGGGAGATTTAAATTAAAGGCTACCGGACTTTAATTCGAGCCTTGGAGCCGACGATTCACATTTAAGTCGGGTTGCGCGTTTTCGTGTTGGATTTGCGTGGCGACCGGCCGGGAGAATCTGTCACATGCTTTCACTTCATAAACCTGAATTAACCTCGGCCGATCAATCATTAAGTGATACCGCCCGTCTTTGGCTTTCTGATCAGCAGTGGATTAGCCTGCTCACACGGGTGAGACGCGGAGCAAGTGATAGTGACGCTGTAGGCGGATTGAGTGAGGCCACCGGCGATCGTCGGCACCCACGGCGTGCGCCGAGTTTTCTTTGTTTGATTCGTTTGGGGCCTGCCGGGCCTGAGGGAACCTATCAAGGGACCTATCAAGTTTCGACGCGCAATATTTCGTCGGGCGGCATTGGCTTTGTTCACGACCGAAATTTGGTTCGTGGCACACGGGCCACGGTTGCACTGCAACCTGCTGAAGGAGAAGGCTTGGTTCTCTCCGCTCGGGTGGCTTGGTGCCGAGATTTATCAGACGAAGGTGGCGAGGGGCCCAGTTTGTTTCAGGTGGGCGTTCAATTTGATCAGCCTGTTGATATCGATCCTTTTATTCACGCTGCCTAAATACGGCTTTTTATTACTTTTGAATTAGTTAGTCGTTATTCATTTAGCCCATTGTGGCAACACTCTTGAGCAGGTCACGTTATGTCATCATCCGTTCCATCGAATGTCCAGTTTGAAGCCGAGCCCGAGTGGCCTTGTGATCCCATTGAATCTGTTTTTGCAGAGACACGCGAGGGATTGCTGACAGAAGCGGATTGGCGTTTGGCCATTCATCGCATTCTCGAAGCCACCGATCCTGAACAGGAAGCTCGTTTTGCCAGTCGTCGTCGAGAGGGCGGCGACCGCTATTTTCGGCAAGCCCCATGCATGCTGCGAACAGAATTAAAAAATGGATTGGTGGGGGTGCATTTGGTGACAACCCGCAACCTCAGCCGGGGAGGGCTGTCGGTGTTGCATGGCGAGGCGCTGGAAGTGGGAGCGTCTTGTGTTCTTGCCCTGCAGCCTCCCGAGGGGCCTGGGATGGTGATGAATGCGTCAGTCGAGTGGTGTCGTTCAATCGATCCCACGACAGAAAACGATGGCCAAGCCTATGAAATTGGCTTGCGGTTTCAGTCGGAACTTGACGTGACACCGTTTCTTGAATCGCGATAGTTGCACCGTCAAGACGTCATTTTGGGTTGCGTCTTTGGCTGCTCAATGAACGACCTTTAATTTTAACCTTGACGCTGCGCGGGCTGTTCTAAACCAGCGTTGCTTTTGATGGCCGAAGATCATTTTTCTCGGACGCAATCGATTGCGCCGCAAGGTAATCGGACGAGGCTGACGTGTCTGTTGTCAAAGTGTGACCAACCCAGCCAACGTCCTTAACCCGCGGCCTTGTTCGGACGATAGTGCCGAATGTGCGGCCCAGAGCCGCGAACTGTTTGCTCTCTACACGCCCTGCTTGGGCGATCTCGCATCCTTTAGCACTCGAGGCACCGATGGAACTTGACACAATCTTGAAAACAGCCCTGGCCTTGGGCTCCTCCGACATTCACTTGGTGTCTGGTCACCCGCCATTGGCTCGTGTTCACACCACCATGACGCCGTTGGATTATCCCGTCATCACGCCCGAAGGTGCGATGCGGATTCTCAAAGAGATGACCACGCCCGACCAAATGCGGGTTTTTGAGAAAATTCGCGATGCGGATTTCTCTTATGAAATTCCTGGACTCGGTCGTTTTCGTGTGAATGCTCACAGTCAACGTGGCACCGTGGGAATTTCGATGCGAGCCATTAAAACAGAGATTCCTCCGCTGGCCGATTTGAATCTTCCTGATGTCATTAGCCGTTTGACGTACCTGCCGCGTGGCTTGGTGCTCGTGACCGGTGATACGGGATCAGGCAAGTCGACCACCTTGGCAGCCATGATCGATGCGATGAACAAACGCTATCACAAGCACATCATCACGCTCGAAGACCCTGTGGAATATGCCATGATCAGTGACAAGTGCTGCATCGAGCAGCGTGAATTGGGCATGGACACACCCTCGTTTGCATCGGGCCTTCGGCACGTGTTGCGTCAAGACCCCGACATCATTCTTGTGGGCGAGATGCGTGACCTTGAAACCACTGCGGCAGCCATTACGGCAGCAGAAACAGGTCACTTGGTGTTCAGTACCTTGCACACGGTGAATGCGTCACACACGGTGGAACGCATCATTGACATGTACCCCGCAGATCAACAGAACCAGATTCGGTCCATGTTGGCCAATACATTGCAGGCGGTTGTGAGTCAGACCTTGTTCCGTCGTATCGATAAAAAGGGCATGGTGCCCGCAGTGGAAACGATGCTGTGTACTCCTGCGGTACGCAACCTTATTCGTGAGAACCGTGCGTTTGAAATTCCCAATGTAATCGAAACCAACCGTGCGTTGGGTATGAACAGCTTGGACAACTCCATCGCAGAATTGTTCTTTAACGGCATGATTAGCCGTGAAGACGCAATTGCACAGTCGGCTTACCCCGAAAAACTAGAACGTGCGTTGGTGGCCTAAGGCACAGGTGGAATTTTGTTTTTGGGGTTGGTTTTGTTTGTGAAGAATTGCTTTTGTTAAATCCGTTGGCCTTTGGCCGCGACCAGTGCGAGAAGAGATATGCCAAATTATCAATACCAAATGCGAACCAGCGGAGGTCAAATCACCACCGGAACGCTCTCTGCCGAAAGTGTTATTGCAGCTGCTCAGGCACTGCGAACTCAGGGCAATACGGTTCTGAACATCACGCCCATTAGTGGCAGTGGCCAGGGAACCGACTGGAAAGAAAAGTTAAAAGCACTGAACTACACCTCTGGGCCTTCGGCCAAAGATGTGTTGGGCTTTACCACCCAGTTGGCCGTGATGATTCGTGCGGGTATTTCAATTCGCGCCGCGTTGGAAGGCATTGCGGAGCAAACAGACAACGTCAAGTTTCAACAGATGCTTTATCAAATTAAGCAAGATGTTGAGTCGGGCGATCCTTTTTCTGACGCTTTGGCCAAGTATCCCAAGCAGTTCGGGCCGCTTTATATCAACATGGTTCGCGCGTCGGAAATGTCGGGTTCGTTTAGCCACATGCTGGATCGAATTGCGAGCTATTTGGGCCAGCAAATTGAGACGCGCTCGATGGTTGTGGGGGCCATGGTCTACCCTGTTTCGATCGCCGGCGTTGCCATTTCGGTGGTGGTGTTCTTGCTGACCTTTGTGCTTCCTAAGTTTGGCGCCGTTTTTGAAGGCAAGGAATCAGCCATGCCTGGACCCACGATTTTCCTGATGGGCTTGTCGGCCTTTATGGTGCAATGGTGGTGGGCGGTTGCGCTTGTGGCCCTTGCCGTGGGTTTGACAGGGTTCTTTTTGGCAAAAACAGATGCGGGTGCTTGGTGGATTGACCGCCTTAAATTGAAGTTTCCGATTTTCGAAAAAATGTTCAACGCGCTTTACATCAGCCGTGGCCTGCACACCATGGGCGAATTGGTGAATGCGGGTGTGCCCATGCTTGATACGCTTCAAATTACGGGCGAAGTGACAGGCAATCGTGTTTATCACAAGATGTGGAAACAGGTTTACACGTCGGTGAAGCAAGGTAAGAAAATTGCTCAGCCGCTTTATAAAGCAGGACGACTTCCTAAAAGTGTGATCCAAATGGTTGCTGCGGGCGAAGAGTCGGGCAAGCTGGGTGAAGTGCTTGACGAAGTGTCACAGTTTTACTCACGCAAGCTGAAAGAAACCATCAAGACGGTGACCAGCATGATTGAACCGGTGATGATCATCATCATGGGTGTGATTGTCGGCTTCATCGCCATGGCCATTATTCTGCCGATCTTCAAGCTCTCCTCGTTGGTGAAATAACGTTTGAATGCAGGCCGTTTGAATGGTTTGTGATGGGAAGTCTGGCTGCACGGCTCTATTTTGAGTCGTCGCGGCCAAGCGAACTGGCCAGGCATGCGAATGTCATTTATAGATTGTTGTGGTTGTTTTACCCCTTACTTGGTTCCACGTGATGAAACGTTTGAATTTAACTTGCGATCGACGTACCAAGAAGCTGCGCCGTCAGCGGCGGCGTTCGAGGGGATTCACCCTGATCGAAGCGGCTTTGACCGGTGTGATTGTGGGCACGGGCGTGCTGGCCATGGTGAGTGCGCAGCAGGCGTATCACATTAAAAACAATTGGGCATTGCGCACAGGCACAGGGCAATTGCTGGCCAACGAGATGCGCGAATTGATGTTGACCTTGCGACCTTATGATCCGGCTCAGTTTGATCATGTGGGCGCGGAGAGCAATGAGGGCGCTCTGGGCGGAGGCCCTGAAGATCCGCTTAACGTTGCGGAGTGGGACGACGTGGATGATTTTGCAGGCAGGTTGTCGGCGGCGGGTTGGTCGGGTGTGGTTTTTAACCCGCCGGTCAATGGCATGGCTTTGCCCATTGATGGCATGGATCAATGGTCGCAAAAAGTGACGGTTGAAGGAGTGCTGTCTGAAAATCTCAACATCAAGCTAGGCGATACCGGCCATGAGGCGTTGGGGATCGCCAACATGATTCGCGTGACCTGCACGGTGCGTTATCAACGTGAACCAACCGATGCTCCCAGTGTGATTTCCACCCTCAGTTGGGTTGTCGCCCGCTAAAACGAGACGCCCTTGGGGCGAATGTTTTTTTAAAGAGAATCCAATGACCTTTATTTTACGATCAAATGTGACTCAAAACCGTTCACGCTCCGCTGCTCGTCAGCGTGGTGTTGCCGCCATTTTGGCCATGATGTTTTTGGTGATTTTCGCCAGCCTTGCCGCCGCCATGGCGGTGGTATCGCAGGGCAATCTGCGTGTGGCCGACACGAACATCAAAATCAGCCGATCGTTGGCGGCTGCTGAAACAGGTATGAATCTGATGATTCGTCAATTGGAAAAAGTCACCAATGGTGATCCACTTGATTTTGCTCAATATCCTGGGATTAAAACCACGGCGGGTGTGATTCAAGATGAAGACGCGATTAGCGGTTCGCATTATGCGAGCACCGGCAACGCTTACGCCCTTTGGGGGGGCGATTCCGGTCAGCCTACCACGGCAGATCCTTTTGGAACGATTGCCGGGGCAATGATTGCGGCGCTTCGGGGCGACAGTCATTATAAAGATCTCAATGAGGAGCCACGCATCGTGTCGCTGGGGGTGGATGAACATGGACGCTACATCAAGCAACTTTACATTCCTAAAATCAAATTTTATGGCAAGGATGTTTCGGCGTCGGGCGAAGATAATTCGCTGACGTTTGAAGTGCGGATGACTCCGCACCCGCTTCCGTTGGATATGCAGCCTTCGAATTCGGGCTATAATGACCCCTATTACGATCGCATGCCTTTCGGCGACCCGAATGGATCTGTGGCTTTTGAAGACATCAAACGCGAGGCGGGGCTTGACTTTGTGGTGGGTGAAAGCGATCCGTTTCCCGCGATTGATCCCGTGATTAAGCCGCTTGATGCTCGTTTTATTCGGGTGACGGTGACCGCCATTGACGGGGGAGCTGCCGATGGTGACAGTCGTGTGGCACGCAGCATCTCTCATGATTTCATGCTCGGCAAGCGGGTGCCGTATGCGATTTTATCAAACAGCCGTTTGATGCTGGGGCGTAATGTGTCGGTCAAAGGCAATGTCGCATCGCGTTTTGTCGATGCCGGAAAAATCAACGGCAACCCTGTCCAGGTGCAGTCCGACCTTTACGACTTTCATTCGGGTCTCGACGCCGATTTGAACCGATTTTATGAAGAAGTCAAAGATGTCACGAAGGACATTGATGGCGACAACCGTTTAAACCTTCAAAGCCCCATTGAGTTGGCTGTTGCAGAGTCCAGTCTTGGTGGGGGAAATGCAGACAAAGATGGCGATGGCTACATCACCGAATTTGATTATCTGCTTAAGCATTTTGACTCGGACAGCAATCAGGTGATTCGACGTCAGGAATTTATTGACGATGTGTTGGATCAAGGCAAGGACGAGAAGACGGCAGAACAATTGTTTGATCTTCTTGACCAAGCGGGGTCGGCATTGCGGCCAGGTTACGATGACGGTGAGCTAAATTCTGATGACTTGGTGAGTAAAATTCAAGGCAGTGTGTCGACCATGATCACTCAAAACGAGTGGGAAAACGGCTATGAAAACTGGCATACCGGAGGCGACGTTCATTTCAAGAGTGACTTGCAAGGAACGTACCTGCCTGGTTTTGGCGGAACCCCTTTGCAAACCGGCGATCCCAAGTTGATGGATGTGTTTGATATCGATCAAAATGACTTCAACACCAAGGTGTTTATGGACATTGTGGGAAGCAATGTGGTGCCGATTATTCCTGAAGATGGGTCGCCGCCGACGCTTGACAGTTACGACAACCCCAACACGCTGTCGGTGGTTGAGGTGGCGGAGTGGGTTGCGCCTTCTGATGCAGAACCGACTTTGACAAGGGTCGGAACGCCTTTTGGGTCTGTCTTTGCTTACGATCAATATTTTAGACCCACCTATCGGAATATGGTGTTTGAAGATGTTCGGGTGCCGTTGGGATTGAATGCGAAATTTGAGAATTGTCTCTTTAAAGGTGTGACTTTTATTGAAGTGATTAAGGACAACGGAGATGAGAATTTTAATCGAGCAGGGATGTTCGCTGATTCGATCACATTCGATAAGACGCACGACTATGATCCACCAACATGGAAATGGGGCCCGGATGATTTCACGGTGATGGTTGGTGGTGTGACAGTGGAGAACACCAAGCCTTTTGGTAACAACATTCACTTTCATGATTGCGTTTTCCAAGGGTCGATTGCCAGTGGCACCCAGCTTGGCGAGCAACCCGAGGCCTATACGCATGTTCGCAACAAGGTCACCTTTACAGGGCGTACCAAATTTGATCATGAAGCCGTGACAGACCCCGAGAAACGGCGTTTTTATGAACGCAGCTCGTTGTTGCTCCCGCATATTTCGGTGGAGTTGGGCTCTTTTGACGAGGGATACAGCAGCGACGAGGTGATCGATCTCACGGGTGCTATTGTGGCGGGTGTGATTGATATGCGTGGGCAAGTCAGTATTCGCGGCACATTGATTGCGACGTTCTTTCCCATTGAGGGTCAAGCCCCGGTTGAAGAAGGCAACACGCCCAATTTTAACGTGACGCTGGGTTATTTCTCACAGGATGCGGGAGACTTGGAAGCCGCCAGTGGTCCGCGTGCATCACAAGGGTTGGGGAAAATTCGCATTGTGTACGACCCGTCGTTGGCTTTGCCTGATGGTATTAACTCGCCCATTGAAATTCGGCCGCTTCGCGGAAGTTATTCGGAAGGAGCTCGTTAATGCTTGCTGCTTTTAAAGACGAAAATAGTTTTATGAAGTCTTTTACGAAACAACTGGGTCGAACCCGCCGTCATTCGGTTCGTCGTGTTCGCCGAGCGGGTCTTTCGCTGGTGGAGTTGCTGATTGCATTGGCGATTATTGCGGCTTTGTTAACGGCGACGGGGGTGGCATTGGACGTGTCGTTTAAGGCGTATGCCATTGCGACGCAGTCGGCATCGACCCAAAGCGCGACCCGTTTGTTGACAAATCGGCTGCTGACGAACATTCGTACGGCTTCGGCGCATGGCCCTGTGGACATGACGCTTTCAGAAATTGCCGACGGCGCAGTGCTCGTGACCGACACGTTGGTGGAGTCGCCGTTTATTGAATTTGCGGACCGCAACGGCGACACGGTTCGGTTGAGTTATGACAGTGCATCTCAGGCATTGGAAATGATTCGAACACCGGTGTCGACAGGTATTGAGCAACCCGCAGAACCGGTGATGGAAGGTGTAACAGAGTGTATTTTTAAGCTTAAGCGGGGTAAAGACCGCGATGGAATTTACGTGCTTGAACGAGCCACCTTTGACTTTACCGTTGAGGCGGGAGATGACTCGACGATGCAAATTGAAGCGGGCAACGTGCCGCCCGTGCGGGTGATCGCGTCGACCCGGCCGCGACGGTTTTAACGTTGCGGGATAGGGCCATTGCGTAGGGGGCGATTGATTAAGAACGCGTGTGAAAAGCCAAGCAGGCTTTTCACACGCGTTCTTTTTTTGCTTAATCGCCAATGGATGGCGACTATCCCGTTGAAGGGGTGGTTTTGGTGCGGCGAAGGGAGCGAAAAAGAGATCTAAATAGTTGCAAATAGGAAGAATGAATTGTTCTTTTGAAGGGTGGTGACACGGCGTTATTTGTGCCATCAACATTCAATCAGATGAGGCGTAAGGTCTCGTGGCTTTAGATACAGGAAAGACCATTATGAAGCGTTTCTTTACATCATGTTCACTTGCACTGCTGGCGGGCCTTGGGGTCTCGGGAGCTGCGTTTGGGGATTATGTGAATGGTGGGTCTTTGTTGACGCCTGCGGTGAGTGCGTCGGCGGAGACGCTTGTGCTGAATGGTGTCGTTCGCGATTTTAAAACGAGTCACCCTGATTTTGAGTCGTATCCGTATAGTTACAACCGTGTATTGGATAAACTGGATGATTATGGTCGCCCTGTTCTTGATGTGCCGTTTCATTTAAGTCAGGTGGCGGCGGGCACGCAATCGGTTCAGTCGGCGGCGTCTTTTAGCCAGTGGTTTCGCGATGATCCCACAGGGACGGTCTCGAAAACACTTGGATACCGTATTGAATTGGAAAAGGTGGCGGGCCGGCCTGGTATTTACCGCTATGCCCGCGAAGGGTTGGATCCGTTTTTTCCCATTGACGGAAAAGGTTGGGGGACGACCCCTGCGGTGGAGGATGGGGCAGCGCTTGTTTGGCCGAGTCTCGATGGGCTAGAACACAACTTTCATTTTACGTATGAACTGTCGACGTTGTTTACCTACACCGATCCAAGTGCGCGTGACATCAACGGCAATGGCGTTTTGGGCGAAGCGTTTGTGGATGCGAACAATCCCGGCGATGGGTTGTTTTTGGAGTTCACCGGCGATGACGATGTGTTTGTGTTCATCAACGGTCAACTGGTGGTGGATTTGGGTGGGGTTCATGAACCACAAGCGGGCGAGGTCAATGTTGATGATTGGGCTGACAGCTTAGGTTTGAAATCAGGCGATACGTGTGTCTTGAAGTTGTTCTTTGCCGAACGCCACACCGGCACATCGAATTTTAGAATGGAGACCACCATTTTGTTGGCCACCGAAGCGATGGCGAGTTACGATTGATTTAGGTGAAAACTAGGTGACGGTATACAACGCGGTGTGGCTTTTGCCGCACTGCGTTGTATTTTAATTATTCACCGTTTGAGCGAGGAGGCATCGCGGAGAAGCTTTACGCCAAGACGCAGAGACGCAGAGACGCCAAGACGCCAAGAAAAGCCGGGAATGAAACTTGATGAGTCCTTGGGTTTTTTGCTCAGTAGCTTGTGGCGCGAATGACGAGGGTGTCGTTTTGTCCGCCGAAGCCAAATGAATTGCTGAGGCAGGTTTTGACTTGGGCTTGGCGGGAAACGCCTGGCACGTAGTCTAAATCGAGGCCTGGGGAGGGGGTGTTGAGGTTGGCGGTGGGGGGGATTTGCCCGTCGCGAATGGCCATGACGCAGGTGATGGCTTGCACGACACCTGCGGCGGCGATGAGGTGGCCCATCATGGATTTGATGGAGGAAACAGGGGGAACGCTTGAGACGTCGTCGCCGTTGGCGAACACGGCTTTGATGGCGCGGGTTTCAATGGAGTCGTTTTCTTTGGTGGAGGTGCCGTGGGCGGCGATCCAGTCGATGTCGGCGGGGGTGACGCCTGCGGAGTTGAGGGCTTGGCGCATGGCGGCGGCGCCGCCGCGACCTTCGGGGTGAATATCGGTGATGCGGTAGGCATCGGCGGTGGATCCGTAGCCGGCGACTTCGGCCAAAATGGTGGCGCCGCGGGCTTGGGCGTGTGCTTGGGTTTCGAGCACGATGATGCCGGCGCCTTCGCCCATGACAAAGCCGTCGCGGGTGTCGTCGAAAGGACGCGAGGCGGTTTGGGGGTCGTCGTTGCGGTTGCTTAGGGCGGTGAGGCGGTTGAAGCCGGTCATGCCCAGGGGGTGGATCATGGTGTGGCATCCGCCGGTGAGCATGATGTCGGCGTCGCCGCGTCGCAGTACGGCGGCGGCTTCGCCAATGGCTTGGGTGGAGGCGGCGCAGGCGGTGAGGCAGTTGTAGGCCGGGCCGCGTGCGTCGAACTCTAAGGCCAGGTGCGAAAGTGCCATGTTGGGCTCTTGCTCAAGCTCGCGGGTGGCGTCCATGGTGGCGGTGGCGTGCTGGGCCCATTTTTGGCCATCGATTTTTTGGGTGTCGGTGTTCCAGCCTGCGAGGTTGGAGGCGACGTAGGGGTTGAAGTCAAGTGTGCCTTCGCCAGCGCCCAGGTAAATGCCCAAGCGTTCGGGGTTGAGGTTGGCGTATGTTTCGAGTTGGGCTTGTTCCCACGCTTGGACGGCGGCGCCCAAGGCGTAGCCGGTGTTGAGGCCGATGCCTGCGTGCAGTTCGGGATGGCGCACCACTTGGAGGGGGTCGAAGTTTTTAACTTCGGCTGAGAAGGTGGTGGGAAAGGTGGTGGCGTCGAAGTGGGTGGTGGGGGCCACGCCTGAGGCACCCGATTGCAGGCCGTTCCACACGGTTTCAAGGTCGTGGCCCAAGGGGGTGATCCAGCCCATGCCGGTGATGACGATTTTGGTTGAACTCATAATTTCTCCAGCACCATGGCGGTGTTTTGTCCGCCGGTGCCTGTGGCGCACACCAAAACGGTGTTGAGGCGATCGGGGGTGGTGGCGCCTAGGCCGTTAAGCGGGGTGGGGCGGTTGGCGATGGCGGGCATTTGTTGCGTTTTAAGTATTTGTGCTGCAATGGTGAGATCAAAGCCGCCTGAGCCCGCGCCCAAGTTGCCGACCAAGGCTTTGGTGGCGAGCACGGGCACGTTGTTGAGACGGTCGCCGAGCAGGGTGTGCAGGGCGGCGGCTTCGGGGTTGTCCCAGTCGGGGTGGCCTAGGCCAAAGGGGATGACCAAGTCGATGGCGTCGGCGTTGAGGTTGGCTTCTCGCAGGGCGGCGCGGCAAGCGCTCACGATGCCACGGCCTGCGGGGTCGGGGGTGCGGTTGAGGGTTTCGCGGTGGACGGTTTGCGAGGCGCCGAAGCCGCTGATTTTGGCGTAGGCATCGCTGCCGCCACGGGCTTTGAATGAGGCGGCTTCTTCGAGCGCTACGATGCCGCCGCCTTCGCCGGTGACGCCGCCGCAGGCGCTTTGATCAAAGGGGCGAACGGCTGAAGCGTCGCTGCCGGCGTACATGCGTCCGGTCATGACTTGGCGCAAGAACGCCATGGGGTTGACGTTGCTTGCGGCGCCGCCGCAAAAGCACAGGTCGGCAGCGCCGCGCTGAATGATTCGAAGCGATTCGCCAATGGACAAGCCGCCGGAGGCTTCGCCGCAGGTGATGGTGTTGCTTGGGCCGTGGGCGCCATGCACGATGGTGACGTGGCACGCCAGCATGTTGGGCAGGTATTTCAGCAGCCACAAAGGGGTGAGCCCTTGCATGCCTTCTCGGCCCCAGTGGTGTAAATCGAAGTGGCCTTGGTTGTCGACGGAGCCTGCCAGCGCACTGGTGAGTTCATCCAAATCGGCCGCGATGAGCCCGGCACCAATGTGGCAGCCGATGCGATCTGAGGGGTAGGACGGTTCGGCGGTGGCGTCGGTTCCGCAGGTGATGAGTTTGGCGTCGCGGGCGGCCAAGTCGGCGGCGGACACGGCCAGTTCAATATCACGCGCCATGACTTTGGTGGCTTTGCGGTGGGTTTTGGGCACAAAGTTGCGGATTTTAAAATCGTCCGGAATCTCAGAACCCAACGTGGCGCCCATGGCTCTGGCATCGAAGGCCTGCACAGGCGCGAGGGCGCTTTCTCCTGCCATAAGGCGTGGCCATGTGTCGGAAAGACCCAAGCCCAGCCCGCTGACGGGCCCGACCCCTGTGATGAATACGCTGCGGTTTGCCATAGATGGGCCAGTTTAGTTGTTCGTGGGGTGTGGTGTTGCGAGGTGTTTGGTGGTGCTAAAGGTGAGGGCGTGCTTCGGAGTGTCGCGGGGCGGCTTGATGGCTTATTCTTTTGAGCATGTTGACCCACCGCGTGATTCCGTGTCTTGATGTGAAAGCTGGCCGTGTGGTCAAGGGTGTTAATTTTGTGGAGCTGCGTGATGCAGGTGATCCGGTGGAAATTGCCCGGGGCTACGACGCGGCGGGGGCCGATGAACTGGTGTTTTTGGACATCACCGCCAGCCATGAGGCCCGCGAGATTACATATGACATGGTTCGTCGCGTGGCGGAGCAGTGTTTCATGCCTTTTACCGTGGGCGGGGGCATTCGCACGGTGGACGATGTGACGCGTTTGGTGCAGGCCGGGGCCGAAAAAGTCAGCATTAACACGGCGGCGGTGCTTAATCCTGACATTGTGAACCAAACAGCCAAGCGGTTTGGTCGTTGCGCGACGGTGGTGAACATTGATCCCAAGCGTGTGCCCGTTGAGGATTTTGTGGCAAGAACAGGGCGTGAGCCCGAACACGTCATCACGGTGGATTCTGGGGCTGATTCCGCGTGTTTTGTGCTTGAAGTTCACACCCACGGGGGTCGCAAGCCCACGGGCATTGAGGCGTTGCCTTATGCCCGCGAGGTGGTTCAGCGGGGGGCGGGTGAAATTATTTTGACCTCGATGGATGCCGATGGCACCCGCGATGGCTACGACTTGGAGGCCACGGGCTTGGTCGCCGCTGCGGTGGACGTGCCCGTGGTGGCATCAGGAGGGTGTGGGCACCCGGATCACATGGTGGAAGTGCTTGAAACCACGCGGGCCGATGCGGTGCTGGCGGCGAGTATTTTTCACTATGGCGATTTCAGCATTGCCGAAACCAAAGCGGTGCTCGCCAAGGCGGGGCTGCCGGTTCGCACGATTTCAGTTATCGGATGAATGACGCCCGTTCAGTTTATAAGCCGTGTTCTTTTTAAAAGTCTTAGACTCAACGCTTGACGTTAACTCGATGGGCGGTGAGCATGGTGCCTTGTCGCCTTGTTGCGCGAAATGGTATTTGGTTTAAACCCGCCCCAGAGGACTTTTTTTGAGCAATCCCAATTCCATGCATGATTCGGTGGTGGTCGGTGACCCGCTGGAATATCACGCGTCGTTGGCCGACACGCCGCTGGCCAAGTTTTTTAAGGCGGCGGTGAAATTTGAGTCGTCGGACCTCATCATGCGTGGCGGGCAAGCCCCCAAGCTGCGATTGCGGGGCGAGCTAAAAAGTTTGGACACCACGCCGCCCACCATTGAAGAATTCAACCGGTGGATCAAAGAGGGACTTAAGCCCGAGCAGGTCACTGAATTTGCTGAGCATGGCTCGTTGGATATTGGTTGCGACTTTGACGTGGATGGCCAGAGCCATCGTTTTCGTGTGAATATTTTTCTAACCCGCGGACGCAGTGCGATTGCGGCTCGCCGGGTGAGTAACGAAATTCTTGACTTTGAGCAATTGCATTTGCCTGAAATTATGAACCAGATTGTTGAGGTTCGACAGGGGTTGGTGTTGTTGTGTGGTGTGACGGGTTCGGGCAAATCCACCACCATTGCGGCGATGTTGGACTACATCAACAAAACCCGAGCGTGTCATATTTTGACCATTGAAGACCCGATTGAATACCTTTTTGAAGACAAAAAGGCGATGATTAACCAGCGGGAAATTGGTTTGGATGTGCCCAATTTCACCACGGCCCTTCGCGGGATGGTGCGTGAAAATCCCGACGTGGTGCTGATTGGCGAAATGCGAGACAAAGAGACGTTTGAGGCTGCGTTGCAGGCGGCTGAAACGGGTCACTTGGTTTTTGGGACGATTCACGCATCCTCGGCCACACAGGCGTTTAACCGTATTTACGACTTGTTCGAACACGAAGAACGCGATGCGATTCGGCAAATTCTTGCTTATCAAATGCAGGCGTTTGTTTACCAGAAATTGCTTCCCACGCTGAAGGATGACATGCCTCGGGTGCCTGCGGTGGAGGTTCTTTTGCAGAGTCCGCCCACACGCAAGTTGATTATTGATGGGCGTGAAGACGAACTCGAAAAAGTGATCAAAGACAGCCGGGATGCGGGCATGCGAACCTATGTGGACAGTTTGGTTGAGTTGGTTGAAACCGGCTACATTCACCCTCGCGTGGCGCAAGCCAATGCTCCGAGCCCCGAGGAAATTAAGATGCGTCTTCGCGGTATTTCCACGGGGTAAGCCAACGAGATCCATTTGCCGTTACTGTTCTTTGTTACTCCGTCATTGCTCCGTTTTTAATCCCTCTCGCCTTTGGCGTGCCTTTTTGAGCGATCATGAATCTGACCCTCGCCGACTCTGTGTTCTTAATGAGCGTGGCCAAGCCCGTGATCGTTGCCCTTTGCCTGGGGGGGTGGGCGTGGGTGGCCTCTGCATTGGATAAGGATGCGGGTTTTTATTATCTCAAACGCGAGCGGTTTGGCTTGGTGCATGTTGCCACCGCCATCGTGGGTTTTGGACTCATGTTGCTGGTACCGATTTTTTGGATTGGGCTGCCCATGGGGCTGTTGGTGTTGGCAGGGTCGCTCACGGCTTATGTGGTTTACCGCAATGGGCAAGTGCCTGAAGCAGAGAAGTGGTCGGCTTCATTGGAAAGCCTTCAGAAGAAACGCGAATTGAAACAGCAAGAGGCGCGGCAGCGCAAGGCCACTCTTACGATTATGGGCAAGGGCGGTGAACCCAAGGATTTGCCGCTGCCTGGGGATGAAGATGCAGAGCGGTACATGCGGCTTGATGAAATGCTTGGTTTTGCTTTGCCGCGTGGGGCCAACCAAATTGATTTGGTGGTGGACTCGACGGCGGCGAAGTATCGCGTGCACATTGACGGCGTGCGCTATCCTCAAGAGGCCGCAGACCCAGCCGAGGCGGTGAAGTTCATCAATTTCATCAAGGGGCTCGCGGACATGGACGTCGAAGAGCGGCGTAAAAAACAAAAGACTGAATTGGACGTGCGCCAAGAAGGGCAAGGCAATTATCACCTGCACGTGATTGCGGCGGGGTCCACCAAAGGCATGCAAATGCAAATTTTGATTGACCCTGAACGGGTTAACAACATTCCGGTGGAGCATTTGGGGTTGCTGCCGGGCCAAATGCAAGCGATGCGGAAATTGTTGGACGACAAGGGCAAGGTGGTGGTGATTGCGGCGCCACCGCATCAGGGCGGGCCCACCACGTTGTACAGCTTGCTTCAAGAGCACGACCCGTACACGTCCAGCGTGATTACGTTGGAAGATGAAGTGTTGTTTGATTTAGAAGGCGTGGATCACAACATCATTGCACCAGGCACCCCTGGAGAAAAGATCAACGAGCGACTGGGGGCTATCCTTCGCAGCGATCCATCGGTGGTCATGGTGAGTCGTGTGGTTGATCCTGAAATGGCTCGGCTACTCGCTCAAGACGCCCCGGAAATTCGAATGTATGTGCCTGTGCCGCAGGAGGGTGTTTTTGCGGCGCTTCAATTGTGGATGAAGGTGGCTCAAGACCACGAGAAAGTGGCTGAAGGCTTGGGGGCGGTGATGGCTCAGCGGTTGGTTCGCCGGTTGTGCCACACGTGCCGGGTGGCTTACGTGCCGGATCCCTCGGCACTTAAAAAATTAAATTTGCCTTCCACCAAGGTGAGGGAGTTGTTTCGTGCGTCGGGCAAAATCATGGAAAAGGACCGCGAGGTTCTTTGTCCTGCTTGTCATGGCATAGGCTATCGGGGCCGGGTGGGCGTGTTTGAATTGATGATTGTTGATGATGCGGCCCGCAAGTACATCGCGACAAACCAACTGGATACATTGCGATTGCATTTGCGCAAGCACAAAATGCTTTATCTGCAAGAAGCGGCTTTGGCCAAGGTGGTGGACGGCACCACGGATATTAAAGAAGTGACCCGGGTTATGAGTACCAAGTGAGCACGCCATGATTCTTAACCTGATTGTTTTACTTTTCGTTTTGGCCATGGCCGTGATGTGGGCCACTTATGGCTTGTTCTCTGCGCTGTTGCATTTGGTGCTCGTCATTGTGGCGGGCGCATTGGCTTTTGCGCTGTGGGAGCCTGTGGCATATGGCGTGGTGTTTAAGTTTTTACCTTCGGGGGCATGGGGTGTGTCGCTGCTGGGGTTGTTTGCGTTGGTGTTGCTGGTGCTGCGGATAGCGGTCGATCGTTTTGTTCGTGGAAACATCAAGGTGCCGCGATTGGCTGATCAAATTGGCGGGGGTGCGTTGGGCTTGGCCAGCGGGGTGCTCACGGCGGGTATCACGGTCATCGGGCTTGGCTTTTTGCCGCTTCCTCCGGCGTTGGCGGGGTATCAGCCATATGAGGTGCAGAGCAATGGTGTTGTGAAGCCTCGCGAGGGCGGTAGGCTGTGGATTGATGTGGATGGTATTGCCGCGTCGTTTTTCAATCGATTGTCGGGGGGGGCTTTTGCCACCGGTACGCCTTTGGTTGATTATGTGCCTGATGTGGCGCAAGCCGCGTCGCTTTTTCGTTTGGGACGAACATACGATGAAAATATTTCGGTGGTTTCGTCTCCTGGCGAGGTGACGGCAAGTGAGATTGCTTTGTTTGCAGGCAAGGAGCTTCCGGGGCTGGACTCTGCGTTGGCTTCGGGATTACTCAACGTAGCGGGCCCCACGGGCAAGCTTGTGTCGGTGACCACGGTGTTTAAAAAAGGCAAGGGCGCTTCAACCTATGACACCGATGGCATTCTTCGTATGCCGGCGACGGGTATTCGTTTGGCCACGCAAGGGCACCTAAAATTGGCCAAGTGGGTGACTCCGCTGGGCTTTTCTAAAGCGGGTGATGGCGGGGCGAAGCAGTTTTATCCTTTGGCCAGTAACCAAATCATGGCCACCAGCACCTCTCCCACGCAGGAAATCACGTGGCATTTTGTGATGCCCAGTGACGAGACACCCAATTTCTTGTTGGTTCGCAACACCCGCGTGCTGCTGCCTGCCGCTCAAGAGCCGGACGGGGCGGCTTATGCTCTATTGATTGGAAATCCGGTTGAAGGCGGTGGTTCTGTGGGGGCGTTAGGCCCCGCCATCGTTCGCAGCGGCGGGCAGGATATTACCAGTGAGCCCAGTGGGGCTGCGACACGGCACAAGGCGGTTTACATTGAACAGAGCAATGCGTTGCCCAGTTCGGTGTCGAAAAACAATGCGCAGTTTCTGACGTACAACGAAACGGCGGTGGTTTCAGGCGAAGGCATGGCAGAGTCGGGCGTGGGGGGACGCAAAACCACATTGGGGACGATTGAAGTGAGTTCGAGCTTGCGTGCACTGCGTGTGGAGATGGTTTTGGTTGCGGCGGCAAATAACTTTGGTGCATTGGCGCAAGGTGGGGGCAGTGCGAACACCCAAGAGATTTCGTTGTCAGACAACACAGGCCAAGCCCACCGACCTTTTGGTTATGTGTTGCGTAAAAAAGAGGGTCAACAACAGTTCAAAGTGCTTAATGGCGGTGAAATTCGCAACAACACAGACCTTCCGCTTGGCGATATTCAGGCGGGTGACCGGTTGTATGTGTATTGGAAGGTGCCTCCTGGCATTACGGTTCAGAGTTACCACATTGGTGGGGCTGTTCAAGAGGTTGGTTTTTCGGTTAACTGATTTGCGGTGGGCATGGATTTGACGTCAACGCATGACTACGCGGGGCAGCGGGTGACCGTGATGGGGCTCGGCCGTTTTGGCGGTGGCGTGGGGGTTGCGCGTTTTCTTTCACGTCGCGGGGCCCAGGTGTTGGTGACCGACATGCTTTCGGCGGATGAGTTGGCTGACAGCGTGTCGCAGCTAAAAGGATGCGTGGGCGTTTCGTTTCGGTTGGGCGAGCATTGCGTGGGTGATTTCACCACGTGTGATTTTTTAGTGGTGAATCCTGCGGTGAAACCGGGCAATCGTTTTGTGCAGGCGGCTCAAGACGCTGGCGTTCGCATCACCAGTGAAATTCGGCTGTTGGTGAGGCATTTGCCGAATCGATTGAAGACGGTTGGGATCACCGGAAGTGCGGGCAAAAGCACGGTGACGGCGATGGTGGGCCATGTGCTTGAGCAGGCGTTTGGGGCAGAGGGTTTAAGCGGCTTAAATGAAGAGGAGAGATTCAAGGTGTGGGTGGGCGGAAACATTGGAGGCTCGTTGTTGGAAAAGGTGGACGAAATAGGGGCAAACGACTGGGTGGTGTTGGAGCTTTCAAGTTTTATGTTGGAAGGATTGGGCGAAGACCGGTGGTCGCCGCATGTTGCCGTGGTGACGAATGTTTCACCCAATCATTTGGATTGGCATGGGGCGATGGAAGTCTATGTGGCGGCAAAGCGAGTGTTGTTGGAATTTCAGGTGGGGGGCGATGTGGCGCGGATGGGGGTGTCGGCTTATGAAGCATTTGATTTGTTGGGAGAAGGCGATTGTGATGCGGCGTGGAATCGTCGGGGTGAAATGGATGATTGCATTCTTGAAGAATTTTCGTGTGATGGAAATGCGCGTGTATTGTGCAATCTGCCTGGACGACATAATCGGCTTAACGCGGTGTTTGCCACTGCGGTGGCCGAGTGTGTCTTGCTTGATCACGACATGAATGTGGGAGAAAGGGATTGTGTTGGAGAGTTGATTCACACGGCGTTGATGTCTTTTTCGGGACTGGCCCATCGCTTGCAGTTTGTGGGCGAATGGGAGGGTGTTCGGTATTACAACGACTCGAAATCCACCACGCCAGAAGCGGCGGCGCTTGCGATTGAAAGTTTCGATCCGCAGACGGTTCGACTTGTTTTGGGCGGGTCGGACAAAGGCAGTGACTTGTCGGCATTGGCCCGGCTTGCGGCGGGGCGGTGTTCTGGCGTGTACACCTTGGGTGCCACCGGCGACACGATTGCCGATGCGGCCGAGCGGGCGGCGAATGGCATTAAAAATGCGGCGGTACGCCCCGAAAGTTGCGGCGGTGTGGCATGGCCATTGCCTGTTGCCCATGTTCAGCGTTGCGGCACGCTTGATGCGGCATTGGAGGCGATTGTTGCCGATGTGAGGCCTGGAGAAAATGTGGTGCTTTCACCTGCGTGCGCATCGTGGGATCAATTTGCAAATTATCAAGTGCGCGGCGAAGCCTTTGTGGCGTGGTTGAAGAGGCGGTTGAACTGAACCGTGCTAACCATTCACGGGTTTTTGATCACCCTCCTTGAAGCCAATGCCTACGTCGAAAAACCTCAAGGCAGAACACGAAGTGACGAAGGCACAAAGGCACGAAGAAAACAAACAACTGTTTGCTGATTTTCAAGAGGATGCTTGTGGATAACGTAAAGGAAATTTAACCGCCAAGGGAGCAAGCAAGGGAGCCAAGGAAGGCAAAAAAGAAAATTTAAAACGTTATTTTTCAGCCTTGGTATGCGTGAGGAAATCAAGTCAAGGCGATTGAGAATCGCCCCTCAGAAAGCGTCTCTTTAACCCGACAGTCCCGACAGTCTTTGCCTTCCTTGGCGTTCTTGGTGACTTGGCTGTTCATGCTTCGCTTTCCTTCGTGTCTTTGAGCCTTCGGGCCTTCGTGTTCGCCTTGGGATTTTAATACTGTGAACGGTTACAGACGCGGGGCTTTTGTGTTGCGGTGCTATTGCCCGCGTTGGGTCCACTGGGCTTTGGGCTCGATGCCGGCACGCAGGCGGGCAAGGTTGCCTCGGTGGCGGAAGATAACCAAGGCTGCGAGTGTGGCGGTGAGCAGGGTGAACACGGTGGTTTGTGGGGCGGTGAGGCCCAGTCGTTGAGCGTTGAAAAAGGTGGACACGGGAAGACTGGCGGCGGCGATGACGCTGGCGAGGCCGACATAACCGCTAAGTTTGGCCACGGCGTACCAGAGGGCAAAGGCAATGCCGCCAGGCAAGGTGACAATGGGAAAGAGGCCCAAGGTGGCGCCAAGGCCAGTGGCCACGCCTTTGCCGCCTTTGAATCCGAGCCATGGGCTGAAAATATGCCCTGCGACGGCGGCGACGGCGACACTGACCCACTGCATGGCGGGGCTTGCGCTGACACCCAATTCGATCAATCGGCCAAACAGAAGAACGGGTAGAAGGCCTTTAAGGACATCTAGAACGAAGCAAAAGAGCCCCCATTTTTTGCCGACAGCACGCCCTAAGTTGGTGGCGCCGGGATTGCCACTGCCGTGCTGGCGAATGTTGATGCCTTTGGCGTGGCCAATGAGCACCGCAAAGGGAATTGAGCCCGACAAAAAAGCGGCGAGTAGACCGAAAAGCCAAGGGGTGATGTTCATGGCGATTTCTTAGTGGCTTGAAGTGGGTGGGCGGTTGAGAGGCTGACGGGCGTCATGCTATCGGAACGACGGGGGTTTTCCCATGGATGCTTGGCATAAACGTTTACAGCAGTGGGTGTGGGGCGTACCATCAGGGGATGGACGTTTTGTTGAACCGTTTGTTTTGTTGGACTGCTCGGGTTTTACCGTGTGCGGTTCTTTTGATGGTTTCGGCTCCAGCGTGGGCCCAAGAAGTGGCGAAAGCCAAGAAGGTGAATAGCCTTGGCGGGGTGCTTTTGGGCATTGTGCTGGCGTTGGCTGTGTTGGCGGTGAGTTTTTTAAGCCCACGACGTGGACATCAAGATTAGGCTTGGTGCGCTGGGGCCCAAGGGCCATGTTGCTGTTTGATGTTAAAATTGTTTTGTAACGCTTTTTGCTTGTTGTGAAAAGCGATGCCTCCCGAAAGGATTTGCCATGACGCATCGATCACTCGCTGTTTTGATTCTTCTTAATGTGGGACTGTTGGTGGCGTTGGGCTTGACGGTGTTGTCGCCCACCCCGGTACAGGCTCAATTTGGTGCGTCGCCTTCATACACCATGATTTCAGGGGCGGTGAGTGGCCGAAGTGGCCAGGCTGCGGTGTATGTGATTGATCTTCAGAGTTCGAAGGTGGCACCTATTTTTTACAACGCGAGCAATAAAAAGTTTGAGTATTTTAAAGGCCAAGTGGTCTCGGAAGATATGAAGCGTTTGAACGAACGACGCTAGTGCACCGTCGAGCCTTAATCCTTGGGTTAAGTGTCTTAAGAAAACAGTCGGGCAAACGGTGCGGGCTCCGCCTGCGGCAGGCGGGATCCGCAAGCGAGCTCAACGCGTTACCCTAAAAATTAGGCTTGACGCTGCACTAGTAAGCCGTCAAGATCCAGTCTTGACATACTGTTTTTGATTTTGTTGATTTTCCCAGATTTGCGAGCTTGCTATGAACCGCATCCATACCACCTGCTGTGCTTTGACTGCTTCGGCCCTTGTTTTAGCGGGCATGCTTTTGATTAGCCTTGGAAGGCAAACCCAAGCCAATGAAGCCCATGCGTCTCAGGTGATTGCCCGTGATAATTTCACGTTGATGACCGCCCAGACACGCTCGAATGAAGAATCGCTTTTTGTGCTGGACAGCACGTCAGGTGTTTTACTGGTTTATCGATTGGATGTGTCGCGAGAAAGCATGGAGCCTGTGGGGGGGATGCGGTTGTCGGATATTTTTGAGGAACCCGCGGGGCGTCGCAATCGGCGGTAGGGATGATGGTTAAGCGGCCGCTGTGTTTTTTTAGCGTTGGGGTGTTTTTACGGCGGCGGGACGCAATTCATCCATGCTTTTGAGGGTTACGCCGTCGCAGGTTAGGGCGGCGTCGTTTGCGGTGGAGTCTTTGTTGGACAGTTCGTTGGGCAGTTCGTCGAGCAGGCCGTTGACGGTGTGGTCGCTGACCAATGAAAAGCCTGCGTCGGCGATCATGGCGTAGGTGCGTCGTCGTTCGGCGCCGCGGCCGTTGAGGTAACCATCTAAAAAGAGCGAGTTGGCGGGCAGCAGGCTAAGGGGTTCGAGGCTACGCAAGTGAAACTCGCGCCCTGCGGCGCAACGCACATCGGCGGCGGGGTTGGCGAAGCGAAACAAGCACAGGACGCGCAGGCAATAGTCGGGTGTGAGGCCGTGGGGGGTATCGAGTACGTTGCCTTCGAAGGGCAGCAAAAAGTTGACGGGGATGGACTCGGCTTTAAGGTCGGCCAAGGTACGGGCCAGTTCGACCAGTTCGCCGGGTGATTCGCCCATGCCTGCGATGATGCCGGAGCAGGTTTGCAGACCCACGCGTTTGGCGCTGAGAAGGGTGTTGATGCGGTCGTCGTAGGTGTGGGTGGAGCAGATGTCGCTGTAGCGTGTGCGGCTTGTGTTGAGGTTGTGGTTGAGGCGGTCGAGCCCGGCGCTTTTAAGTTGTGCGGCTTTGTCGTCGTCTAAAAGTCCGGCGGAGACGCAGACTTCGAGTGAGGGGTATTTGTGTTTGACGGCGCGTACATAGCTGGCCAATTGTTCGGTGCGCTTTTCGGTGGGGCCGCGACCACTAAAGACCATGCAATAGCGGTGGGCGCCGGCATCGTAGGCACGGCCGGCTTCGGCGAGAACCTCGGTTTCATCTTTGATGGGATAAGGCTCGATGTCGGCGGTGCTGGTTTTGGCTTGTGTGCAGTAAGAGCAATCTTCAGAGCAATGGCCGTTTTTGGCATTGTTCAAAATGTGCACTTGCACCCCGCGGCCAAAGTGATGGTGGCGCACGGTGTAGGCCGCGTGAACCAAGGCCATGAGGTCGACTGAGTTGTCGGTGAGTACCCGCAGGGCGTCGGCGCTGTTGAGCGGTTTGCCTGCAAGGGCGTGGGTGGCGAGCTGTTGGGCGAAATCTTCGCCTGGCAGGGTGGCGGCAGGGGAGGGGGCTTGCATGAGAACAAGGTTACCCCCCCCGAGGTGGGGACGTGAGGGGGGCTCACGTCTTTTGGCCGGGGGCTTGCGTTTTGGTGTGTTTACGCTGCGTTGGCGGCGTTGAAATCTGTTTTGATCGTGAGCTGCGAGGCGGCTTGTTCTAAGGCTTCAAACACAAGGGGGATTTCGTTGGTGTTGATGGGGCCTAGTTTTCGGAGCGGCCCGCCATTGGTTTTAACTGCGATGTGAACACCGACAGCATCGTGGCGAATGTGGATTTCGCAGGGTTGGTCGAGTGGAATGGCGGTGTATTTTCGGAACATTTTGTAGAGAAGCCGTTGGTTGGTGACCAGTACGCCGCCTAGGCCAGACTCTTTGGCGGTGCAATCGGAATGACGTGCGTAGGCCAAGAAGTTTTCGTTGGGCTTGAATTCACACCATGCGTTGATGCGGTCGCGGGTGCTGTGGGGCAATCGAATCCACGCTTCACACGAGAGTTGGTTGGCGTTGCTTTCGAGCCATTGATACGCGGGGTTGGCGGTGCCATTGACTTTGGCGATCCACGCGGCGGCGGTGGCGGCGGCGGGGATCATGATGCTGCAAAACCCTGAATGGGTGTCGGACCGAACGGACAAGCAATTCAATGAAGCATCGAAGAGATCATTTGAGATGAGGTATGGCATGGGTTGGTCGAATGGCGGGGTCATGCCGTTGACGGTGCCGATTTGCCGGATGTAGTCTTTGTGGCGATAGCTGGCGTCGACGTCTTTTTCGAATTGGGTTTCGACTGCGCGGACGTGGCGATTGCCTTTTTCATCTTTGTTTAAAAAAACCATGGGGCGAGCGACCATGGCGGTTTGATCGAGTGTTTGGCCGCTGATGACACATTGGTTGGGCATGGAAGCCCGGAAGAACGGGTCGCTTAACTGCGATTCAGGAAAAGCGATTTCGACGCCTGCAATGGAGAAGCGACGAATGGTGAGAAAGGGCTGCTCGAGGCGGCGTGGGGGGCCGGGTTGCACAAAGGTGCTTTGATCGTCTTGGCGGTTGGTGGACGCGTCGGAAGACGATGGGGATGCGACAGAAGGGCGAGTCGCTGGAGCGGGTGTCTTGAGGGCTTCGGCGGGGGCCGGCGTGATGGCCTTGAGGGGAGTGGGAGCGGGCTGAGGCGCTGGTGTGGGCGTTGGTGCAATGGCCACGGGAGTGGGGGCGGCTTCGGGGCTCGGAACATCAATGGGGGTGACGGGCGCCTTTTGAATCTTTTTTTCTTCGATTTTGTTTTCTTTGACGCCTTTTTTATCAAAACCATCTTCGTCAAAACCATCCTCGTCGAAATCACCGCCATCGGTGTCCTCTTCGAACATTTCGCTGAGCAAATCGCCCAAGGCATCTTCGGTGTCTTCGGGCTCCACGGGCACAGGGATGGCGTCGGCTTTTGGAATGGCTGTCATTTGGCCGCAGCCCGGGCATTTTGCAATTTTCCCTGCAGCGATAGCGGGAAGTTGAAGATTGCGGTGGCAGGCTTGGCAGTCGACGAAAATAGGGGGTGGGGAGGTGCTCACAAGGGTGTTTTCGGCGGAATAAGAGTGCGACATCGGTCGTTTTTGAGGTCGTGCTTTTATCAGGACGTTCTAAAGCGGCTGAAGGTTGGGTTGTATGGTTTTTGTCGGCTATCAGGGGCGGTAAACTGGTAGGAATGAATGGGTTGATTGAGGATCTTGGACGGCGGACGTATGGCCCTGCATTGGCATTGCAGCGCGAGCGTGTGGGGGCGGTGGCGGCGGGGACCATGGGGCCGACCCTTTTTTTTGTGGAACACGAGCCGGTGATCACCGTGAGCAGGCGGCCCCAGGCGGCGGGGCATGTGTTGGCCACAGAGGCCCAGCTGGCAGACCACGGGGTGACGCTGATGCCAACCGACCGGGGGGGCGATGTGACGTACCACGGGCCGGGGCAATGGGTGGTGTATCCGGTGGTTCGGTTAAGTGAGACGGGCCTGAGTTTGACAGGGTATTTGCGGGCGTTGGAGCAGGCGGTGGTGGCGGCTGTGGGGCGATTTGGCATTGAAGGGGTGGTCGAACCTGGGGCCGCCGGGGTGTGGGCTGCGTTGCCAAAGGGGCAGGGTTTGGCCAAGTTGTGCGCGATGGGGGTGCGGCTTCGACGGGGGGTGACGATGCATGGGCTAGCCTTGAATGTGAATCCAAACATGCGTCATTTTGAATTGATCAATCCGTGTGGATTGGGGCGGCCGGTGACGTGCTTGCAGGCCTTGTTGGGCGACGCAACGCCCACAATGAAAAAGGTGAAAGCCGTGTTGGCCGAAGAATTGATCGTGGCGCTGAAGCTGCGGCCTGCCGATACGAAAGCCAACGCGTGATCGCACCTGGCTTAGGCATATTGGCAGCGGTGTGGGTCGGCGGGGCGGTGGCGTGGTTGGTGTTAACGTGGCTGACCACGCGGTGGAGCGCACGGCCGGCCAAGGGCGTGTCAACACGTGGCGCTGCGGGTGTGATTGTTGCTGTCGCGATACTTTTACGGGCGCTGCCGGTGGGCCTGTTGCCGGTGAGCTTGAGCGACGATATTTGGCGGTATGTGCATGACGGGCGAACTTTGGCCCGGGGCGAAAACCCTTATGTTCGTTCGCCTGCCGAAGATCTTGCGCGGGCCGTGGCAGGCAACGACGTGGCGGCCGCACAAGCATTGAAAAATGTGAACAACCCTGAATTGGTCACGATTTACCAACCTGCGAGCCAGTGGTTGTTTGCCGCCACGGCATGGGGGGTGCAAGGTGTGTGGGAACAGGCCCCCGCGCAGGTTCATGCCCGCGTGCTTCGAGGGGCGTTTGCCGCGATTGACTTGTTGATTGTGGTGCTGCTTTTGCTTGAACTTCGCAGACGCCGGGCATCGCCGTGGTGGTCGACGCTGTACGCGTGGTCGCCTGCGGTGTTTTTGGAGACCACATGGGCCGGGCATCAAGATGGATTGGGAGTGTTGGCGGTGGTGGCCACGCTCATGCTGGCTGGGCACGCAAAGCGACTGGGCTCGGCCATGAAGCGGGGCACTTGGATTGCGGTGTTGGCGGGAATGACACTTGCGATTGCCGTTGCGGTGAAACCGGTGGCCCTTCCATTGGCCTTGCCGTTGGCGTGGTCGTTGCGATCGCGCCCCAAACGCATGGCGTGTGCCGCAGCGGCGTGCGTTGCGACCTTAATGGCGTTTTACCTTCCGTTTTTCTTTATGGAAGGCGGCATGGCGGGCATGCTTGAAACGTCGCGACGTTTTATGGCGGACTGGCGCTTTAACGGGGCGATTCATCCATTGTTAGAGGCGTTGGCCAAAGCGGCAGGCTTGGGGGGGCAGGCGGCCAAATCAACGGCAGACAGTGTGTGCGCTGTGGCGTTGGCAGGTGTGTTGGGAGTCGCCACGTTCCGATTGCGTGATTTGTGGCAGGTGACGTTGATTTACTTTGCATTGCTGGTGGGATTGTCCAGCACGGTTCATCCTTGGTACTTGCTGTGGGCCTTGGGCGTGCTGCCTGTGGCCCGCGCGGGGGCAGCACGTTGGGGCCCCGCAACGGCAGCCACATGGACCGCAGCATTGGCCTTGCCGTGGGGTTATGTGGCATGGCTGGAAGTGGCCGCCGGACGGGGTTACACCGTGTCGGTGGGCGTGCAAGTACTGTGCTGGACACCCATTTTGATCGCCGCAGGGGTGGGGTGGCGGCTGCGACGTGGTGATTAGCGACGGGCGAGTGTTTTTGAACTTCTTTGTCTTCGCTTAGCCCATCGCCCCCTTAATCTGATCGTTTCTTTTTACGGAATCTTAATCACCACGGTGGGTTCCATGCCGTCTTTGGTATTCGCTTTGGGGTTGGGACGCGGCTTGCCGTTGTATAGAACCGTTGGGAAACGTTCACGTAATTCACGAACGCGGGGGCCGGGGGTTTCGACTCCGTTTACCGTGATGTAGTCGACGTTGGGGTTGAAAATCTCCACGGTGACGTAGGCTTGATAGTTGCCTAAGAAATAGTAGATGTCTAAGTCGGTTTCTTCGCGCAGTTCGGTGGCGCGTTGTTCGGCTTGCCTGCGAAAGTTGCTGCTGCCGTCGACGTCGAAGACTTCGAGGACCAGCGAGCGGTAGCCGCGGTGTTGGCGTAGATCCCAACGGCCGGTGACTCCACTGCGTTCAGGATTGATGGCGACCAGTTCGGCTCGGCGGAAGGGTTTGCCGCCGTCGAAGGTGGCGCGGCGGGCTTGGGCGAGTTCTGTTTTGGCGTCGGGGCTTTTGGGGTTGCGAAACCGGCCGGCGTACACGGTGGTTTCATCGCCGCGACTGACGAACCAGATGCCAGGGATTTGGCCGGTCTCACGCAATGCGGCGCAAAAAGCGTGGGCTTGTTTGAGTCGGTCGCGCCCTGTAAGCGTGTGAAGTTTGATGGCGTAGGTTCCACCGCGTGGGCCGCGGGTATTGTCGCCGCCTGCATGTGCGGGCGGATCGGCTATTTCGCGGAGCTTGTCCCAGCGTGGTGAGGTGGTTCGAATTTCAACGCAGCTCCCGGCACACAGCATGAGGGCTGCAAGGCCTATAAGGAGGGCGTGGGGCGATTGTTGAAGGGGGCGAAAGGGCATAGGGCTACACGTTACGAAAATAGTGGGTCGAGGGCGGTTTAAAGCTTGCTGGCGAGGAAATAGCGGGGGATTGTATTCATCCGTCCATCCGGATAGAATGATTCTTTGGGGCGTAATGCCTTTTTTGAACCCTTGCCCCTTTTTTACCATGCCTTCGGTTACCCCTCCAGACATGATGCTTCGTTGGTTGGCCACATTGGCCGATGCCAGTCGTGTGCGGTTGTTGCGTTTGGTGGAAGGTGAGGAGTTGGGGGTGTCGGATTTGTGTGCGGTGGTTCAAATGCCCCAGTCGACAGTGAGTCGTCACCTGAAGCTTTTGGGGGATGAAGGGTGGCTGACGCACCGACGGGTGGCGACAACCCATCGTTATCGCATGGTGTTGGATGAGCTGGAAGCGGGCCAAAGAGAACTTTGGGTGTTAACGCGGAAGCAAATGGCCAGTTGGGCCACGTTGGCGCAAGATGACGTGCGATTGGCGGCTCGATTGGCTGAGAAAACCGATGATGCTGAGGCTTTTTTTGCCGATGCGGCAGCCGATTGGGATCGCACTCGGCACACGCTTTATGGCGCAGGTTTTTCACGCGAGGCTTTGTTGGCGTTGGTGCCTGAAACATGGACGGTGGCAGACTTGGGGTGCGGAACAGGTAGCCTTGCCTGTGACCTTGGTCCTGTTGTGGATCAGGTGATTGGGGTGGACAACAGTCCGGCGATGCTGGAGGCCGCCCGCGCGCAAACACGTGGGCTTGATAACGTCACGATTAAACAGGGCGAGCTGACGGCGTTGCCGTTGGAAGATGCGTCGTGTGATGCAACACTTTGCGTGTTGGTGTTGACCTATTTGGATGACCCCGCTGCAGCGGTGGCCGAAATGGCCCGTGTGTTGCGACCTGGTGGCCGGGCGGTGGTGTTGGACTTGTTGCTGCACGATCGTGAAGACTTTCGGCGTGGCTTGGGGCAGCGGTTGCTGGGGTTTGAGCCAAGTGCATTGGAAAGCTTGTTTGCCCAAGCAGGGTTGATGAACCCTTGCGCTCGTCCTTTGCGGCCCGATCCCCAAGCCACGGGGCCTGCATTGTTGTTGGCCACGGCAACCAAACCCGCTAAAGCCGCCAAAGCCTGACCTTCATAAAACGTTTTTTGTTTTTGAGGCATTGTTCCTCAATCTCTTTAGTCCCTTTTGCTTTTCAACTCTCTACATTTTTCCCAAAGGAATTTCCCATGCCACTCGTCCTCGAACCTGATGTCCAATCTGGCCTTCAATACAAACTTAAACCAGGTGCCTCTCTTTCTGAACTTCAAGAACTGGCCGAATGGGGTCGGCGCGAGTTGATGCTTGCCGAGCAAGAAATGCCAGGCTTGATGTCTTGCCGTGATGAATATGGCCAAAGCAAACCCTTGAAGGGCCACCGTGTGATGGGCAGCTTGCACATGACGGTGCAAACGGCGGTGTTGATTGAAACGTTGGTGGAGCTTGGCGCCGATGTGCGTTGGGTATCATGCAATATTTTCAGTACCCAAGACCATGCGGCGGCAGCCATTGTTGCTGGCCCCACGGGCACCATGACCGATCCCAAGGGGGTGCCGGTGTTTGCGTGGAAGGGCGAAACACTTGATGAATATTGGTGGTGCACCGACCAAGCCATCCGCTGGCCTGATGGCAGTGGCCCGACATTGATTGTGGACGATGGCGGCGATGCCACCATGTTGATTCACAAGGGTGTGGAGTTTGAAGCCGCAGGCGCCGTGCCAAATTTCGACGCCAAAACCGAGCCCGAAGAGTGGGAAAGTGTGCTGAAGATTTTGCGTAAAAGTTTGGCTGCCAGTCCTGACCGCTGGACCAAGTTGGCCGCTGAATGCCAAGGGGTTTCTGAGGAAACCACCACGGGCATTAAGAGCTTGGTGAAGCTTCAAAATGAAGGCAAGTTGCTGTTTCCTGCGATTAACGTGAATGACAGTTGCACCAAAAGTAAGTTTGACAACTTGTATGGTTGTCGGCATTCGTTGATCGACGGGTTGTTCCGTGCGACAGATGTGATGGTGTCGGGCAAGGTGGCGGTGGTGTGTGGTTACGGCGATGTGGGCAAAGGTTGTGCTCAATCGTTGAAGGGCCAAGGTGCCCGTGTGATCGTGACTGAAATCGATCCCATTTGTGCTTTGCAGGCGGCCATGGAAGGCTTTCAAGTCACCACGCTTGAGGCCGTGGTGAGCGAGGCAGATATTTTCATCACCACCACAGGCAACTACAAAATCATCACTGCCAAGCACATGTCGAAAATGAAGGACAAGGCCATTGTGGGCAACATTGGGCACTTCGACAATGAAATCGAAATGGCTGAACTGGCTGAAATGGCCACCAAAACCAACATCAAGCCCCAGTACGACATGTGGACATTCAAGGATGGTCACAGCGTGCTGATTTTGGCCGAAGGGCGTTTGCTGAACTTGGGTTGTGCCACAGGCCACCCTTCGTTTGTGATGTCGGCGTCGTTTACCAATCAAACCATCGCTCAAATTGAGTTGGCTTTGAATAACGACAGCTACAAAAAAGAGGTTTATTTGCTACCCAAGATTTTGGATGAAAAAGTAGCTCGGTTGCACTTGGATCAGTTGGGTGTCAAATTGACGACCTTGAGCAAGGAACAGGCGGATTACATTTCGGTGTCGGTGGACGGGCCTTACAAGCCTGAGCATTACCGCTACTGATCGCATGTTTTGAAAACGTGAATTTTGTAAGGGGCCGCGGCATTTGTCGCGGCCCCTTTTGCATTGGCACGCCTTTGCAGTGCGATAGGGCCTTTGTTATAGGCGTTTTCTTTTGAAGGTGGGGTGGCTCTGGTGCGGGCGTTTTGTGGCGGTTCCTTTGCATTGGCGAGGGGTTAAGTGGCTTTCGCGGTCCGTCGATAATGATTGATGTACACCTTCCCGGATTAACTGGGCGCTTTGAAGTTCGTGGTGTTTCGGAACCTTCTCAATGTCAGACTCGTCCTACACCGAGCAACGCCAGCATCCCCGCTACCGCCCTGATCGCCTTCACTGCGACTTGGGTGAAATTGTGGATATTTCGCGTGGTGGGGCACGGGTGTTATGTCGGCAAGAGTTTGAGGGTTCGATGCCGATGACGCTTTACACCGCGCAGCAAGGGGATTTGCTGATTCAAGGCCGCATACAGTGGCGTCGCTCGTTGGGTAATCGCGAGACCATCATGGGGGTGGCTTTTGAAGAAGTTGACGCGACCACCCGACCTGCGCTGGATCAATTGGTGGAAGATGTGTCGCAAGGGCTTAGCCAAATGATTGAGGGGCATTCTTCATCGACGACATCGTTGGGTGTTCGGGCAGGCTGGGTTTTGATGTCATTGGGGCTGCTAACGGCTGTGATTGGTGGGTTGCTTCTTACCCAGCCTGCTTGGGGTCCACGTTATCTTCCAGGTCAAGCTGCCTTTTTTGAAATGATTCCCCCTCTTAGCGCTTGGGCGTGTTTCTTGGTGGGCGGACTTTTACTGGTGACAGGATTGGCCGAGTTGATTGGTTCAGGCGAATCTGCCGCCGATTCTCGCAAGGCAGATATGTTTTCTTCGGCGAGGCCGCCTGTGACGGTGGATCGGCCTGTGGACGAGAGTTCATCGGGGGCGTCGCGTTTGATGAACCCCGAGCATCTTTTGAACGGCATTTTGGATAGCAGTTTGGGGGGCGTGAGTGTGCTCAAGGCGATTCGGCTGGAAGGGGATCGCCAGGTCATTGATTTTGAGGTTCAGTTGATCAATCGGGCCGCCGAAAATTTGCTGGGCAAGAGTGAAGTGATGGTTACGGGCCATAAAATATCAGAGGTCTTTCCGTGCCTGATGACACACACCATTTTGGGTGATCTTTGTTCGACGGTGATGACGGGTTTGCCCGTGCAAAAACAATATCGTTTGGACAATGGTCGTTGGGTTCAGTTGGCGGTGGTGCAATTGAGCGATGGCTTGGTGGTTACATTCGCCGACACCTCCGAGCAAAATCATGCTCAGGCGCGGCTTCGGCATGTGGCAGACCACGATGAGCTGACGGGCCTGCCCAACCGAAAACTTTTGATGGAACATTTGGACAAGGCCATGAGCCGTGCCCGACGATTCCCCGATCGCAAGCTGGCAGTGTTGTTTTTAGATTTCGACCGCTTCAAAATCGTGAACGATACGCTGGGCCATGAGGTGGGCGACCTTCTTTTAAATAGTATTTCAGGTCGTTTGCGTGAAAACATTCGAAGCGTGGACACGGCTGCGGGGGGCGGATTTGGCGGAGAACAAATTTCTGCACGGTTGGGCGGCGATGAGTTTGTGGTGATGCTTGATGGGCTGGAGAACGAAGAGGCTGCGATCACCGTGGCCAATCGTTTGCTTAAAACATTTAGTGAGCCCCACACGCTTGACGGGCATCGGGTGGTGTCAACGGCGAGCATTGGCATTGTGATTAGTTCAGACGCTTACGAAACGGTGGATGAGTTGTTGCGTGATGCGGATACAGCGATGTATCAAGCTAAAAATTCTGGCAAGGCACGCTATGTTGTTTTTGATCGGCAGATGCACGAAGCCTTGGTGGAACAGGCCGAGCTGGAAAGTGATTTACGCGAAGCGGTGAAAAACGAAGATTTTACACTGGTGTATGAGCCGATTGTCGAGGTTGACACAGGCAAAATTGCGGGCTTTGAGACGTTGATTCGCTGGACCCACAAAACGCGTGGAAAGGTTTCGCCTGAAAACTTTGTGCCCATGGCCGAAGAGCTTAATTTGATTATTCCAGTGGGGGCTTGGGTGATTAAACATTCATGCAAGCAGCTTGCTCGTTGGAAAGAAATGGGTGCCGAGAATTTATTCTTGAACATTAATTTGTCGCGAGCCCAGTTGTACGACAGTGATTTGGTGAACCTGTTGGCTCATGAAATCATGCATCACAGTCTTGATCCATCGTGTATTCGTTTGGAAATCACCGAGACGATGGTGATGGATGATGTGAAAGAGATGAAATCCAAGTTGGTTCAGCTTAAGGAGCTGGGAATCCAGCTGGCGCTGGATGATTTTGGCACCGGGCACTCGTCATTGAACGTGTTGCAGGAATTACCGCTGGACATTTTGAAGATTGACCGAAGCTTTATTGCCAATGCCGGCGATGCGGTTCGACGCTATGGGGCCATTATTGCGACCATTACCGAGTTGGCTCACAATTTGGACATGGAAGTGATCGCCGAGGGAATCGAACAACACAAGCAACTCGATCTTTTGAAAGGGCTTCGTTGTCAGTACGCTCAGGGCTGGCTGTATAGCCGTGCGGTTGATGCGGATGCTGCGGCGGTGATGATTCGCGAAGACCCCGTGTTGGGTTTGACGCCGATGGAGGCTGATCCAGATGCCGAGCCTCAATCTGAGGCGGCGTGACGCAATGATTGTCTCTGCGTTTGATTTGTTTGATCACGCATGATGTTGTGAGTTGAGATGGGCGCAAGAAAAACCCCCGCGAGGTTCGTGGGGGTCTTGATGGGGTTGTTTTGTGTGTGGCCGCTTGCTTGGTGGGCTTCTCGGCTGGCTTTTTGCTTATGCGCTAGGTGGCGCGGGGGCGGGTGGCGCGGCGGGGCGCGAAGCGGGTGGTGTCGCGGGTGCGGCGCTGGCTTCTTTTTTGTCTGCTTTGCCTTTGCCACTGCTGTCGGGGGTGAGCATCATGGTCATGCGGCGGCCCATCATTTTGGGCGGCTGCTCAACTTTGCTGACATCTTCGAGCAGGGCGACGATGTCGAGCATCGTTTGGCGGGCCATGCCTTGGTGGGCCATTTGGCGGCCGCGAAAGAGCATGACGAATTGGCACTTGTCGCCGCTTTCGAGAAATTGGCGCGCTTTGTCGGTTTTGAACTTAAGGTCGTGGTCGTCGATGTTGGGTCGCAGACGCATGCCTTTAAGCTCAGATTTTTTAGCGTGGGCTTTGGCTTTTTGCTCTTTCTTTTGCTGGGCATACTTCCATTTGCCGTAGTCCATGATCTTGCAGACGGGCGGTGATGCCGCGGGCGAGACCTCGACCAAATCCAGCTCCGCATCGTTGGCGCGTTGCTTGGCTTCTTCGGTGTCGATGACGCCGATTTGGTTGTCTTCTTCATCGATCAGGCGAATCGGAGAGACTCGGATTTGATCATTGATTCGTAGGCGTTTGCCGGTTTCACGCGGCTGTGGGCGGAAGCGTCCTCGTGCGATGGTGTGGGTCTCCTTGGAGAGAAAAAAGGGGCTGGCTTTTTAGGCCGTAGAAAGAGGTGGTGTATGGACCACGGTAATTGAATTAGGTTAGCTGATGGCGGGCAGAAATGCCAAACGGCGGGGGAGAAAGCGGTCTGCGTGCCGGGTGATTGGGGAGGGTGACGCGGGGTGGGATCCTTTAACGTTGCAATTATCCCTTGGGGGCCAGGGTGAGCAACCAGTAGGCGGCGGGGGCCACCAATAGCACAGAATCGGCCACATCCATCACCCCGCCAAAACCGGGAATGGTTTTGGCCCAGTCTTTGAGCCCGGCATCGCGTTTGAGTAGGCTGGCGAGTAGGTCGCCCACTTGCCCCAGAAAACCCAAAAGAAGGCCTGCTGGGGCGGCATACCACCATGCGATGGCTCGGTCGGGCACCAAATGGCTTCCCCAAAGGGCGAAAATGACGGCCCACAGGGCTGAAAAGGCCATTCCGCCTGCGAGGCCTTCCCAGGTTTTGCCGGGGCTAAGCCAAGGAATTAACTTGTGTTTGCCTAAAAAACGACCGGTGAAATAGGCCCCGATGTCGCATGATTTGGTGGTCATGAGTACGGCGGCAATCACCCAGCCTGAAAAGGCGACGCCTGGGCCCCCGGTGCGGAGCAAGAGGTAGAGCCCTGGCAGAATGCCCAGATAGCCCATGGCGAAAAGGGCCGATGCCCCGGCGGTGGTGGCGCCTTGGGGTTCTTGGCGGAAAAAGCTGTGGGTAAAAAACGCGGTGAGCATGATGACCGCCACGGCAGTGGCAAAAAGGGCTGCGGCGGTGCGTGGATCGGGCATTTGCGGGCACGCAAAGGTTAAGACCAGTCCGGCGGCGGCTCCCATGTAGAGCACGGCGGCGTGAGATCGGCCCCATTTGGCCCGTAACAAGGCGGCCAGCTCGACCGATGCCAGCAGCAGCACCGCCAGCAAGGCCAGCAGGAGCAGTAGGCCGGGGCGTAGTGTGCCACGGGCGCCAAGTTTGTCGTCGGCCCAGATTAAAAGCAGTAGGCCCGCGACCATCGCGATGCCAGAGGGAACGCGGTGTTTCAGCATGGTGTTAATTCTACCGTGAACTGCGTGAGGGCTCTTGCATGTGGGGGCGTGCCGGATGGCAGGGGCTTAAGCGGGACGCGCGGGGCGTGAGGGCTGTTACGCTCTTATGTATGCGTTTTTCGAACCGGCCTTGCCTTTTATATTTTGTGTCGATTTGCTGGTCTGCGATGGTTCGGCCACGCGGTTTGGCGATGGTGTGCGTTGCGGCAATGGCGTGGGGGGTGGCCCCCGCAAAAGCATTAACGTGGAGCGCCGATTTGCCTGCTGCGAGCGATGGTCGGCATGTGTGGCTTGCGGTTTCACGTCAACTGGAGGCGGAGTCGTATGTTGAGCTGTTGCATGCAGACGCAACGGATGAGCCGCCTGCATGGGAGCGGGTAACACGCTTTAAAGGGCGGGTGGCGGCCTTGGCTGCGCCCAAGCGGATAGAGGGTGGTGCGGCAGATTATGTGTGGGTGATTTTTGATGATGGTGCGGTGTTGCGTGTGACACTAAGTCCAGGTCCATTGGTCGATCAGTGGTTTTTTAAAACACGACCCGTGGCCAATTTGCCTGCGGGTGTGCAGGCTCGGTCGGTTGCGGCTGCGGGCGATACGCTTTGGGTTTTGGCGCAGGGGGGGGAGTCATTGATGCAAGCGGAGTTGGAGCAAGCAAATGTTTCTAGCAAGGTTGCGTTGTCTGTAGAAGAAAAAGCCTTGGATATTGTGCTTTGGATTCCGCAGTTGCGACATTCGGCGGGCTCTTCTAATGAGGTGGAAAGCGTTGGCGAGGCTGCGGTGTCATCGAATACGTCTTTGCCCTTGGCAGACGTGGTGACGCCGTCTCAGGCAGCGGCTCGGCCCATTCAAAAAAATGTTCTTTTGCGTTATGACCGTGGCCGCTGGAGAACTCAAGCGTTGCCTGCTGATTGGATGGGGGCAGGGAAGGTGTCGTTGGTTCCGCCGGTTGCGGTTGATGTGAATGCTCGGCCTACGCTGGTGAGTCAACGGAGGGTTCATTCAAACCAAGGAAGCATGCTTCTTGTCGACACCCCGGCGGATGAAGGGGCGTGGTCGTCGGCGGTGTTTCCACGCGATTCGGGCATGTCGGTGGTGGGGGCTCGGGTGGGGGGGCAGGTGGTGATTGCACAGCGCACGTCGGCAGAGCCTGCATCGGTTGATGTGGGGGTGGCCCGAGGCGATTCGTTTACGGCACTGGGAACGTTGCCGATTGAATCTTTGCGTACCGAGCCTTTCGAACCAGACGATGACACGGCGGGCGTGTGGACGGCTTTGCCGTTGGGCGAGGGGGTGGGGGTGTTGGCAGGGCCTTCACGGGCGGCCGCGGGGTTGTTGGATCTTTTGGAGGGTTCGGGCGAGGCAGAAATTTCGGGTTTGACGCTGAGTGCGGTGGATCTTCAGGGACAAGTGGGGGCCACCTTGGAACCCATGGGGGTTGAACCCGATCGCCTGTTGGATGATCTCTTGGGTTATTTGCCCGTGGCCATTGCGGCGATTGGAGCCACGTTGTTGTTGGTGGCTTTTTGGCGGCGCGACCCGCAAATGGATCAGCCAAGGCTGCCTGACGGTATTGAGGTTGCGGATTTGTGGCGCCGGTTGGTGGCGGGCGGGATTGATTTGATGGTGAGCGGCGCGGTGGTGAGTGGTGTGATGGGCTTGAGTGGCGAAGAATTGATGCAACGTTGGCCGGGGCGCGGCGTGGGGATGTCGGCCGACTTCATGCTTCCGGGTTTGGGGGTGGTTGTTTTAACGGCCCTACACACCACGGTTGCGGAAATAATCACGGGGCGTTCGTTGGGCAAAGCAGTTTTGCGCACGCGGGTGACGCGTTTGAATGGCCTGCCCGCAAGCTGGGGGGCATTGTTGGTGCGGGGAATGCTCAAGCCTTTGGACTTGATTGCCTTGGTGCTGCTGGTGCTTGTGGTGGTGGGCCCGCATCGCCAACGCTTGGCCGACCTGATGGCCCGCACGGTGGTGGTGTGTCAAGCTCCCAAAGAAAAAGAGGATGATTGATCGCGGTTTGATGCGATCGCGTTTTTTAATTTTTTACTTATTTTAGTCATGGCCCATCCTTCTCCTTCAGTATCTTCTTCTAAGCCGTCTTCAACGAGCCCGCGCCCTCCGGCGGTCGTTTTACTTTCGGGGGGTCTCGACTCGGCCACGGTGCTTGCCATTGCGAACGCACAAGGCTTTGCATGCCATTGTTTGAGTTTTGATTATGGACAACGC
>JAZGFZ010000205.1:0-2001 GCA_036480015.1 Algisphaera sp. | reverse complement strand
CTTCGTCGCTCTGGGGGCGTCGGGCGAGCGGCGGGGTGGTGAATACTTTTTTGTCGTCACGGGAACTGGCTGCCACAGGCGTGGGCGCGGGGCGTGGGCTTTGGGGTGTGGCCGTGGTCTCGCCGTTTGTTGTTTTGGAGGTGTTGTGCCCAGGTGCCGGAGGTCCGGTGATTGAAACAGGAGTGGCGAGGCCACCATTGCGGCCTAAGCCCAAACCATAAATGGCGCCGCCGATGCCTGCGAGTGTGAGAAGTGCGGCAAGGGTTCCTTTCCATGGGAACCCTTGTTTGCCAATGTGAGGGCGCGAAGATCTCAGCGTGGAATCTGGGGCGGGGGCGACTAACCGAGAGTCGGCACTGGCTGCTGCGTTGGCGTGTGGTGTGTCGCGTGGTGTGTCGCGGTTAATGTTGGCGGTGTCGTCGGGCATGCCGTCAAGTGTGTCGTCAGAGACACTGGCGGTTTTTGCCGAAGGGCTTTTGGCGACATTGAGCTCATTGGAGTAATAAATTTGAACCGCAATGTCGTCGACAGACGTTTGAAGGCTTGACGAAGAAATAGCTTTGGGTGCTTGGCTGTCTTCTTGCGTATTGTCTTGCGTATTGTCCTGCGTATCAACAAGCGGTGCGTCGGGTGGTGTATCAGCTTGCGCGTCAGCTTGTGTCTCAGATGCGGTGGCTTGTTCTGAGGTGTCGTCTTGCACCGTTTGAACCGGAGCGACGGCGGTGATGTTTTCTGTTGGATGCTCTTTTAGATCGGAGGTTGTGTCGGGGGCGGCATGATCCTCTTTTTGCTCGGCAAGGTCGTAATTGGCAAGGCGAAGATTGGGGGCGTCATCGTCATCATCATCATCATCGTCGTAATCGTCGTCGTAATCTTCTTCGTCGTGGGCATCGACTAAATCAGAATCGAAAGGGCCTGAATCATCTAAGGCTGATGGGTCGGCAAGCAGATCTTCGACAGGCGGGATGTCGAGGTCTTGCTCTGGCGGCATGCCTTGCTGTGCGCCATCTTCTTCGTCATCGTGTTCGGCCAGCGGCGACTCAGGCCGTGATGGCGGGGCGTCGTAGGCGTTGGGTTCGTCGTGGTCTGCGCGTTGGGGTTTGTCCAAATCACTTAGGTCGTCTAAGTCATCCGATTCTTCGGATAGGCCTTGGGCCAATTCTTTTTGTAAATCGTTTTGTGGCGAATCGTTTTCGGTTTGCAGCACCAAGCCCGACGCGGCGGTGTCGTCTAATCCTGGCGAGAGGTACGCGGGCGACACGATTGGGGGTTCGGCGGTTGCTTCGCTGGCTTGGACCTTGGCGACGGCGACCAAAAGGGTCATTCGTCCTATTTGAATAACGTCGTCTTCTTCGAGCTGGCAGGTGCCTGAGATGGATTGGTTATTCACCTGTGTGCCGTTGGCAGATTCCAGATCGCGGATGATCCAGACGCCGTTTTGAACACTCACTTCGGCGTGAGATCGGGAGACGCGTGTGTCGTTAAGTTGAAGCCGCGGCGCATGACGGCCCAAGACCTCAATTTGGTCGTCGGCGACACGGAACGTTTTGTGGCGTCCGGGTTTTTTTGTATCGATGAGAAAAAGTTTGAGCAATTGGGGGACCTTCAAGCCTGATCGAAGTGGCGTCTCACTTTAAGACACGATGGGGTCTGGCAGTGCCTTGGGGCAACATCAATGCCAAAGCCAAAGAACTATAGCCCTAAGTTTAAACGAACCGGGTGAAAAAAGGTTGTGAACCACTCATTTCGTAAGCGTATCGCACCCCGGGCCGGGGGCCGATGGATTTGAGAAAAAGGGGCGGCTTGTTTCCTGAAATGCCGCTTTATACGGATTGTGCGGGGCAAAACGGCATCTTGAAGTCTTGCGTGTCAAGGTTATTGAGATACCCGGGTTGCTTGCTGCCTTTTTGTCGCTAGAATACCGACCCTGCCAAGACGGCCCCTTCGTCTAGTCTGGTCTAGGACACTAGGTTTTCATCCTAGTAACACGGGTTCAAATCC
>JAZGFZ010000204.1:0-9519 GCA_036480015.1 Algisphaera sp. | reverse complement strand
GCGTCTTGGCGTCTCTGCGTCTTGGCGTAAAATCTCTTGCCCGAGATGACCTGCCCATTGCGCGTCAACGCAAATACGCTTGTTAAAACCGTGAACGGTAACAAGCGGGCCTGCCTCTTGCTAATAGCTATCTCCCACCTGCCTTCCTTGGCTTCCTCACGCGCCCCCTTGGCGGTTCATATTTCCTTCGCATTACCCCACAGGCATCCTCCTGAAGACCTGTGAATGGTTACAACATTTTAAGACAGGCGTGGCGAAAGCATTTGGCCTGCAATGGGACCGGCTTTTGTGTTTGCGCAGAGCGTCATCTTGTTGTCTTGTGGGGTGGAGGCTTGAACAAGTGCCAAGGCGATAACGTTGCCGCTGGGCAGGGTGGCCACGCTGGTGATGTTGCCCGCAGGTTGCCCGTTGACGGAAAGCGTGGTGCCGGATTGGACAGGGGCCTCCAAAGCCATGCGAATTAATCGTTTGGGCGGGCCGCTGGCTGCGATTTTTTCTAGGGCGTCTTGTCCGATGAAACGTGGAACTGGTACATCCGAATCATCGCGGTGTTTGTCGAGGTTGATCGCGTGGCTCAAGCCAACACTCAGCGGGTCGATGTCGGCGGTGAGTTCGTGGCCTAGGGCAGGAAGCCCTGCTTCGATGCGTAATGTTTCGCGGGCATGAAGGCCCGCAGGCTTGATGGTGGCGTCTTGCGATTTGTCTTTGAGTAAGAGTTTGATGGCCATGGCTGCGGCGTTGACGCCAAGCATGATTTCAACACCATCGCCGCCGGTGAATCCGGTGCGGCTGACGGTCATCTTGAAAACGAGCAGGTTTTTGAGGGTGAAGGTCCACGGTTTAAGCGTGGGGATTTCACGCGAAAAGGCGCCGATTTTGGCGGTGACTTTGGGGCCCTGAACCGAAAGCATGGCGGTTTTTTGCGTTTCATCAACAAGTTTGACGGAGAAGTCGTTGGCTTGAATGAGTGCGGAAAGGTGGGCATGGACAGGATGACGCCCCGCAGCGTTGGTGACCAAAAGCCATTGGTCTTCATAGCGGTAAACACTCACCACATCGATAATGCCCCCTTGGGGGTTGCACACCACCGCTTCGCGGCAGGTGCGTGGCGGCATGTCGGTGACTTTGCGGGTGAGGGCGGTTTCGAGCAACGTGCAGGCGTGGTGTCCACTGAGACGCAGGCGGCCCAAGTGCGAAAGGTCGAAAATCGCGCCTGAGTCACGGCATTGCGCATGCTCGGCGAGGGCGTCGCCATAATGCAAGGGCATGTTCCAGCCATCCACTTCACCCAGTGTGGCGTCGGCATGAAATGTTTTGAAGGGCGAGTTGAAAGGCGAGGCGGTGGTCACGGGGACAGCTCCAGAATGCGATCAAAACAAATAAGAGATGGCAGACCACAGCGCGGCGGAAAGATTGAAAAACGGATTGGATGAAACGCAGCCGGGAAAAAGAATGAGTGCAAGAGCACAGAGCGGCAGCAGTGAGCGGTAAGAAGGGCGGGTGGGTTTGTTCATGATTCAGGCAGTTTAGCGGCGCCAAAGCGAAAAGGGTTTTGAATTCGCTTGTTCTAACGTGGTCAAGCGTTTCCCACGGTGTCGATGATTTGCGTGAGGTCGGCTTGGGTGAGGTCGCAGCGCAGGCTGAGCCGAACGCGGGCGGTGTTGGGTGGGACGGTGGGCGGGCGAATGGCGATGGCGAGAATGCCGTGGGCTTGGAGGTGTTGGGCCAAGGCCAAGGCCGCGCTGGCGGTGCGGGTGTGCAATGGGATGATGGGCGTTGTGTGTGAGGTGGGGGCGATGTGGGGCCAGCCGCGTTGGGTAAGGGCGGTGCGAAGTTGGGTTGAAAGAGCCTGGAGGTGTTCGCGTCGTTGCGGCTCGTGGTGGATGACGTCGAGGGCGGCGATGAGGGTTGCGGCTTGGGCGGGTGGCGGGGCGGTGGTGTAAATAAAAGGGCGGGCGTGGTTGACGAGGGTGTCGATGACCACCTGTGATGCGGTGACGATGCCGCCCAAGCTGCCCAAGGCTTTGCTGGCGGTGGAAACGCAAGCAAGCAGACGCGGGTGCTGGGCGATGCCGACGGCGTGGGCGAGTCCGGCACCGGATTGGCCCAGCACGCCGGTGCTGTGGGCTTCGTCGAGGATGAGGTGGGCGTTGTGTTGTTCGGCGAGGGCGAGCAGGGCGTTGGGATCGGCGGTGTCGCCGTCCATGGAAAACACGGCGTCGGTGACGATGAGGCGTCGGGCGTGGGGGTGCTTGTGGGCGTGGTCGGCAAGGAGCCGGTTGAGCTTGGCGTGGCCTGGGGTGCCGTGGGCAATGGTGCGCACGGTGGCGCCGCTGGCCGTGGCGGCATCGATGAGGCTGGCGTGGTTGAGCCGGTCTTGAACGATGAGATCGCCCCGGCGGGCCAAGGCCGCGAGTAAGCCCAGGTTGGCGGCGTAGCCGGTGGGAAAAAGCAGGGCGCCTTGGGTGTGTTTAAAGGCGGCGAATTGTTTTTCGGCTTGGGTGTGAAGGGGGTGGGTGCCGCAAACCAAACGGCTGGCGCCCGCGCCGGTGCCGTGTTTTTGCGTGGCGTTTACAGCGGCTTCAATGAGTTTGGGATGTTGCGACAGTGCGAGGTAGTCGTTGCCTGCAAGATTAAGAAGCGGTTGCCCGCCGGGACGCATGGCATGCGGGCCGTTAAAAGACATCTCATGCAACGAGCGTCGCAATGAATGTTCGTTGCGACGCTCGAGGTTGGCTTGTAATTCTTCGAACAAGGGTGAAATGTAAAATCGTTCGTTTGTAAAATAGATTTTAGATATCGTCGATATCAATGTCGATGCCTTCGCCTTCTTGGGCGAGGGTGAGTTTCATGAGTCGGCCGACTTTGAATTTGACGGTGCGCTTGGGGGGCACGTCTACCTTTTCAAGTGTTTTGGGGTTTTGGGCGGTGCGGGCGCGACGTTGCTTGACTTCGAACACGCCAAAGTCGCGAAATTCGAGTCGGTTGCCTTTGCCTAGCTCAACGATGATCGAGTTGAGAAAGGTTTGCACGACGTCTTTAACGACGACGCGTTTTTGGCCGGTGGCCTCGGCGATTTGGTCGACCAGTTCTTTTTTGGTAACGGTTGCCATGAAAGTGGGTTTCGCAGAATGAGTCCGGGCACAACCCCGGTATGGAAGTGAGATGACACCCCCGGGCGTCACCTTTGCGGTCGATCGTTTCGATCAGGGCGTTTTGGCGTGGGCTTCTTTCCGAATGAGAACCTGTCGCAGATTAAAAAAGTGCGACGAGGTGGAAAAGAGGCAAAAAAACCAAAACGCAGTGGAAACGAAAAAACGACTGCTTAATAGTATGGCAGCCTGTTTGACGCGGGTCAACCTTGAGGGGGATGTTGAGGGGGAGGAAATACCCGTAGAACAGAGCCGTGAGGTAGGTGTTGGGGTTTTGAATTGTGATTTGGGATCGGCTGTGGAGATGAGCGGATAAACTTTCCGCGATGAGTGTGAACCCTACAGCGTTGAAAGTGGTGAATTACCCGGATCCTGTGCTTCTTCAGGTGGCCGATGCGGTGCCGACGGTGGATGACACGGTGCGGGCGGTGGCGGCACGCATGATTGAATTGATGCATGAGCATCGTGGTGTGGGATTGGCCGCGCCGCAGGTGGGTTTGCCGTGGCGGATGTTTGTGGCCAATCCCGAGCAAACCCTGGATGGCGATCGGGTGTACATCAACCCACAGTTGCTGAACCCTAGCAGCTCAACGAGTGCTCGCGATGAGGGGTGCTTGAGTTTGCCCCATGTGACGGCGGAGATCACCCGGCCTGTGGAGATCACCATTGAAGCGACGGGGTTGGATGGCGAAACGTTTTCTGAAACATCGGATGTGTTTCCCGCTCGGGTGTGGCAGCATGAGTACGACCATTTAGAGGGCGTGTTGTTGTTGGACCGAATGACGCGGGTGGATCGCATGGCGAACAAGCGGGCGATTCGGGAGCTTGAATCATGAAATTGGTTCTTTTTGGCGCGGGCGCTTTTGGGGTGCCCACCTTTGAAAAACTAAATGCCGAGCATGATGTGTTGGCGGTGTACACCCAACCTTCACGACCTGCCGGGCGCAAGCGGGTGTTGACGCCCACGCCCGTGGGCGCGTGGGCGGCGAAGTGCGGGCTGGCCGTTCATGAAGTGCAAGATGTGAACGCCCCCGAGGTGGTGGAGCAAGTGGCGGCGTTGGCACCCGAGGCGTCGGTGGTGATTGCGTTTGGCCAAAAGTTATCGCCCGATTTAATTGGGGTGATGGGCGCGTTGGCGATGAACTTGCATTCATCGTTGCTGCCGAAATATCGCGGGGCGGCGCCGATTCACTGGGCGGTGATCAATGGCGATGCGCAAACGGGCGTGAGTGTGATTGGCTTGGCACAGCGCATGGACGCCGGGGCGGTGTATGCCCGTGTGGCCACGGCGATTGATCCGCGTGAAACCACGGGTGAGTTGCATGATCGGTTGGCGGCCGATTTGGGCCCCGGTGCGGTGGCCGGGGTGTTGGAGCAATTGGCTGCGGGGACGCTTGCGCCGTTGGAACAAGACCACACCGCTGCCACGCGGGCTCGCAAGTTGACCAAGGCCGATGGCACGGTGAGGTTCGATCAATCTGCCGCCGCAGCGCGGGCCAAAGTGCATGGGTTGACGCCGTGGCCGGGTTGCCGGGTGAATTGGTTTGTGAAAGGGGATGTCAAGGGAGAGACGGAGACCAAGCCGCGATCGCTGCTTTTGCGTCGTGTGGCGGATCATGTGGGCAATGGCTGCGATAACGCGGCGCGTCCGGTGAGCACGGTGGGGGTGATTGGAAGCGACCTGCGGGTGGCTTGTGCGTCGGGGGCATTGGAATTGCTGGAGCTTCAGGCGCCGGGGGGAAAAGCCCAGCCTTTTGACGTGTTTGTGCGCGGGCACGGCTTAAAGCCGGGCGATTGGTTTGAGCCGGTGGTGCCTGAGGCGAAGGCAAAAAGCCAGTGAAAATGCAGCGATGAACCTTTTGTCTTGATTTCGGACGCTATTCGAACCGCGCTCGCGATGAATCTTGGCAGAGGGTTGGTTTGTAATGGGCGGCGACCATTGGGATTAAAAAAACTTCTACTTTTTGTCTAGGTGTTGGGGGTGAATCATCCGATACTGAAAGGAGACTCGCAACCTGTCAGCGCCTATTCTTTAGCGGCCCTCGAGCTGCGTACATCTGGCAAAAAGGGCAGCGTTTGCGGGTCTTTTTTTATGCGCGTATGCGCGTATGCGCGTATGGGGGTGTGGGGGTGTGGGGTGCGGCCACTTCCGGATTGTCTTTTCCCTCAGCCCCTCAGCCCCTCAGCCCCTCAGCCCCCATCTAGGTTCGGCTGGTGGCGATGACGGGCAGGTTGAGATCGTCGATGTCGTTTGCGCGAAGTCGTGTGGCGGCGCGGCCGGCGATCATGGCGGCGTTGTCGATGCAGTAGGCCATGGCGGGCAATTGCAACGTGAGTTTTTCATTTTGGGCGAAGGTGATGAGGCGTTCGCGCAGGTGCGAGTTGGCGCTGACGCCGCCGCCAACAACAAGGGCGTTGTAGCGGGTGTTTGGGGGAGTTTGTTTGATGGCACGCTTGAGTTTGCGCATGATGGCTTCGATTGCGGCGTGTTGAAAGGCGGCGGCAAGGTCGGCGCGTTTGGTGTGGGTGAGATCGGCGGCGGTGCGTGGAGAGGTGGCGGCTTTGCCACGGCCTTGGGGCAGGCCGCGCACGGCGTAAAGCAGTGCGGTTTTAAGGCCGCTGAATGAAAAGTCGAGGCTGTCGGGGGCGAGCATCGAAACAGGCAGTTTGGGAATGTCAGGGCCGTTGGGATTGCCGGTTTGAGCGAGTCGATCGACATTGGGGCCGCCGGGATAGCCGGCTTCTAAAAGGGTGCCCGCTTTGTCGTAGGCTTCGCCGATGGCGTCGTCGATGGTGCGGCCCAGGCGAACAAAGAGGTCGTTTGGGCCCAACTGGTAGAGGCTGGTGTGTCCGCCACTGACGACAAGGCCCAAGGCGTAGGTGTTGTTGGGGCCGTGGGTGTCGGAGGCTGAGGGATGCTCGGGCGATTGCTTTTCGGGCTCACCTGCATGACGCAAAGATGCGGCGTGCAGGTGGGCCCGCACGTGGTCGATGCCAATGAGCGGCTTGTTCAAGCTCCATGCCAGCGCCTTGGCGGCGCTGACGCCCACGATGAGTGAGCCGACCAAACCTGGGCGGTTGCCCACGGCAATGGCGTCAAGATCGGTTGCGTTGACGTTGGCTTGGGCGAGTGCGTCTTGCACCACAGGCATGAGCCGCTGAAGGTGCGCGCGGCTGGCAATTTCGGGAACGACACCTGCATAGCGCTCGTGTAAATCGTGCTGGGTGGCCACGACATTTGAAAGCACGAGGGTGCCATCTTGCACCACGGCGGCGGCGGTTTCATCGCAGCTTGTTTCGAGACCGAGGATAAGCATGGGGTTTGAAATGAAGTCTTGACGGTGTAATGCGTGCAGCGTCAAGACTAAGAATGAGGGTGTCGCGTTGCGTTCGCTTGCGGATCCAGCCTACCGCGGGCGGAGCCCGCACCGTTTGCCCAGCAGGCTCAACCCTAGGATTAAGTCTTAACGGTGCAATTAGCGAGCGGGGACCAATTCACGTGTTTCGTTTTCGACTTCGACAGGCGCTGCGGGCAAGAGATCGATTGACGCGTCGTCGGTTTCTAATTCGACTTCGACATCGACTTCGGTTTCGATTGGGGCTTCAATTTTGGTTTCGAGATCGGCTTCCACGTTGGCGTCCAAGTCGGCCTCCAAGTCGGTTTTGGATTCGGTGTTTGAATCCAACGCTGGCGTGTTGACTTCAGCTTGGGTGTCAGCATTGGCGGGGTCTTGTTCGCCGTCTTGCTCATCACGTTGCGCCGCGTCTTGCTCTGCTTCAGGAAGCTCTAGCGCTTTGATTTTTTCGTTGATTTCGTTGATGGCTTCTTCGAGTGATTCACGTTGTTTGGCAAGGTTGTCACGTTCGGCGGCTTTGGCCAAGAGTTCGGCGCCCGATTGCCCCACGGTGGGCCAGTCGCCCGTGTCGAGTTTGCCCAGCAAGGCGGTGAAGCCGGCGGCCAATTGGGGGTCTTTGTATTGGTCTTCGATCCATGCGGGGGTGACGTCGTCGGTTCGAGGGGCGCCGCCGTTAGCGATTTCGCGGCGGACGTCGGCCATGGCTTTACGTTGCTCGAAGGTCATCGAGACATAGGCGCCTTCGGATGGATCGACGCCCCAGTTGTCTTTGTGGGTGCGGCGGTGGATGTTGCGGCCGTTGGGAAGGTAGTAGTAGGCGTTGGTGATTTTGAGGGCGCCTTGGCCGTCTTGAAGCATTTTAACTTGTTGCACGCTGCCTTTGCCGAAGGTGCGTTCACCCACAAACAGGGCGCGATTGTTGTCGGACAGTGCGCCGCTGACAATTTCGCTGGCTGAGGCGCTAAAGGGGTTGGCCAAGACCACCAGTGGAATGTCGCCCATGAACTGGGCGCCATCGGCTTTGTACACGGTTTCGCGCACGGTGCGGCCGCGCACCGAGACAATGGTTTGATCTTTTTCTAAAAACATGTTGCTGAGTTTGACCGCAGCGTCGAGCAACCCCCCGGGGTTGTAACGTAGGTCGAGCACCAGTCCGCGAACACCCTCGTCTTTGAGTTTGGTGAAGGCTTCGGTGAGCTCGAAAATGCTGGGTTGGCTGAATTGGGTGAGACGCACATAACCAATTTTGCGATTTTCATCGAGCCAAAAATCAAAGCTCAGGTCGTCGCGTCGGTTGAATCCGCGTACGGTTTTAACTTCGATTCGGTCGCGGGTGATGACGATTTCTTGTTCGTCGCCCGAGAAGTGTCGCACCTGAATGGTGACGTCGGTGCCTGCAGGGCCTTTGAGTAATTTGATGGCGTCGGAAATGGGCAGATCCAAGGTGTCAGTGCCGTCGATGTCTAGCACGGTGTCGCCGGCCATGACGCCTGCTTTGAAGGCAGGGGAGTCTTCGAGTGGGGTGACGATGTGCAGTCGGTTGTTTTCAATTTCCACCTCGGCACCAATGCCGGTGAACTCGCTGTTGATGCTTTCTTCAAAGCTGGCAAGATCTTCGGGGGTGAGAAATTGGGTGTAGGGGTCGTCGAGTGCCGAGACCATGCCGTTGATGGCGCCTTGGATCAGTTCGTCGGGGTCGGGTTCTTCGACGTATTCGGTGGCCAGCTCGTAACGCAGGTCAACCAAAGCTTTGATTTGATCGAAGGTGTCCACCGGGCGGGCCCAGGTGCTGCGGAAGGTGACAAGCAAGACAGCCATGGCGGCCACAAGCGAAAGGTTGGCGACGAGTCTTTGGTTCATGGGGATACTTTAGCAGGGGTTGGTTGTGGGTTGGCGGTGAATGGGTGGAAAAGGCGCCGTTGAGCGGTGAAATCGCCGGGTCGATTTTCCTTTTACCTCTCAACCCCGTTACTGTGGTTTCATGGCCAAAGTTCGAACAACCTTTGTTTGTCGCGCGTGTGGCGCGGCGCATCCGCGATGGATGGGCAAATGCCCTGATTGCAGTGAATGGGATTCGCTCGAGGAGGTGAAGTCGGGCGGGGCTGGGGCGACGCAAGATCCACATCGCGGGGTGACGGTGAGCGAGCATGTGGCGGCGGTGCCGATTAACCAAGTGGCCGCAGGCGATGACGCGGGCGCTGTGGCGCGCATTGCCACGGGCATTGGTGAATTAGACCGGGTGCTGGGGGGCTCAACACCCTTGGATCCGGGCGTGAGCACGGCCTCGTCGGGCGGGGGCATGGTGGCGGGCAGCGCGGTGATGTTGGGCGGCGATCCGGGCATTGGCAAATCGACATTGTTGTTGCAGGCGGCCATTGAATTGGCGCGGCGCGATCACAAGGTGTTGTATGTGACCAGTGAAGAATCGGCAGGGCAGCTTCGAATGCGGGCCGGGCGGTTGGCGGGCGACGGCGGCTTGCCTGATTCGCTTTATGTGCTGGCCGACACCAACTTGGCCCGGGTGTTGGATCAAGCTCGGCAATTGAAGCCAGAGATGTTGGTGGTTGATTCGATTCAAATGATTTACAAAGGTGATTTGCCTGCCGCGCCTGGCACGGTGACGCAATTGCGGGCCTGCTGTTTGGAGTTGGTGTATCACGCCAAAGCCAGTGGCACCGCGTTGATGTTGGTGGGACATGTGACCAAGCAAGGGGCCTTGGCGGGGCCGCGTTTGTTAGAGCACATGGTGGATACGGTGCTGTATTTTGAAGGCGATCGATATCATGCCCACCGTGTGATTCGTGCGGTTAAAAACCGTTTTGGCAGCACGCTGGAGGTGGGCCTTTTTGAAATGACCGGCACAGGATTGCGCGAGGTGGCCGATGGGTCGGGCTTGCAAGCGGCAGAGTATCGGGCACAAAGCGGCAGTGTGGTGTGTCCGGTGTTGTCAGGGAGTCGTTGTTTGCTGGTGGAAGTGCAAGCGTTGACGGCGGCTGGTTTTTGGGATCGAC
>JAZGFZ010000203.1:0-4642 GCA_036480015.1 Algisphaera sp. | reverse complement strand
GAAGGAAATTTAACCGCCAAGTTGCCAAGAACACCAAGGAAGGCAGAGACTGTAAGAACTGTCGGGCTAAAGAGACGTTTTTAATTTTCTTTTTTGCCTTCCTTGGTTTCCTCGCTTGCCCCCTTGGCGGTTCAATTTCCTTTACGTTACCCACAAGCATTCTCTTAAGGCTGAGGGTGGGGCGAAATGGCTCTTTTTAGCCGGCAAAAAACGCAACGCACACAGGCGTGGGCACGGACACAGGGTCGCCTGTGGGGGTGAGCGTACCGGTTGCTTGATTGATGGAAAACACTTGCACGCTACCGCTTTTTTGATGGGCGATGATTAACCATTGGCCGGTGGGGTCGATGGCGAAGTGGCGTGGCTCTTGGCCCAAAGCGGGTTGATGCTGCGTAAGGTTTAGTGCGTGAGTGGTGGGGTTGATGGTGTAGATTGCAAGGCTGTCGTGTCCACGGTTGGAACCATAAAGAAACTGGCCGTTGGGATGCACCGCGACTTCGGCGGTGGATTTTCGGCCTTGAAAATCATCGGGCAAGGTGCTTTGCGTTTGAAGGTGCGTTAGTTTGCCGGCTTTGGCATTCCAGGCCAAGGTGGTCAGGCTGGCATCGAGCTCGTTGAGGACGTAGACCATGCTTGCGCAAGGGTGAAAGGCGAGGTGTCGCGGTCCGGCGCCGGGATGCAGTGGGTAGGTGGAGACGTGGTGCGGCGTCAGTTGGTGGGTTTGGGCGTTGAGTTGGTAGATCTTGATTTGGTCGAGGCCCAAGTCGGCGACAAAGACAAATTGCCCGGAGGGGTCAACCAGAGCCGAGTGGGCGTGTGGGGCTTCTTGGCGCGAAGCATCGACACCGCTTGAGCCTTCGTGCTGAAAAAAACTGGCAATGGGGCCCAATGTGCCATCGTCTAAAACCGGCAGCGACGCGACACTGCCGCCGCTGTAGTTGGTCACGATGGCGGTGGTGCCTGTGGGGTTGAGTGTGATGTGGCACGGCCCCGATCCACCGCTGGATTGTTGGTTGAGCAGGGTGAGTGCGGCGGTGTCAGGATCGATTTTAAAAGAGGCGACTTTGCCAGAGGGCCATGTTTCGATGGCGGCATAAAGGAATCTTTGGGTGGGATGCACAGCCAAAAAGCTGGGGTTGGCCACGCCGCCGACGCTGCTTTGCGCAGCAAGCTCGCCCGTGCTGGGGTTGAGTGTGTAATGAAAAACGCCGTCGTCACCGTCTTGGGTGTAAGTGCCAAAATAAACGTGCATGGTTGGTTTGTGGGGTGAGAAGTGGAGATGGACGAGGCTGCGAAAGTGCGTGTTGTTTAGTTTACGGTTGTTGAAGCACCGTACGAAAAACGCCAGCCTTTTAAAGGGCTGGCGTCGAGAAGTTTTATTTAGTGAACAATGCAGGCGTTTTTTGTGGGATCGCCTGCGTTCAATCATGCGGCACGCCAAGGTGCTTGGAGAGCTTTACGCGGGAGAGAGCGAGAGCATGTCAAGGGCTTTGGCCACGATGTGGTCGGCGCTAAGTTTGCAGTATTGCAGTATCTCGTCAGGGGTTTTGCCGCTTTTGGGCGGGTAGGTGACGTGCATTTGCTGAACGTCGAAGGCATCGCCGGTGGCGGAAAGCACGTCGGCCACGGCGCTGCCCATGGCGTTGCCGTAGTTGTCTTCAACACACAACACCTTGCCGTTGTTGGCATTGGCCAGGTCGGCGATGGCATCACCATCGAAAGGCAGGGAGTAGAGGTCCACCACGGTGGCGTCAATGCCTGCGTTGTCCAGTTGTTCCAGGGCCTTGTTCACTTCGTGAACCATGTAGCCACTAGCGCAAATCAAAAGGTCGCGACCTTGAACCAGCACTTGGTGGCCCCCGAGAACAAATTCGTCATCAGTGCCATAAAGAAACTCGGTGTCAGGGCGAAGGGTGCGAAGATAAACCGTGCCGTCGTAGTCGGCCATTTGCTGCACCAAGGCGTAGCAGGCATAGGCGTCAGAGGGGGTGAGGACAATGGCTCCGCAGTGGCCGCTGTGGCTACGCATGGTGCTAAAAGAACGGAAAAAGGACACGTCGCACAAAGCCATTTGGCTGGGGCCGTCGGGTCCAAGGGTGGCGCCTGCGTGAGAGCCCACCAATTTCAGCGGGCAGTTAGACAGCAACGCCATTTCAATTTGGTCATAAGCACGCACCATAAACTTGCCAAAGGTGCTGATGAAAGGGGTTTTGCCTGCCGCGCTAAGCCCCAAGCCTGCGGACACCATGTTTTGTTCGCCGATTTTGCATTCGACAAACCGTGATGCAAGGGCGTCGTCCTTTTTGAAGGCATCAGCCCCCGTGGAGTTGCTTACTTCGGCGTCAAGCACCACCACGTTGCTGTTGGCATGACCCGCTGCGGCCAAGGCCACGCCATAGGCTTTGCGGGTGGCCATTTTGCCTTGGGCAAGCACGCTTTCCATGCCCGCGGCTTTAAGTGCTTCGTCAAACGAAGGTGCGGGTTTCTTTTCAACTGCGGCGGGCTTGGCCGAGCCCATGAGTGGAAGCTTGAGGGCGGTGTCGGCCGCCGCGCCGATTTCGCGTTCGGTGGCAGACAGTTCTTCAAGCACGGTGGCCAAGGCATCGCCGGTGGGGGCGGCACCGTGGTGGCCGTTTCCTTGTTGGCTGGCCGAGCCCCAACCTTTGACTGTGCGAGCCACCAAGGCAATGGGGGCGGCGCCTGATTCAAGCTGGTGTTGGGAGTGCAGGGCAAGGGCTTCAAGAATGGCTGCCGGGGCGTGGCCATCAATGTTCAGCACATGGTAGCCCGCGGCTTCTAGTTTTTTAACCAGTGTGTCGACCGATTGCTGAGGCGACACTTCAGAGGTTTGGCCAAAGTCGTTGCCGTTAAAAATCGGGCACACCGCTTTGAGGTCGTGGTCACGAATAAAGTCGATGGCTTCCCAGATTTGGCCTTCGCGTGATTCGCCATCGCCAATGATGCAGAAAATACGCTTGTCGAGTCCGTCGATTTTTGCGGCAACGGCAAGGCCTGCGGCAACCGAAAGGCCTTGGCCCAGACTGCCGGTGGCGGCATCAAAGAAAGGCATGCCCAAGCCAGGGTTGGGGTGGCCGTCGATGGGTGAGTCGATTTCGCGAAGCGTCAAAGCCAACTCGCGGGTGACGGGGCGCAGGTCGTTGTCACCCACTTTGTAGTGGATGCCCAAGTCGGCCATGGCGGCATAAACGACAGGCACCGCGTGGCCTTCGCTCAAGACAAGTCGGTCGGAGCTGGGGTGGCCTGGGTTGGTGGGCTCATGCCGCATGTGCTGGTAAAGCAGGGCGGTGATGAGGTGGGCCAACGAAGCACCTGTGGAGGGGTGCCCCGATCCGGCGGCGCCAGTGATCTCATAAGTGAGTTTGGCGAGGTCAACGGCTTTTTGGTGGAGGGTCGAGTCGAGGGACATCGCGGGGGGTTCCTGTGCGAGGGCAAAAAGGGCGAATAAGCAGAGAAATCTAACGCAATCGCGCCGCGGGGTGGCACGGGGCGTCAAAGTCCTGAAGTTGGGCGATTATACGGGAAAGCGCGGGGCCAGCGGGGTGATACAGGTGCGGAATTCGCCCTTGCCCCCAATCTGCGTCTATCGGGGTTCTCTCGCGGTTCATCGTCTCGCCCTTTTTTTCAAAGCGATGTTTCTTTGTGGCATTTAAGACGGCCTTTTACATCTACAAGATGGCGCAGATTAAAACCGGATTACGGCAGGGAATCCGGGGCGTTTGCGGAAGCCATTCTCATTTTGAGCGAAGAGAGGTACCGTGGAGAAGCTTTACGCCAAGACGCCAAGAAAGGCAGGGAATGAAATGTGGTGATTTCTTGGGTTTTTGTTCAGTCCCCGATTTTCAAACGTCTTTGCTCGAAGAAAAAGTGGCGAGGCGTCGTGACGGTCTATTAAGTGCTGCTTCAAAAAACGGCGAGTGATTGTAGCAATTCATGCAGACATTCAAAAGAGTCCATCGCTCTGGCGTCTTGGCGTAAAATGTCTTGCCCATTGCGCGTCAACGTGAACAAGCTCCTGAAACCTGTGGACAGTTGCTAAAAGGGTCGTCTCGCAGCTTGTCCTCTTTTTACCCCCATTCCCACCAAGTGTTTTCACCATGAACAAACCACTCCTTGCCATTGTTGTTGCCCTTGCTGCCACCAGTTTTGTGGGATGCCAATCCACCCATGGCAACCGTTCCAAAACCATTTCTGCGGATCAACTTGAGCCTTACGAATGCGGAACCATCACCCGCGTGCACACTTTCGGAAGCATTTTTCTTGCCAGCCAACCCAAACCCGAAGATTTTGAACAAGCCAAAGATTTTGGCGTAAAAACGGTTCTTAATATTCGCCACGAAAGTGAAATCACAGATTTTAATGAGCCCAAGCTTGTCACCGACCTTGGGATGACCTACATCAATCTGCCTTGGAAAAAAACAAGCGAACTCACCGACGCGGTTTTTGAAAAAACAAGCCACATTCTTAACACCTCTGAACGCCCCATCCTTTTTCACTGCTCCTCTGCAAACCGTGTTGGAGCGGTGTGGATCCCTTGGCGTGTGTTTGAAGGCGGCCTTGATATTGAAGACGCCGTTGCCGAAGCCAAAACCATTGGCCTACGCAGCCCCGCCCTCGAACAACG
>JAZGFZ010000202.1:0-5098 GCA_036480015.1 Algisphaera sp. | reverse complement strand
GACGCCAACACCGTCCGCGTTGGACCCCACCCCAGCGGAAAGGGCTGAGGGATTAAGTAGCTAAGTGGCTAAGTGGCTAAGTGGCTAAGTGAAAAAAACAGCAGGCCATTCTCCGCTTACATCGCGTGAACGGCTCGTCGCTCCCTCACTGCCTTTCACGCAACCCCTTTACCAACTTAATTCCCTTCTTTAACCGGAATGCCGTTCTGCAAACGTGTGAGCACCCCTCATGAAACTCATCGTTGGCCTGGGCAATCCTGGCAAAGAATACGAAAACACCCGACACAACGCCGGTTTTTTGGCCGCCGAACGATTGGCGAGGCGACACAACATCACCGGGGTTAAAAGCAAGTTTCACGCAGCCTATCTCGAAGGCTTTATTCATCAAAAAAAAGTGCTGCTCATGCAGCCCATGACGTTCATGAATCGCTCTGGCCTTTCGGTGGGCGAAGCCGCCACATTTTACAAACTCGCCCCCGAAGACATCCTCGTTCTTGTGGATGACCTCGCCTTCGACTGCGGGCAAATTCGCCTGCGCTCCACCGGCTCGGCAGGCGGACACAACGGCCTCAAAGACATCGAACGCGTTTTGGGCACCCGCGACTACCCACGCCTTCGCATCGGCATCGATCCGCGTGGCCGCGCGCCCCAAGTGGATTATGTCTTGGGCCGCTTTTCACCCGACCAACGCGACCGACTCGACCCAGGCTTGGACCTTGCCTGCGACTGCATTGAACGCTGGCTCACCGACGGCATCGACAAAGCCATGAACCGCTTCAACCCCAAAGGGTGAATCTTCACCTCACCCACCTTTGGGGGTGATGAAAGAGCGGCCAAGGCAGCCTCCACCACCGTGTCCACCGACAGCTCCATCAAGCATTGACGATTTGAAGCACACCGCGAAGCCCCTCGGCACTTCGGATCACATGCGGCCCCACGCAACACTGTAAGGCGACTGCTTCGAAGCGGATGCCACACCGCCTCCACCGTGGGACCAAAAATAGTCACAATCGAAATAGACGTGGCCGCAGCAAGATGTGTGGGGCCCGATTCATTGGAAACCAAAAGTGCTGCCCGGCGAAACAACACAAGCAGTGCATCAAGCGGCAAATGAAGAAAACACACGTGGCCAGGCCGATCAATTGCATTCACCAACGACAAGCCTTGCGACCTGTCCCCTGCCGCCCCCACCACCACCACCCGCAAGCCCTGCTCGTCAATCAATCGACGTGCCACTTGCGCAAAACGTTTTAGCGGCCACAGTCGCCAAGACTTGCCTGCAAAAGGGTGAAGTACCACCCAATCTTGCCCTCCTTGAGCGTCCACGATCCCTTCAACAGAAGCAAAGGCACAATCCAATTTGCTTTCCGACGCACTTGGCACCGCAGTGCTTGACGAAGCAACCTCAAGCGACACAGGCGAAGGCCACGCTTTCAAGTCGGCTCCAACCGACGAAAGCGCTGCGGCATATCTCACCAAAGCGTGCGGCCCATCGGATCGCTGCAACGGACGATTCATTTTACGATTAAAAACCCAAGGCCAATGCGTGTCTAAAAAACCAATACGATGGCGAGCCATCGATACACCCGTCGCCGCCGTGGCCCACTTGCCGCCCGACAAATTAATCACCACGCCATAGCGATAAACCGCAATGGCCATTAGCGTGCGGGCAATCGACATCCATGGCTTTTGCTTACGAAACTGTCCGTCACGCTGCGCCGGATATTTCCGAATGCGGTTGATTTTCGACGTTTCAGGCAATGCGTCAATCAGCACGGCATAGCGATCGTCCACCAAAACATCCACACCCTGCTCAAAATGCTTGGCCAATGCCACCAACACAGGCAACATCACAACCGTGTTGCCCAAATGGTGATCAATGCAAACCACAAGCACCCGGCGTGTGTGCGGATCAAGGGTAAAAGAATCAGTCGTGTGCATGGTCAAGATAGAGTAGCCCACACACGCAAACGTCTCACGCTCTAACATCTTGCCCGTGTCCACCAACACCCCGCCCAAACTCTCCACCGCCCGAATGCTCACGTGGTTTGCCCGCCATCAACGGGCCATGCCGTGGCGCCCCACGTCAACCCGTCAGGCCAACCCCTATCACGTGCTGGTGAGCGAGGCGATGCTTCAGCAAACACAGGTGGCCACCGTCATGGCCTATTTCGAACGCTTTGTCGCCGCCTTTCCCACCGTTGAAGACCTCGCGAACGCCGACGAGCAACAAGTGCTCACCCTTTGGCAAGGCTTGGGCTATTACCGCCGTGCCCGCAATTTGCACGCCGCGGCCAAGGCGGTGGCGAATCACCACAACGGCCATGTGCCCACCACCGCCACCGAACTGCTCAAACTGCCCGGCGTGGGGCGCTACACCGCAGGCGCCGTGGCCTCGGTCGCGTACAACACCCCCGAACCCATTGTCGATGGCAACGTGGCCCGGGTGTACGCTCGTTTTTATGGCCTACGCGATGCCATCGACCAACCCGCCACGCTAAAACAATTGTGGCTATTGGCAGAACACAACGTCACGGCATCAAAGTCGCCGCGCGATTTCAATCAATCGGTCATGGAATTGGGCGCGTTGGTTTGCACACCTAAAAAACCCAATTGCCTCACGTGCCCACTAAAAAACCACTGCGTGGCGCTTGCAACAAATGATGTTGCCGCCCTGCCCTTTAAGACCCCTAAAAAAAAACCCACCGCCGTAACCCACCGTGTGCTGGCCTTGCAAAAAGGCAATCAATACCTTTTTGTGCAGCGCCCCACCAAAGGTCTGTGGAGCAACATGTGGCAAATGCCCACCGATGAATCAGAAGGTGTCGACCTCGCCGAATCGCTGGGGCTAAAAACCAACACACCTCAAGAAATCGATTCTTTCACCCATCAAACCACCCACCGCACCGTCACCTTTAACGTGCAACACGCCGCGGTTACAGGCGGTCGCCTCAAGCCCAAAGCAGGTGTGTGGCGCCGACTCAATCAACTTGACGACCTGCCCTTGGCCAAACCCCAACAGTTGGTGGTGGCGTTGTGTTCTGAGAAAAAGAACAAAAAATAGAGCAGCACCAAGCTTAAATTTCAGGGTAACGCTCTAACGCCCCAGCTTTTGTCGAATGAGCTGGGCCCTTGCGATCCGCCGGGCGGCGGGGTCCATTTCTTCTTCATTAAGCCGCTGTAAATGCGCGGGTTGGGTGAGCAAAAACAATTCGTTGAGCGTGCGCATGTCCACATGTTCGAGACGTCCCAAATTGACGCCTAGGCGAACATGGCTAAGCAAACCAAGCACCTCTTGGGTGCCAATCACCCGGGCGTGAGTAAGCGTGCCCCAAGCTCGCCAAATTTTATCGTCCAGTTGAGGCCCACGATCACGCATGAGTGCTTGGCGAGCCTGCAATTCATAATTGATGATTTGCGGAACCACCGTGTTCTCAAAGTCAGACAAAATTTCATGCTCACTTTTACCCAACGTGGTTTGGTTGCTGACTTGATAGAGGTCGCCTTGGGCGTCACTGCCTTCACCAAACATGCCGCGCACCGCCAAGTGCATGTCACGAGCCGCCCGTTTAACTTTGTCAATTTCACCGGTGAGTTGAAGCCCCGGAAGATGCAACATCACGCTCACACGAATGCCTGTACCCACGTTGGTCGGGCAAGCAGTGAGATAGCCAAAGCGACGTGAATAGGCATATTCCAGATTTTCTTCAAGCAAGTCATCAATGCGATTGATCTGGTCAAACGCTTCGGTGAGCTGCATACCGCTACGCAACACTTGAATTCGCAGGTGATCTTCTTCATTCACCATGATGGCAAAGGTTTCGTCACTGCCCACCGCCACGCCACGCGGCACTTCATTTTTGGCTGCCGCATGTTGACGGCTAATGAGGTGCCGCTCAACCAGCAACTGCCGGTTAAGCGCCGAAGCCTCATTCAAATGCACAAACATGGTGTTGGACGACAAGGGCTTGGCTGCAATTTGCTCGCGACACGCTTCAAGTATTTCATAACGGTGGCGACGGTTGGCCCTTGCCACAAATGGATAACCCGCCAAATTGCGGGCCAATCGCACGCGGCTACTAATCACCACATCAGAGTGAGGGCCCGCACCACGCAGCCACTCTCCAGCGTTTTCGGTCATGCTACGAAGGGTCATGGGATCGCTCGGCGGGGTTTAATTCGACTAAAAAAACGTTCTTTGCAACATCGCTTCTGACGCCTCGTGCCAATAGCCCAAAAGGCTGTGCAGGTCGTTCTACCCGAGCGACGTAATTTCGTCGCGAAGCTGGGCCGCTTGCTCGTAATCTTCGGATTGCACGGCAACATCAAGACGCCTCCGAAGTTGCCGCAAGGCAACCTGACGCTGCTCGCCCACGCCCGCACGTCGCGGCACTTTGCCTGCATGGTGCGTGCCGCCCTCATGAGCACGTTCAAGCAGCGGGCTTAAGGGGCCTTCAAAAGCAACATAACAATCGGGACAACCCAAAAGTGAATTCTCGCGAAACTCCGTAAACGTCATGCCGCATTCCTCGCACGTGAGATCTTCGGCGCCACGAATTTTCTGATCACCACCAGAATGTTTTTGAACGAAATTGTTAAGCAACTCGGTAATGGGCAGGTGCGTGTTCTTAATGCTCAACCCTTGCTCGCTGGCATGCAGATCGCACAGGTGAGTTTCCGTCTTTACGCCATCTTCGATTTCAACCGCATGATGGGTCGCGGGGCGTTCACATTCGTCGCACTGATGTTTCAACATCCACTCCAAGAGAGGGGGGCACCACTCAGTCAAGATCGGGCAGTCAATCCTGGCCTCGCGGCATGTGGGCTTCGCCCCCCAAAATGCAGGGGAACCATATGTACATAGTACGGTGAGGCGTGGGTAATGTTCAATGACCTTAGAACGTGTATGAGAACCCTGCCTGGCTTCGCCCGTCCAGCGAACTGGCTTGAGCCGCGTCGGTCTGCATCGAGCTCGGGCCGACGACAGACTTCTCATACACGTTCTTAGGGCAAATGCTTACCAATGGTCAGCACCACATTGCTGCTGCCACTGCGAAAACCCTCTAGGTCTAAGGCAACATAATGAAACCCCGCCGCT
>JAZGFZ010000201.1:0-15019 GCA_036480015.1 Algisphaera sp. | reverse complement strand
ACCCGCAACCGGCCGTTGATGACCAACTGGCTGATTTGGATTTAATGACCGCCAAGGTGCTTATTTGTCATGGCCAAGCCGACCCGCTTTATCCCATCGAAAAACTCATGGCCTTGGTGGATACTTTACAAACAGGCGGTATCGACACCACCACCACGATGTACAGCGGCGCAAAGCATGCGTTTACTGATCCCGGTGCCGACGCGGTGGGTTTTGACGGCGTGGCGTACAGCGCCACAGCAGATCGGCGCTCATGGGCGGCGATGAAAGACTTTTTGGAAGAGTGCTTTGGGGAGTGATGGAAAGGTGAGGATGGTCGTAACAGTTCATGGGTTTTTGTTCGAGGATGTATCGCGAAGAAGATTTACGCCAAGACGCCAAGACGCGGAGGCGCCAAGAAAGACGGGGAATAAACCTGACGGCTTCTTAATCTTTTCGCTCAGCATCCGATTTAGTAACCATTCACGGATTTCGAGCCCTTCCTATCCCTGCACGCTAGATTCTCACCCAAACAACAGAAAGCGAAACATGAACCGCCAAGGGAGCCAAGAACGCCAAGGAAGACAGGGACTGTTGGGTTGAAGAGACGCTTTCTGAGGGGTGTTTCTCAATCGCCTTGACTGGTTTTTCGCACGCATGCCAAGGCGAAAAGCCCTTTTTAAATTTTCTTTTTTGCCTTCCTTGGCTCCCTCACTTGGCCCCCTTGGCGGTTCAATTTCCTTCGCGTTATCCCACAAGCATCCTGCTAAAACCATGTGAATGGTTACGAATTGTGCGCGAAGGCGGGAGCTCGGATCTGGACGCGAAAAGCGGGAAGAGAATCCAGTCCCACACGCTAGATTCCCGCCTTCGCGGGAATGACGGAGGGCAGACGTGGGCACCCACACCGTGGCCGTGCGCGCCACCGACGCCGCAGGCAACACCTCCGCCTTGGCCACCGTGTCCTTTGAACTCGACACTCAAGTCTCCACCCCCGTGATTGTCGCCGTCACCCCCGACACCGGCCTAAGCGCCACCGACGGCATCACCCACGCCACCCGACTGATCTTCACCGGCACCGCCGACGCCGACACCACCGTCACCCTTCATGAAACCACCTTGGGCACTTTGGGTTCTGCCGCCGCCGATTCCGACGGCACGTGGACCGTAGACGCCACCAGCATTGAATTGGCCCACGGGCAATACAACATCACCGCCGTGGCGGAGGATGCGGCAGGGAATGTGTCGGTTGTGTCGGAGGTGTTCGCGGTGGAGGTTCAGTCTGACGTGGCAGATCCGCTGCCTGCCACCGTTGCAGTGCGTGGAGCAACGGCAGGCGTTTCATCTGATGCCATCATGGGGGTCTCCCACATACTCGATGTCACCGCCACCGACCTAGAGGGCGACGCGTTTGATTTTGTAACCGTGAATTGGGGCGACGGCACCGAAATCACCTATTCGTCAGATGAAGACATTGCGCACGCGTATGTGACCTCAGGAAGTTACACGGTGGCTGTCAGTGCAAGCCATGGAACACAAACCTACGTCGCCAGTCCGTTGGCCCTTCATGTTCTGGCAAGCCAACCAACCCCGCATGATTACCTTGGTTTTTTCTATGAAACAGAGTTCATGGAAGAAGGCTATCCCGCTGATATTGAAATCGATTTTTACAACGAAGAGCAACCCGAATACTGGCGCATTGCGACAGATCAAGGCTTCGTGCTCTATCTGCCTGGCGATCAGACCCACTTTCAGCTTCCTTTAGACAACCTTAACAGTGGACAACTTGAACTCAACATTCATGCCGTGATGCCCAATGGCGATGTTTTGCGGGGCTTTGACGAGGTGATTGACATCCCTCTGGCGTGGGCGGCCAACGTCTCGGTCAGCACGCAAGATCCAGAAACAGGCGAAAGCTTGTTTAAAGCGTTGTCGGTTCAATTTGAAGACCGTTCTGAACTTGAAACAGGCTATCGCGTTAGATATTACGCGCTGGGCGGTGGAGATCAGGGCAGTGTTTTGCTTCCCGCCATGGCGGGAAGCGGCAGCCAGGGACAAGCCTTTTTAAATGGGCTTCTTTCTGGAACGGCTTATAAGGTTTTTGTATCGGCTTTCAATGAAACAAGCGAGGGTTCAGGGGGTGCTGTTCAAGCCACCACGTTGGGGCCCACGGAAATTTATGAGACCCCGAATCAATTGACAGTGGTTCGGCTTGATGCCACCACGGCTGAACTTTATTGGGCCGATGGTGGAAGTCGCGGCTGGGCTTACGATGTGTTGAGCTCCACCGATGGCTCTGCCTTTGAACGCATTGGGCAAGTGCCCGATGTAGAAGGTCGGGATCACCGGTTCCGTATAGAGGGTCTTTCATTGGGCACCACCCACCGTTTTCAAGTGCGTGCAACAGGCGGCTGGGGTGGAGCGTTTGCGTCTCCACAATCCAACGTGGTGCAACTTTTAAATACGGTTGCAACCGCGGCTCCTCGCGAGCTGACGGTGACATCCGCTTCAGGCTTGGATGTCGAACTTACATGGGATTCGGGCAATGAAAGCGTTGACACCTTTGTCATTGAGCAATCCAATGCAGAGCGGAATGCCCGCTTTGAAGAAGTGGATCGGGTTGATGGCAGTGTCAATCAACTGCTTGTCGCCAATCAAATCTCAGACAACACCGTTTACCGGGTGCACGCGCTTAAAAACGGCCAGCCTTCTGGTTACACCCTGCCGCAAGGTCTTCGTTCGCAGCATCAAGCCACCCAAGCGATTTCTGATGGCTTAGACGCCACCGCCATTCCGGGCATTGGAGTGGCCCTGTCGTGGCATCACCAACCTGCCGTTGCTTCGCAATCGCTTGAACGTCGTGAAGTTGAAGGAGAGTGGTCGCTGGTTCGTGCGTTTGACCGCGAAGGCGATGAGGTCGCCTACAGCCGTTCATCCAAGCCCGAATTGGAAAAGCATGACACGTATGTCGATACCGAAGTTGAAGTGGGGCGTCGCTACGAATACCGGATGACCCCCCGTTTTGATGAATCGACAGGCACCGCTTCAGATCAAGACACACAAGCGGCTTTGCAAAGTGGAGCCGTGTGGGTGGTGGGGCCCGAAGGCGATGAAGATGCAGATGGTGTGATCAACCGCATTGAATATGCCTATGGCACCGATTATTACCGCGCCGACACCGATCGCGACGGCCTCTCTGATGCCGTAGAAATTCAAGGCGCCAGCGACCCCACGGCTTATACCCCTGCGACTTTGGTGAGCACGTCGCAAAATCAAGCGCTTGCCAGCGAGCCAGCGTTATTAAGCGGCGCTCCATTGGCTCGGTCTGCGTCTGCCGATGTTCAAAACGACCACGCCGTGGCCACGGGCAACTCAGGCCGATGGGTTCGCTTCAGATTGAATTACGATCGTGAGGAGGACCTTTTCTCCCGCATTCGGCAGGAACAGTGGGATCTTAGAATTGGAAACTATCATCTCGTCACTCCTGGGCCTGGTGAGTACGCCGAGGCGACGTTTTATTTGCAAGATGGATTTGAATACGAAGTCGAACTCGTTCATCTTGGGAGCGCAAGAACGCAACCTTACTACTCTTGGGGAGAAGCCGTGAGCCCAAGGGTGCTTAAGGCAACGCTGCCGGAGAACAGAGGCATTCGATACACTCCAAGCCCTTATGAGGCTGGGTCTTCAGCGGATAATTTTGTAGGTGTAGACCAAAAGGCTCCGTGGTATGGGCGGTATATTATTAACGGTGACCAGATTGCCGGAAGGAAGCCCTTGGCCGATGTGTTTGCGCTAGGGCACGGGTATGCGGACCGGCAATGGCCTACGATCGACCGCCTTCAGCGACAAGGGACGTTTTTAAAGTACAAGTTCACGTCGCTTGACCTCGATATTAATTCAGGCACCAACACAGGGTTTGGCCTTCCCACCCGATCCAACCAAGAGGAATTGCTCGAAACGCAACCTGGCTTTGAAAGGCAGATTCCGTTTGTGACCCTTGAAGATTCCAATGCCGATTTACTTCCTTTGGTTTTAGATCTTCCCCACTACCCCCTAGACATTAGTAGGCGCGACGTGGACCCTGGGTTGGCGGGCTACAGGACATTCCAAGCGGGCCTGCAACCAATTCGCTTTTCGTTTGACGACACCTCGATCTTGATTCAAACCGCAGACGGATCACGTGTTTATTCCGACGTTGATTACACGCCTGAATCACTGGGGATCGTCTTCGCCCCTGCTTCCGACGACAACCAGATCACTGTTTTTCACCCCGCCAAACTCTTCATCGGTGCTTTAAGATCATTGAATGGCCCCGCATCCATCGGCGTCACAGGCGGTTTCGCGTATCCCGATCGATTCAACGATGAAGGGGGCCTGACGCGAGAAGCCGAAACCCTTGTGTATGAAGACGCCATTCACGTTAAAACCGCCCCCGCCCCCGCCATCACCATCGCCGTTGATGCAGACCGCGATGGTTTCATCCGGGTAGACGGCAGCGACGCAACCACAGAAGACACGCCGTTTGCGTTTTGGTTTAATGACGACCGAGATACTTATTTGTATGAAGAACCTCGTCTTAACTGGGCACTCGGAAATACGTTTGGAGAAGCGTATGCGGCAGCGGTTGACGTTGTTCCTTCAAATGGATTGGTGGCGGATAATGCAACGTCGTTTTTGGGTGCATTGGCACCGATTATTGAAGGAGCAGCTCCAACGATTTCTCAAGAAGACATGAATCGTCAAATTTTACAGAGAGACCTTGAAGATCTTTTTGCTGTGTCTGTTGTCTTGCCTGCTGACATCGAAGAACAGGGCGCAAGCGTTCGGATTGGTTTAGAGTCGAACAGTGGAAATGCAGCTACTGCTCGAATCCACGATTACAATGGTCCCGCAGTGCTAGAGGGTTTGGAGATGGATTCAAAAGCGCATTTGATTAACGACGAAACGATCAGTGAAATTGAAAACTCTTTGCATGTGTACAACGCAGGCAAGAACGCGGATCGATATTTAAACATCGATTCGGAGTCAACCCGCGAGATTGATCGAACTTGGATCCAAGCGAGTGTTTACGACTTGGCTTCGGGTCAGGTGATACTGCCGCTTCTAATTGAAGGCCTCACCGCGCAAAACGATGAATTTGATGGGCGTCTGGTTGTCGAGTTGGTTGATGCATTGGGCAATGTATTGACGACGTCTTTTTTGAACCTTCAGCTTCGCTCGATCCGTAAGTTTTATGAATACTGGACCGTGGGTGACGAAAACAACATTGCGCACAACCATGTGAGTAACACCGCGGTACGCGACACCGATTCATCGCCCACAAGTGAACGGGTGAACTACACCGACGAATACCTTTTGTTGGTTCACGGATGGCGTATGCGTCCGGAAGACAAGCGAATGTTTGCCGACACGGCATACAAGCGGTCATGGTGGAGTGGTTATGAAGGGCGGTTTGATCTGTTTTCGTGGCCTACGGAGTACACAGAGGATCCCGTTTACGACAAGCAAAATTACGATCGCAGTGAGCGAATTGCTTATGAATCGGGTGAAGGCTTGCGCAACTTTGTGTGGGCAGAGTTAGGGAAATATGAAGGCAACGTTGACGTGGTGGCTCATAGCATGGGCAACATCGTCGTCAGCGAGGCGCTTCGCCAAGAGGCCGAGTCGGAATGGAGGCAAGAAATTGTAGACATCTATGTGGCATCTCAATCGGCCGTGGCGGCGCATGCGTACGACGCGAATGCGTCAACAACCAATCCCGACGATTGGGCAAACACCCCCAATGTTTATGCGGTCTATCCGGAAACAGGAAAACCTTACTTCGCAGACATCAACAAGGCTGCAGGGGCCATTATTCGCTACTACAACCCAAAAGACGCCGCCACATCTGATTTCCCGTGGGGAGCAAATCAAAACACCAAGCCGGATCAAGGTTGGTCGTATACAGAGGGAACAGACACATGGATTCGGCAGGGGGCGGGCGTGGAGGCTCCAACCGTGTTGCGTTTTCCCGAGGATACTTACGAAATATTTGCGCACATTGCCGAAGCCAAATCGAAATCGGTTGGATCGGCTGAGGCAGCAGTTGGTGGGCCGTTTGATGATTCCCGATCAGAAGATCTCGGCGGATTACTGAAGATAAATGGCTCGTATATTTCGAATAACCCCGCAGACCACAGTGCCCAGTTCAATCATTCGTACCGCGATATGAAGGCATATTGGGACCAACTGCTTACCGATATTTTACCGCCTGCTGACGACCTTCCGTTGGAGTAACCCATGAATCGACATCGACGGAAACTTAAATTTTTTGTTTTTGGATTGATGGCGATGCTGTTGATCCTTCTGTTTTGTGCTTATTATTTTGGATTTAGGAAAATCAGTCGCATGCGACGCGATATGGATTTGTATGGCCAAGTGGTCACGTTGGAGGGGCGTCCGGTTCCTTACCTTGACGTGGTGGTTTGCGCGAAGGATGTTGATTATTGGAAGTACCTTTTCGTTGTCTCTACCCGTCATGGGATCTCTTATGGGGGGTACAAGTATCGATATCATTCAATCAAAACAGACGCTAACGGTTTTTTTACGATTGAAAATGAAAAAGGCATTTCTTTTTCAGTTGAGATCATGAACACTCCGGCTCTTGTTTTTAATCCACATGACGACGAGATTCCGAAGCATTATTATTCTAAGGGCGTCAGTTCTGATGTGGATCTTGATGAGGTGGCTGAATCGCATTTGGTGAAACGGCTTCAAATCATTGGCGTTCCGCGTGAAATTTTCCCACTTTCGGAAAAAATATATGACCGTAGGTCTTGGAATAAGTTGGTTGGTGGCCGCCCCAAGCGTGTTTTGCCTGTTGCATGGCCCGAAAACGAGGGGCCGCCCCCGCCAATTTCACCTCGCGAGACGAAAGAAAACTGGGATCGAATACGATCTGAAATGGAGAAACAAGAAGACCAAATCACAGCGATGGCGCGGAGTTTTTCGGTGCATGGCGTGGTGGTGAATACCAAAGGCAAGGGGGTGCCCAATGCGTTGGTGCGTTTGGAGAATGGAGAGCAGGGGCGGGGTGGTGAACCCCTTGAAACGACGACCGATGCGTTGGGGGCCTTTTTGTTTTTAAATGCGAGGCCGGGTAGATTTGTGCTGTTGGTCACCGCTCAAGGGTATGGGCCTAGCAAAAGAGGGGTGAGTATCAAAAGCGCAAGAGGGGGCAATGATGTAGGTATGGAGGTCTTGGGGGAGGCTCGCACGCTGCGTGGGCGCGTGGTGGATGAGGCAGGCCACCCTTTGGAGGGTGTGGTTGTGTCGCTGGACAGTTGGGCTGGTGGTCGACAGTTGGTTTTTGAAACGCAAACCGATGAGCAAGGTGCATGGGAGTGGACGAATGCGCCTGCCAGCGGGTTGAAGTTTCGTTTGTATGGCGAGGGGCACCTGCTGGTGGATAATCTAATGCTTGCGGCGCAGGACGAGCCTCATGAAATCACCATGTTTACGCCACTGCTGGTGCATGGGCGTGTGACGGATGCAGAAACGGGTGAGGTGATTGAACACGCGACCGTGACACCAGCGACGGTGTATGGCGACAGTGGGGGCATGCATCAGTGGGGGCGAGATGAAAAAGGACTTGAAGCAGGGACGTATGAAATGCGTTTTCGATGGCCTGCCGATTTTTATCATGTGGTGGTGAAGGCAGAGGGCTATGCGCCTGTGGTGTCGCCGGGGTATGAATCTTTGAGTAAGACACGCATCGTGGTTTTTGATGCGGCCATGAAGGCGGACGTGGGAGTTTTTGGGCGTGTGGTGGATGCCCAAGGCCAAGCGGTGGTGGGGGCTCAGGTGTATGTTGCAATAGGTTTAAAAAGGTTTAGTGTTCGAGATGGGCGGTTTGTGACATCGCTGTTGGATGGAGACGAATCGTTTGTTGTGACAGACGATGAAGGTTGGTTTACGGCGCCAACTCCGGTGGGTGAGGGTGAGGTGTACACCTTTTTGGTGTTGAGCGACGGGGGCGTGGCCATGGCCACGGTGGCGGCAGAGGAAGTGCGAGAGGATGTACCTGAAATGGTGATTGAGGCGTGGGGGCGGGTGGAGGGTAAGGTGCGTCGTGGGACCGAGGCGTATGCAGGGCAAGAAATCGTTGTGAGTAACAGTACGAGGCAGGGCGGGGTCAGGTTTGAGTACAACGGAGTGTTAGACACTACGGGGCAATTTGTGATTGAGCGGATGGCGCCTCAAGAAATGAGCGTGAGACGGAAGAGGAATAATAAAGGTGGTTCGTCATGGACTGACCCGACGGTGACTCAGGTGGATGTGAAGTCGGGTGAGACATCGACGGTGATAGTGGAGGGAGTCGGCGATCAGTGATTGGACGGGGCGGCAATGGCGAGAATCTCAGGAAATCTCAGAAATCTCAGGGCCTGGCACCCCGAAATCCCCTCAACGCCGCGCAGATCAATACCGGGAGCGCTGGTCTGGCCGGGCGGTTGGTGATCGATGGCGACTACACCCAAACGGCAACGGGCAGCCTAAACGTGGAGTTGGGCGGAACCACGCCCGAGACCGAATTTGACGTGCTGGAAGTGTCTGGTCTGGCGACGCTTGCGGGAGTGCTCAACGTGAGTGCGCTCAATGGGTTTGTGCCGTCTGCGTCGGATGTGTTCCGAGTGCTGTCGTTTGGTTCGCGGGCGAATGACTTTGATACGCTAAACGGAGTGAATTTTGGTGCCGTTGTTCTAGATCCTGTGTTTACCGTTGACGGGCTGAACTTGACCGCAGTGTGACGAATGTACTTCCCCCGAATTTGATCGTTATATGAGATTTTTTATAAGAAACGTTGGAGTTGAAATGTCGAATTCTGATAAAGTTGATTGCGGTCCTATTGCGGTGTTACGTCGTATTTCGCTGTGTTTTTTTGTAACTTTTTCGTGCTGCCTCGTTCTTGGTTGCGATGGAATCTTGACTGCGTCATACACGAGTTCAGATGACTGGCAGACCCACGCTCAGTTTGTTAGCACCCCAAAAGGACGAAAAAGAGAAGCGGTGTTTCGTGAAAAGTTTCCTCAAATGGAAGGCGTTGTTTACTTCTGGGATGCTGGGGGGGCAGATTACGACGGAGATGGGGTGGATGAGATTCAAATAGATGCATACTACGCGCCACCGGCGCCAGAAAAGCCTGGGTATTTGCGTATTGTCCATAAATATCTCATCATCTTTGAAGGAGATGAGATATTCTATGCGGGTTGGAGTGTGGTTGATGATTCATCTGTGTACGCGCCGGAAGTTGTCGATTGATTTTTGGCGGGCCAGGCCACATCGAATCGCTGTCAGCAACGGGCAGCCTAAAGGCGGATAGTCGTAGGGGTCTGGCCCTGATAGGAAGCGTCTGAGGTCAGGACATCATTAGTCAATAGCATATGCTTTGAGTCGAGCAAAACAGGGTGAGGCCACCACTGAAATCTGAAAGGTTGGAGAAAAGAGCGAGGCCAAAAAGAGGGCATCCAGAAAAAAGGCGTTTTGTCCGCAGATTACGCGGATTGACGCAGATGGGAAAAAGGCAGATGGTCAAACGGCTCGCCTGATACCAAGTGGTTTTCGAAAATTGTTTTTAACCACGAAACACACGAAAACCACGAAAGAAAGCCAGTGCAGATTTCCCGTGTATTTCGTATGCTTCGTGGTCGTTCAGAGGCTCGCATGAGACCGGACCGGCAACGCCTCCTTGGCGACTTGGCGTCTCTGCGTCTTGGCGTAAAAACCACGCGTTGAGGTTGCTCAGCGCCCAGCGGGCGCGGGAGCCCCCGCCCAATCCATGGAGGGTGTGTTAAATGCGTGACTTTGCGTGGTTGGTACGCACCCAAGGCTTTCACGCCTTACTCTGGTGTCATGAATTCTACGCGTGTGATTAATGTTTCGAATCGTTTGCCGATTCGTTTGGGTGATGATGGCACGCTTAAGCGTTCGTCGGGGGGGTTGGTGTCGGCTTTGGAGGGTGTGGGCGACACGCTTGATTTGGCGTGGATTGGTTGGCCGGGCAATACGGCGGGGGATGCGGCGACGCAGGAGGCGCTGACCAAGCAGATGAAGGAGGAGTTGGATTACCACCCGGTGTTCATGAATGACCAAGAGGTTGAAGCGTATTACCACGGGTTTTCAAACTCGTCGTTGTGGCCGCTTTTGCATTACAACGCCACTTATTTTCGCTATCAGTCGGCGTGGTATGACACCTACGAGGCGATCAATGAACGCTTTGCCGATGCGGTGGTGGCGCAGGCCAATGCGGGGGATCGTGTGTGGGTTCACGATTATCATTTGATGTTGCTTCCGCAAATGCTTCGGCAGCGGCGGCCTGATTTGAAGATTGGTTTCTTTTTACACACGCCGTTTCCGTCGTATGAATTGTTTCGGCGCCATCCCAAGCGGCGTGCGTTGTTGGAGGGGGTGTTGGGGGCGGATCTTTTGGGTTTTCACACGTTTGGGTATTTGCGACATTTTCGCAGTGCGGTGCTTCGACTGACAGGGCGTGAAAGTGATATTTATCGCATTCGGCACGACGACATGGTGAGTTCGATTGGGGTGTTTCCGATTGGTCACAATGCGCCGGGTTTTGCAGAAGGCTTGGCGGCGCCTGAAACGGCGGACAAGTTAAAGCAGTTTTCGGCTGATTATGCGGGCCGCCGTATTGTGCTGAGTGTTGAGCGGTTGGATTACACCAAGGGCATTCCGCAAAAGTTGGAAGCCATTGAAACCTTTTTGGAAAATCACCCCGAACATCGTGAAGATGTGGTGTTTATTATTATCGCGGTGCCGTCGCGTGAAGACGTGGGGGAGTATCAGCAACTGAAAGAAAACATTGAGCTGGCGGTGAGTCGCATCAATGGTAAATACGCAACGATTAGTAATATTCCGGTTCACTTTATCAATCGTGGCGTGGCGTTTTCGGAATTGTGTGCGTTGTACCGCTTGGCGGATGTTGCGATGGTGACGCCGTTGATTGACGGGATGAATTTGGTGGCGAAAGAGTATTTGGCTTGCCAAGAAGAAAACGGAACGGGGGTGCTTATTTTAAGTGAGTTTGCGGGTGCGGCGCAGGAGCTTTATGGCACGGTGTCGGTGAATCCTTATGACACCGATGGCATGGCCGATGCGATTGCTTATGCACTTGATATGCCTGAAGAGCAGCGGCGCGAGGCGATGCGGCCGATTCGCGAGCATGTGCTGACGCATCATTCGGGGCCGTGGGCGGTGCGGTTTTTGGCGGCGCTTGATGCTTCGTCGAACGAGACGATGCATGATCCAGCGCGATCGTTGACGGATGCCGACACGGCGGCTTTTACATTGAAGGGTGCAGGCCGCAAAGCGCTTTTCTTGGATTACGACGGAACATTGCGCGGCTTTGTAGACAATCCGGCACATGCGACGCCTGAACCGCGATTGGTGACGGTGTTAAAAAAACTGTCGGAACGCGATGATTTAGACGTGTTTATTGTGAGTGGTCGCAAGTTGGCGTTTTTGCAAAAACATCTTAGCGATTATGGTTTTACGCTTGTTGGCGAGCATGGCTATGCCTATGTGGAGCCGGGCGAAAAATCACAGCTTTTAAATGCGGATGCCGATTTAAGCTGGATGCCTGCGGTGAAAGAGGTGCTTTTGCATTATGCCCAGTCCACGCCGGGAACGCATGTGGAACAAAAAACGTCGGCGTTGGTGTGGCATTACCGCCGGGCGGATCCAGAGTTTGGCCGTTGGAAGGCGTTGGAACTCATTGGTCATTTGGACGGCACGACGGGAAGCCAGCCGTTGAGTGTGGCTCACGGCAAGATGATTGTGGAGGTGGCCAGCCAGCAAATTAACAAAGGTGCTGCGGTGGATCATTTTGTACACAAGGCCCACGTGGCGGGCACGGCATATGCCGCCACGTTGTGCATTGGTGATGATTTGACGGATGAAACGATGTTTCGCGGGCGCAGCGGCGACGGGGTGGTGACCATTCGTGTGGGCGCGGGCGACACCGATGCGGAGTTTCGGGTGAAGGGGCCTGGTGCGGTGCATGCGATGCTGGAGCAAATTGCGGGGCTATAGAAACGAGAAATCGTTCATGGTTTTGAGCGGGGAGGTATCGGGGAGAAGCTTTACGCCAAGGCGCAGAGACGCCAAGACGCCAAGAAAGGCAGGGAATAGTCCTAAACAACATGCCCATTTCACGTCCCCTCAGGGTCAGCGGTGTCATCTCCGGCCGACTTCCCTTCGTTATCTCCGCGCAGGCGGGGATCCAGCGTGCGAGCCTGGGTCCCCGCCTGCGCGTACAAATCTGGGTTCCCGCCTGCGCGGGAATGACGGAGGGGGCGTCGGCCATGACGGGCAAAAACGCGCAAACGGTTATAGCCATTCATACAGTTATTCAAAAGAGTCCCTAGATCTGACATTAATTCTCGCACACATGCCAAAGTGCAAAAGTGTTCTTGTTGGTTTTTTTGTCTTCCTTGGCGTCTGAAAAGGAGAGATGCGGCAAAAGCAAACGCATCTATTCCGTCGCTCATGCTCCGCGACGGCCCTGCGTCTTGGCGTAAAATCTCTTGCCAGAGATGGCTTGCCCATCGCGCGTCAACGCAAATATCCTCTTGAAATCCGTGAACGGTTTCAAAAAAGACTAAACCGCAGAGTTGCCGTGTTCGCCGGTGCTGATTCGGATGATGTCTTCGATGGGTAGGACGATGATTTTGCCGTCGCCGCGTTCGCCTTTGCTGGTGGTGGGGTCGAGGTGTTGGGCTGCGTTAACAATGGTTTTGACGGTGTTTTCAACGAAGCTGTCGTTGACGGCAATTTCGAGACGCACTTTGGGAACCAGGTTGGGGGTGACTTCTTGACCACGGTAGAGGTCGATGTCTTGGGTGCGGCCGTGGCCGGTGCAGCGGCTGACGGTGACGCGACCGATGTTGGCATCGATGAGGGCTTGGCGGACTTCGTCGAGCTTGTCGGGTTGAATGATGGCGACGATGAGTTTCATGAGGAAGTTTGGTTGGGGGGGTGTGTATGTGTGAGGGCCGCGGGCTTGGTGTGGGCGTGACGCTTGAACTATTGGATGTTGATGAGGCCGTAGCCGTGTTCGCCGTGCAGGGTGTGGTCCATGCCGGCTTCTTGGTCGCGGTCGCTCAGTCGCAGGCCGAAGGTTTTGTCAACCAAAACCACAAGAATGAAGGTGACCACGCCTGCGTAGGTAAGGCTGATGAGAACGCCTTCGGTTTGGTACCAAAGTTGGGTTAACCAGGCTTCGCCAAACAGGCCACCTTGGGGCATGTCGCGTAAGAAAAAGGTGAGGCCAATGGCGCCGAAAATACCCGCGACACCGTGGATTCCAAAAACGTCGAGGGTGTCGTCGTAGCCCAATTTGCCTTTGAGGATGACGGCGGTGTAGCACAGCGGGGCGGCGAGAGCACCTAAAATAAGGGCTCCGGGCACGGCGACATCGCCAGCGGCGGGGGTGATGGCGACCAGTCCGGCGAGAATGCCTGAAACCAAGCCCAGCGAAGAGGCTTTGCGGTGGATGATGGCTTCGATCAAAATCCACGACAGCGCCCCGGCGGCGGCGGCGGCTTGGGTGGAGGTGAGGGCTTGGGCGGTTTTAAGCCCCGAGGAAACCGAGCTGCCTGCATTGAATCCAAACCAGCCCACCCACAAAAGACCGGCGCCCAAAAGCACCATGGTGAGGTTGTTGGGGTGCATGGCGCTGCGGGGGTAGCCTCGGCGGGCGCCCAAGTAAAGTGCGGCCACCAAGCCTGCAATGCCTGCGGAAATGTGAATGACGGTGCCGCCTGCAAAGTCGATGGCGTCGCCCGTGAGAAAGCCGCCGCCCCAGATGATGTGACAAAGCGGGCAATAGATGAGTAGCGACCAAAGGAAAATAAACACGCAGTACCCGCGAAAGCGAACGCGTTCGGCAAAGGCCCCGGCAATAAGGGCGGGGGTGATGATGGCGAACTTGCCTTGAAACATGGCAAAAACAAGATCGGGAATGCCTTCGCCGTAGGTGCCCACAGTGCCATCAATGGCTTTAAGAAACATGAGGTCGGTGTCCCAACCGATGAGCCCGCCTTTGCCCTCGCGAATACCCGCAAACTGGGTTCTTCCAAAACACATGGCAAAGCCGCAGATGACCCAAGTTACACCAATGATGGCCATGGCCACAAAGCTGTGCATCATGGTGCCCAACACATTTTTGGTGCGGGCCAAGCCGCCGTAAAAAAGCGCCAGCCCAGGGATCATCAGCAACACCAAGGTGGTGGAGGTGAGCATCCACGCGGTGGTGCCGGTGTCGATGGCGGGTTGGGCGGGGGCGGCGGCAAGGGGGGCAAGGGGGTTTTGTTGTCCCAGTGCTTGCGTGGTGAGGCCCAAGGCGACCAAGGCGGCGGTGAACAATAAAGGGAGGAAAGGGAGGCGGGGCAAAATAAGCGCTCCGGTAAAGCGGGAAATGGGGCAATCTCAAGGTTGTAGAACCAAAGGCACAAATACCAGCGCGGCTGAAGAAAAACAAGTTTCACTTGGTTTTGTGACCACGCGGGGGAGCTTGGGCGTAGGCTATGTTTACGATGGATTTATCTCAAAATACTGAATTGGTTTCTCCGCCCACTCACGTGCTTGATCCGGAAGAAACGCTGCGCGCGGCGCGGGAGACCGCGCGGGATGCCGAGTTGGTTGATGTGACGTTGGCCGAAGTGCCCGAGAGCCGGTTGGCTTTGGAGGCTTGGGGGGTTTGGGCGATCATTTTATTGGGTGGGATGCTGATTTTTGTCCTGCCCATTGTGTTGGCGCTGTGGGTCACGGCGGGCTGGGCGTGGCCGGTGGTGCGCCTTTTGAGCTGCGGTGCGGTGATGGTGCCTGCCTTTTTTGTGGCCATTGTGTGGTGGTTGGCGGTGTCGGTGAGCTTGGGTACCAAGTGCCCGGCTTGCGGCGATGTGCTGCACGCCGAAGAACTGGAAAGCGTGACGCCGGTGCCTAACGGACGGCGCCGGTGCGCGAATTGCTTGGCGGGGGTGATTGG
>JAZGFZ010000200.1:0-3522 GCA_036480015.1 Algisphaera sp. | reverse complement strand
CTGGCTCGCCGCCAAATGCAGCCATCACACTCACCGCCGCCTCGGGGGTGGTGGTGCCCAATGAGACAATCGTTGCACCCACAATCATTTCAGGCATGCCCAGCCGTTTGGCAAGCCCCGCCGCACCATCCACCAGCCAGTCAGCCCCTTTGCCAATAAGAATCAACATCACCACCGCAATGGCCGCCAATGCAGCGGTGTGCAAATCGGTAAACCAAGCAGAAGGTAAAAGCGAGGCGAGGGGTAAAGGCATGCCGTGTGGGAGCTAAAGGGTTTGGGCGTTTGGGATGAGGTGGGGTTGAAAGCGGGACTGACGATACAGGTTAGCGGGGAAAGCTGCTGTTTTGAATTGTGAAGGGATTGAGCCGCCCAAAGAGGAAAAGAAGGTCGTAAGGCAACCGTTTAGTTTTTTTATGAAGATCAACACTGTGGGGAATCCCGGTGGGATGGCGTTGCGATAAACTCTAAAGCTGCGAAACGTTTCGAAATCCTCCTCGTGCCTAGTGCCTCGTGCCTAGTGCCTCATGCCTAGCACCCCCATGCCCTGGACCCTTTACCGTTACATTTTGAGTGAACTGCTGAAGCTGTTGGGGCTGACCACTGTGGTGATGGTGGTGGTGATGAGCTTTGCGGCGGCGTTTCAACCCATGAGCGATGGGCTGCTAACGCCAGCGATGTTTGTGAAGTTTGTGATTTTCACGGCCCCCACGGTGTTGGGCTTGGCGTTGCCGTTTGCGGGGGCATTTGCCAGCACACTGACGTTTTTGCGGTTGAGCAATGACAATGAAGTGACGGCGTGTTTGGCGTCGGGGATTAGCTACCGACGGCTTTTGGCACCGGTGTTGGGTTTGGGCCTGGTGCTTACGGTGTGTTTGTTATTACTGGCCAATCATGTGGTGCCACGTTTTTTTAAAATGGCCGAACGCACCGCCACCCGCGATGTGGTGGGACTTATGGCGGGACAGCTTGCCAACCATGAGCCATTTGTAGCCCGTGGGGCAAATTCGGGCGGCAAACAAAGCTTTGTGATTTATGCCGACCAAACCATTCAGCACCCACCACCGGTGTTGCAAAACACCCCGTTGCCGCTTACTCAGTTGGTGGAATTGCGAGGCGTGGCGGTGGGCGAAGTGAATGAAGAAAATGAAATAACCCATGACACCACGGCCGAACGGGCCCAACTCATGGTGTTTGAAGACGACCGCACCATGGATGCGTGGATTAAATTGCGACTTGATGACGTGACGCGCCATGACATTGGTTATGTGAAAAGCTTGCGTACACGCATGATTCGGGTGCCCAGTCAATTTGCCGACGATCCAAGTTTTTTCTCCAGCGCGCAGTTGGCGGGATTGCAAAAACAGCCCGAACATTACGATCGTGTGCGGAAAAAAATGGATGGCTTGGCTGCGGCCTTGGCCACCGAAAGTGTGCGTAATGCCTTGGCGGTAACCCGTGAACGGGCGGTGTTGGAAGGCGTGCTTGAGGCTCGGTATGTGCTGCAAGCGTCCACGGTTGAAAACGACGGAAGTGGCGCGTTGCAATTGGGCGGCGGTGTAAAGGTGTCTTATTTTGCAACCGGCGACACCAGCGGCCCGCCCGACCGGCTTTACATCGCTCCGCGGGCAGAAGTGCATGTGAGTACCAATCGGTTTGATCCTGAGCCCGCCATTGACCTGACCTTGTTTGAAGTCACGGTGCATGGATCAGAAGAAGATGACGCCCCGGCGGTGGGCGAGGCCAGTTTGACCTTGCGCGAGTTGTCGTGGCCCTCGAAAATCGTGTCAAACGATTTGGCCAACCAAGATGTTTCGCAATTGCTGGCCAAGGCCGCGGAGCCCACGTTTACGGCATCGGCGGGGGTGATGGGCGGGGTGGATGCTTTGCAAGGCGCGGTTAAAAAACTTAAGCGAAGTATTGTGGCTGAGCGAAACCGGCGAGCCGCATCGTCGGTTTCATGCGCCCTGCTTATTTTGGTGGGTGCGGTGCTGAGTATTCATCTTCGTGGGCAAACCCCTTTAACGGTGTATTTTTGGAGCTTTTTGCTGGCCATTGTGACCCTTATTGTGGTGAGCACAGGCGTTAACATCACCCGAGGCACCGACACCCCGTTGGCCGTGGGGCTGGGGGTGTTGTGGAGTGGCAATGCAATGCTTACGGGTGTGATTGCCGTGTTGTATTTTAAAATTGTGAGGCATTGAATTAGGCGCTAGGCATTAGGCACTAGGCATTCGTGAGTCCTTTAGTTCTTCTTATGAAAACCCTTGACCGTTACATCATCAAGCAATTTTTAATGAACTTCGCGATTCTTTTCGTGGTGTTGATATCGCTGTTTGTGGTGGTGGATTTAATTGTGGATTTGGATGAATTTGTGCAAGCCGGGGCGGCCCACGCCGACCAATGGATTGGCGGGCGGGTGGTGGCCACAGTGGCATCGGTGGTGGATTATTACGTGCCCACGGTGTTGCTGGTGTATGTGTTTTTTAACGGGTTGGTGGTGGTGGGGGCCATGGGCTTTACGTTGTCTAATTTGCAGCGTAGCCATGAACTGACGGCGATGATTGCCAGCGGGGTGAGCTTGTATCGCGTGGCCGCACCACTGGTGGTGGCGGGGTTTTGTTTAAGTGCGCTCACACTGCCTGTGCAAGAGTTTGTGTTGCCGCCTTTGGCGGGGAAATTGGTGCGGTCCAAATCGCAATTGAAATTAAAAGGGCAAGGGTTGGATCAAAAGCCGGTTTACTATGCGCCCGCTGGCGGCGGCGATTTGCTTAGCGCCAAGTCTTTTGACCCTGACGCAGGTGTGTTGCAAGGCGTGCAGATTCATGACCGCGATGAAGCGGGGCGTACACGGCGGTTTGTGCGTGCCAAAACCGCCCATTGGCGTAGCGATGTGATGACCCCCGGCGACACAACACCACGGTTTCGATGGGTGTTTGAAGAAGGTTACGCCGAAGACATTCATCAGCCCGGTGATGCGTCGCAAGGTGGCGAAAACACCACGGTGTCGCCACGCGGCACCGTGCGGCGGGTGGGATCGTATGAAACCGATCTTTCGCCCACGGTGCTTCAAGCGCGACAAACCGCGATGTTCTCCAACTTGCTTTCCATTCGTGAATTGCAAGGGCTTGCCAACAACCGTGCGGTGGATGCGGGGCGACGCGGCAAAATTCGCCAGATTATTTGGAGCCGTTTTAGCCTGATGGTGCTCAATGGGTTGTTGTTGGTGATGGCCCTGCCGTTTTTTCTTTCGCGTGTGCCCGGCAACTCGTTGGTGTCGGCGCTGCAGGCGGCGGGACTGTGCATTGGTGCTTGGGGCGGCGGCTTGATCATGCTGCAACTCAGTCCGGCATCAATGCCTTTTCAAGGTTTGGCCCGCCCCACACTGGTGGCATGGTTGCCCGTGGCCCTGTACTTGCCTGTGGCGGCATGGCAATTGGGCAAAATCAAAACGTGATTTGCCGTTTGGGTTTTTTTGCCATGTTCACGGCCATGTTCACGCTTAACATTCCAAGGCAAAGCATG
>JAZGFZ010000199.1:0-6833 GCA_036480015.1 Algisphaera sp. | reverse complement strand
CATCTTCGGCTTGCGGCGGCGTGGCCAGCATGATGACAAACATGTAGGTGACCAAAATGGCCCCGCCATAGATAATAATCATGGCCAAGGCCATGAATTCAGCTGAAAGCGTGAGCATAAGCCCCGCCGAGGCAATGATTACCATGACAAACCACAGGGCGGCATAAACCGGCCGTGTATGGGTAATCACCCGCACGCCCGCACCAATCGCAATGGCACTAAAAGCGTAATAAAAAGGTGCTTCAGCCCCGCCAAAGCCTGTGTTAAGGCTTGCGCCCCCTCCACTGGTTTTAAGCAAGGTCAACGGAACAAGCACAAGCCACAAAGCCCCCAAAGTGGCGGCTCCCAAAAGTCCACCCAACACCCGCAAGTCCCGACCGGGCTTGGGCATCAGAAGGTAAAGCGCTGCAGCGCCGACCACCGTGGCAAGGTACAAGACAAGCTGAGGGAGCATGAACGGCAGTCTATTGGATTTTGAGACAACAGGGCGGGGCAATTGCACAGAAACAAGATCGCGATATGCAAATTGGACGTGCCCGGCACCTTGCAAGTCAAATCCATTGTCCATGTATGGCTTGCTCGCATCGTCACGCGTGTTCTTTTCTCACAAAGGATGTTTTTTGAAGCCCCCTAACCAATGCCGAAAGCGCATGGGGTTCCGTTGCCGCTTTGGCGTGACGTAACTACCATGGCCCCTTCGCGGAACGCCGTGATCTGCCCTGCTCCCCCAAGTCCATAACTTAGTCAAAAGCCCCCCATGCCCAAACTCACCATCGACGGCCGCGAATGCTCCTGGGAAGGCAAGAAATCCATCTTGCAGGTGGCACTGGACAATCAAGTGCCCATTCCGCACTACTGCTATCACCCCGGCATGTCGGTGGTGGCATCATGTCGTATTTGCTTGGCTGAAGTGGCGGCCCCTAACCCGCGCAACGAGGGCAAAGTTGAGCTTATTCCCAAATTGGTGCCCACCTGCCAAACCCCTGCCGCCGAAGGCATGGAAATTCATTTGGCCGACAGCCCCAAGACGGTGCAAAACCAAAAAGCCGTCATGGAAATGTTGCTCATCAATCACCCGCTTGATTGCCCCGTGTGCGATCAAGCCGGTGAGTGCAGCCTGCAAGACTACAGCTATCAATATGGCCGCAGCACCAGCCGTTTTGAAGAAGCCAAAATCAAGCAGCCCAAAAAAGACTTGGGCCCCAACGTGCTTTTGTACAGCGACCGCTGCATCATGTGCAGCCGCTGCGTGCGATTCACCCGCGAGGTCACCCAAACCAATGAACTGGGTATTTTCGGCCGTGGCAGCAATGAGCAAATCGACGTGTTCCCCGGTCGCCCGTTAGACAATGAACTCAGCGGCAATGTGATTGACATTTGCCCGGTGGGCGCACTGCTCGACAAAGACTTCCTCATGTCGATGCGCGTATGGAACCTCACCAAAACCCCCAGCATTGATGGCATCACCGCCAGCGGCGACAACCTCTCGGTCGAACACAACGATGGCAAAATTTATCGCCTGAAACCACGAACCAATGCCGACGTGAACCAATGGTGGACCAGCGATGAAATTCGTTATGGCTGGAAGTTTGTTCACCACGCCGATCGCCTGCGCATGCCGCAAATCAAATCGCAAAACGATCACGACAAGCAAAACTGGAACGCCGCCTACGCCCACATCAAAACCCAGCTTGAAGCCGCCGTGCAAAACCAAGCGGGCAGCAAAAATAAAAGTTCGCTTTTGCTCATCGTAAGCCCCATGCTTGCCACCGAAGAAGCCGCGCTGTTGGCGCAATTGGCTCGCGGCATCGATGCCAAAGCCACCCTGGCCGTGGGCCCCGTGCCCACCACCGGCCAAGACAAAACATTCCCCGGCGGCTACACCGTTTACGCCGAAAAAGCCCCCAATGCCCGGGGCGTACGAGCCGCATTGGCCGCGGTGGTTGGCGATGACAAAGCCGTGTTGTCCTACGACGACATTGAAAAGAAGCTTGACGGCTTTACCGCCCTGCTGGTCACCGGCAATTACCCCAGCGACTGGGCCCCCAAGGCATTGGTGGATGCCGTGTCCAACGCCACCGTTTTTTCCGTCGTCATCGACACCTTGCCCAGCGCCCTCACCCAAGGGGCCGACGTGCTGCTGCCTGGCGCCACGTGGCTTGAAAAATCGGGCAGTTTCACCAACGCCAACAACCGGGCTCAACACTTCGAGCAAGCCATCGCCGTTATCGAACAGGCCAAACCCGAAGGTCAAATTGCACTGGACCTTATGGCCGTTCTCAATCTCACCGAACGCCGCCGCTACGACGCCGCCCACGAACGGGCCAATTTGATCGACTTGGGCGGCGCCTTTGCCAGCGACACACACCTGCCCGCCGCCAGCGAAGTCAAAACATCCGACGTGCAATACGTCACGCTCTAACCATCCGCCTACGCCTAAGGAACAGTCCTGAAATAACATCCCTCTTTTGTCACCGCTCACGGGTTTTTGCCCGTCATGGCCGACGCCCCCTCCGTCATTCCCGCGCAGGCGGGAACCCAGATTTGCACACGCAGGCGGGAATCTAGGCTCGCACGCTGGATCCCCGCCTGCGCGGGGATGACGGGGGAGTCGGCCGGAGATGACACCGCCCTGAAATAAAGCATGTTATTTCAGGACTACTCCTAAGCCCCCCAACGCCTTCCCGCGTCCCTTCCCGTCCCTCACGAACCGTTTGGCTTTTTGCGATGCCCCCCCCTCAACCCCTCTACCAACGATGGCTATTCGCCCTCGCAGCACTGCTTGTTTTCTCGGCCTTTTGCATGATTTGCCTTGGCGGCGCCGTCACCAGTCACGATGCGGGCATGGCCGTGCCCGACGGCTTCACCACCTTTGGCAGTTGGTCACTCATTGCCCCACTCAAAGTGTGGTGGCCCGACCCTGCCACGCGACTCGAACACACCCACCGACTGTTGGGGTACTTCGTCGGCTTCTCCTCATTGGCTTTTTTACTTGGGGTCATGTTCAGCAAAGCCCGGCAACGTCGCGGCTTGGTGGCATTGGCTTGGGGCCTTTTGATTTTGGTCATTGTGCAAGCCGTCCTGGGCATTTTGCGCGTCGATGAACGCTCACTGTGGCTCGCAGGCATTCACGGCATTGTGGGCCAAGTGTTCTTGGGCCTCACCGTGCTGGCCGCCGCCGCCTCCGGGCGCTACTGGACAAGCCTTCGCCCGCGCCAAGCAAAAGAGCAACCTGTCGGCGCCGCAACCGACACCACCACCAACGCCGTCACCTGCACCGCAAAAAAATGTCGCATCGCCCGTGGCGCCACCCATGCACTTCTAACCCTGCTGTTTATTCAACTGGCCTTGGGCGCGGCCGTTCGTCACGGCCAAGCTGCATTGGCCATTCCTGACTGGCCCCTGCACTACGGCCAAGTCATGCCGCCCATGAGCCCCGAAAAACTCACCGCCGCCGTAGCGTCTTATTCAGTCGACAAAAAACTCCCACCTCGCTATGCGTATTTCTCGCCCAACGGCGCCTATGAAACCTGGCAAGTGCACCTGCACTTCACCCACCGACTCATGGGATACGTCACGTTTCTTGCGGGCCTTGCCATGGTTTCGTTTGTGGCAAACCGTTATCGCCGGGGCGACGCCTACGCCATTCGCACCCCTGCTTTTTTTGTTGCCAGCCTCATGGTCGCCCAAGTGAGCTTGGGCATCATCACCGTGTTGTCGGGTGAAAACCCCAACTTCGCCACCCTGCACCAAACCTGCGGAGCCGCCCTTTTGGCCAGCGCCGTGTGGCTCGCCATTCGCGTGCATCTCACCCCTGCGCCGGCCCATCACACGCCATCGGCCCAATCATCGCACGCCCCTTCAGGATCCCCCCGAGCGTGACCGACCCCACCTCCTCCACACCGCAACTAGCCAACCCCATGGCCGCAACCGATGACGTTGCAACGCAAGCCCGTGGTCGCATGCACGACTACAAAAAGTTGGTCAAGCCCGGCATCGCCCGCATGGTCGTCATCACCACCGCCATTGGCTTTTTCTTAGCCCATCGCATGGGATACACCCATTGGACATGGCTAGGATTCATCGGTGTTCTTGCAGGCACCGGATTGTCCTGCATGGCCGCCAGCGTGTTCAATCAAGCGTGGGAGCGCAAGGTTGACGCTCTCATGCCCCGCACCGCCCGTCGCCCCTTGGCCGCGGGTCGCATGCCCCTAAGCGAAGCCCTCGCCTTGGGCGCCACACTCACCCTGCTGGGCCAAGGACTGGTGTGCTTGTGCGGCACCGCCTTGGCCTCGGCCTTGGCCGCAGGCACCATTGCAGGCTACGTGTTCATTTACACACCGCTTAAAAAACACACCCGCGCCGCCCTTTATTTGGGCGGCATTCCCGGCGCTATTCCGCCGCTCATCGGCTACGCCGCCGTCACCGACACACTGTTTGATAAAGCATCATTGGCCGCATGGGCCCTCTTCGCCATCATGTTTGTATGGCAGCTCCCGCACTTTCTCGCCATCGGTTGGCTTTACAAAGACGACTACGCCGCCGGCGGCATGCACATGCACGCCGTACTCGATCCCAGCGGCCGCACCTCCTATCTCGAATCCATCGTGTGGTGCGTGCTCTTGCTCCCGCTGGGCGCCTTGCCCACCTTTTTAGGATTCGCAGGCTACATCTCACTCGCCGTCACACTTGTTGCAGGCTTGGGCTTTCTGTGGATGGCCATTCAATGGATGCAACACGCCAACAATCCAAACAACACCCCTGACCAAATACGCTCAGCCGCCCGAAAAATGTTCTTCGCCTCATTGATCTACCTCCCCGTGGTACTCGGCGCCATCATGCTGGATGCTCGGTAGGGTGGAAGGGATTGAGGGGCTGAGTGGAAAAACATCCAGAAGTGCCCGCGTCCCCACACCCTAAGACCCAAACCCCACAACACCCCAACCCCACGTGAACACCCCTCCCCCCGCTGTCGAAATCACAGGCCTACGCCACCGCTATCCCAAGGCCCCGCGCGAGGCATTGGCAGGCATCGACCTCACCGTCCCCACCGGTGAAGCCCTTGCGCTTTTGGGCCCCAATGGCGGCGGCAAAAGCACCACCTTCAAAATCATCGCCACACTTCTAAAACCCACCGCAGGCCATGTTCGTGTGCTTGGCCAAGACATCCGCACCGCCCCCGCCGCCGCCCGCGCCGCCCTGGGCGTGGTGTTTCAAAACCCCAGCGTCGACCCCCACCTCACCGCCGCCGAAAACATGACCTGCCAAGCCCGGCTTTACGGACTGTCACGCACAGAAGCCGCCTCACGCACCACCGAATTACTCAAACGTTTTGACCTTGTCGACCGCCACGACCACCGGGTTGAAACCTTTTCAGGCGGTCTACGCCGCCGCCTCGAAATCGCCAAAGCACTGCTACACAACCCCACCCTCTTGCTCATGGACGAACCCGCCACCGGCCTCGACCCCGCCGCCCGGCGCGCCCTATGGACCCAAGTCGCCCAACTTCGCCAAGAGCGCAACCTCACCGTGTTGTGGACCACCCACCTTTTAGACGAAGCCCAGCACGCCGACCGCGTCGCCATACTCACCGACGGCAAACTCCTCACCGTCGCCACCCCCGCCCAAGTACAAGACCGCTGCGGAGGCCAAATGGTTTCCGTCGAACCCACCGACCCCGCCGACCTTCCAAGACTCCTCGAAATACTCACCGACAAACTAGGCCCTTGGCCCAACACCCCCCCACGATCCGACGACACCAGCATTCGCTTTGAACACCCCCAAGGCCCCGCCATCGTCGCCCGCATCAGCCAACAACTCGCCCACGAAAACCTCCGCCGCATCTCCGTCGGCCGCCCCACACTCGAAGACGCCTACCTTCGACTGCATCGCGAGAAAAACGAAGCACAAAAAAACCATTCATCTGCGGACATCGTTTTGTAGCGATGTTCACGATTGGTAACCCAAGGCAAACACGAAGGCTCGAAGGCGCAAAGACACGAAGAAGATTTAACCGCCAAGTTTCCAAGAATGCCAAGGAAGGCAAGGAAACCAAAGCCAAGTCACGCCAATCGCTAGTACCTCTTTCATCCAGTGGGATAGGCGTCCCGCCTGTCATTCGCCCACAGGGCGGACACACATTCAACTCCCGCGCCTCTTCATTTTCATTTGCATCTAAAAACCATTTCTATAGCGGCCTGCACAAGAACGGCCCACTCCGTCCCGTCATTCCCGCGAAGGCGGGAACTCAAATAAGTGCGCGCAGGCGGGAACCCAGCTGCCCTTTGTTCAGAGATTCCCAATTTCTGAATGACCACGAAACACACGAAATACACGAAAATTTTGTCTTGGTTTTCTTTCGTGCTTTTCGTATGTTTCGTGGTTAAAAACAATTCCCGAGAACTATTTGATGCCAGGAAAGCCGTTTGGCCATCTGTCTTTTCTTATCTGCGTAAATCCGCGTAATCTGTGGATAAAAAGGCCTTTTCTCCGAGCGCCTTCTTCTTTCACCGATTAAGCTCCACCGCGCAGCCGCCGCCCTTCCCATGGCAAGCCTTCCTCAAACCAACTCTTCAGCGTTCCCGCCACGCTTGTAGGTGATACGCCGATGCGGTCGGTGATCGTTTGGAAATCGCCACGCATGACCTTCTTGCCCTTGCGTAATAATCGCGACACGGCGTCGAGCAGTTTAAGATAACGGCCAAAGGTCAAGGTGGTGTCGGGCATGAGTGATCGACGCCGATTCGCCATGCCCGGTTGGCCGCCGCCCACGGTCATCCACCAGCCTTTTTTCTCACGTGGTGCAGAGGTTTGTTTGGCGTTTCGCTTTGTTT
>JAZGFZ010000198.1:0-6638 GCA_036480015.1 Algisphaera sp. | reverse complement strand
GGCCATTGAGGGGTTTTCGCTTGGGGTGATTGAGGCGGTGGCCGATGTGGTGCCCGCTGTGAAGCCGCAGATTGCATGTTTTGAGCGCTATGGCGCGGCGGGGTATGCGGCGTATGAGCGGGTGGTGGCGGCGGCGGCGGATGCGGGTTTGTTTGTGGTGGGAGATGCAAAGCGTGGCGACATTGGAACCAGCTCGGCGCACTATGCGGCGGGTTTGGTGACAGGCGGGGCGCATGGTCGCGGATGCGATGCGTTGACGGTTAATAGTTATTTAGGAACCGATGGCATTGAGCCGTTTTTTGAGGCGGCTCAAACGGCGGGGGCGGGTTTGTTTGCATTGGTGCGTACGAGCAACCCGGGCGGCGACGCGTTGCAGGGGTTGCGGCTTGATGATGGTCGCACCGTGGCCGAGGCGGTGGCGGATCAAATGGCGACGTTGGGCGAGCGAAGCGTGGGGGCGTGTGGTTATTCATTGCTTGGCGCGGTGGTGGGAGCCACCAAGCCGGCCGACGCGGTATCGCTTCGCAAACGCATGCCACAGCAGATTTTTTTGGTGCCAGGATTTGGGGCCCAAGGGGGCGGGCCCGATGATGTGCGGGCGTGCTTTAAGCCCGATGGCACAGGCGCGCTGATTACCGCGAGTCGCTCGGTGATTTATGCCGCGGGATCAGGCGATTGGAAATCCGCGGTGCGTGACGCGGCAGTGGATTTGCGGGATCAGATCGCGGGGATTTTGAAGGGGTGATGGGAAAAGGACGCTTGGGGGGTGGCGATCCCGACAAGCGAGGCGTGGTGGGATATGCGAGAATGAATGAGGTCTTTTTTTTGTGTCGCTTTTTTGGAGTTTGCTTATGCCTGTTCAACTTTTTTTCGCGGTTCCGACGTTGGCACTTTTGGGGGCTGCGGGTGTTGTGACGATTGTTCTTTTGGTTCTTTTGTTGGCGGCGGCGTTGTGGGCGGTGGGTATTTTCAATCGGCTGGTGTCGTTGCGTAATCGCTATCAAAATGCCTTTGCTCAAATTGATGTGCAGTTGAAGCGGCGTTATGACTTGATCCCCAATTTGGTGGAAACAGCCAAGGCTTATTTGGGGCATGAGCGCAACACGTTGGAGGCGGTGATGCAGGCCCGTGCGACGGCGACGCAAGCCCAGGTGCATGTGGCGGGTGATCCGACTGACACGGCGTCGATGGCTCGGCTGCAACAGGCCGATGGGGCATTGACTGCATCGTTGGGACGGTTGTTGGCCGTGGCGGAGAATTACCCTGATTTGAAGGCCGACCAAACCATGATGCAGTTGAGTGAAGAACTGACCACGACGGAAAACAAGGTGGCGTTTTCGCGGCAGGCATACAACGATGGGGTGTTGAATTATAAAAATTACCGCGAGTCTTTTCCGCCGGTGATTTTGGCCAACATTTTGGGCTTTGGCGATGCGGCTTATTTTGAATTGGAAGAAGCGTCGCAAAAAGATCCGCCGAAGGTGGATTTTGCCGCGTCGGCAGGGCAGTAGTCGAATTGGCGATTGGCCATGCGCGATTGGAATGTTCACAAGCCGCCCTTACGCCTTCTTGCTATTTGCTAACGGCTATTTGCTAACAGCTAACCGTTAACCGCGATTGAGTGTTGCATGGACTTTTTCGAGCATCAGGAGGCAGCGCGGCGATCGTCTAGGCGGTTGGTGATTTTGTTTGCGTTGGCGGTGGGGGCTATTTTGTTATTGGTGGCAGGGCTTTCGGTGTTGGGCACGGTGCTGGTGGTGTCGAGTCGGCATCCGGGGGATTCGGGGGCGTTTATGACAGCAGAGAGCTTGCGTCGCTTGCCGCTTGGGCGGGTGGCGGGGTTGTCGGCGGTGATCACGCTGGGGGTGATTGCGTGCGGGTCGTTTTTTAAAACGATGCAGTTGTCGGGTGGCGGGCGGTCGGTGGCGAAGTCGGTGGGGGCACGGCGGGTGGAAACAGACACAACCGATTCTTATGAGCGGCGGCTTTTGAATGTGGTGGAGGAAATGGCCTTGGCTGCGGGTTGCCCGGTGCCAGCGGTGTATCTCATGGAAAATGAGGATGGGGTGAATGCATTTGCGGCGGGGTGGTCGCTAGACGATGCGGTGATTGGGGTGACTCATGGTGCAATGCGTCAACTTTCGCGTGATGAGCTGCAGGGGGTGGTGGCCCATGAGTTCAGCCATATTTTGCATGGCGACATGCGATTGAATTTGCGGCTCACAGGATTGGTGTTTGGTATTTTGGCGATTAGTGTGCTTGGGGCCATGGTGATGCGGGCGGTGGGTGAAGGCATGAGTCATACGCGGTATCACCGTCGGGATCGAAGTGAAGACGGCGGCGCGATGGCGATGGTGGTGGCGGCTTTTGTGGTGGGCGCGGCGTTGTATGCGGTGGGGTCGTTGGGGGTGTTTTTTGCTCGGTTGATTCAGGCTGCGATGTCGCGGCAACGCGAATTTTTGGCCGATGCATCGGCGGTGCAATACACGCGTAACCCAGATGGCATTGGCAATGCGCTGCGGCGTATTGGGGGGCTGGCCGAAGGAAGTCGCTTGCGTACGGCACATGCGATGGAACACAGCCATTTGTTTTTTGGAGCATCTTCGCGGGGCGGGTTAACGTCGGCTTTGGCAACGCATCCGCCGTTGGCGAGTCGCATTACACGGTTGATGCCGCATTGGGATGGCTTGTATTTGGGGCCGCGTCGTCGGGGCGTGCCGTCTGAAGAAGCGGTGTCGCATGCGAAGCGGAATGAAAAGAGGGCGGCGGGGCATCCTGCGATGATGGGCTTGGCTGGGGTTTCGGCAGATGCTGCTTTGAAAGAACGAGACGTTGCGGTGACGCGGGAAATGGAAATGGGCGATGCGGTGGTGTCGATTGGGGCGCCCACCCCGGCTCACTTGGCTCGGGCGCGTGCATTGATTGAGGGTTTGCCGTCTTTGCTTCGACAGGCGGTGCGAACACCTGCGGGGGCGCAGGCGGTTTTGTTTGCATTGCTGTGTGATCCGGTTCGTCCGCAGGTGGTTGAGATTCAGTGGGAGACGCTTGGGCGCCATGTGGATCTTTCGCTTGCAGAATTGGCCGAACGGTTGGCCCCTGAGGTGTCGCGGTTGGATCCGGCTTCGCGGTTGCCTTTGTTGGATTTGACGCTTCCGGCATTGGCCGAGCTTCATCCGCGTGCGCGGCGTTCTTTTGAAGCGGGGGTGGACGCGTTGATCGCGGCCGATGGGCGTTTGGGTTTGTTTGAGTGGGCGCTGAGGCAAGCGCTGTGGCGACATCTCATTGGCCCGGCGGCGGCCCGCACACCACGGCGCAGACGGCTGGCGCATCATCACGAAGACTTGGTTGTGTTGTTGGCGGTGCTGGCTCGCGTGGACCCGTCGCCTGAGCATTCAAAAGATGCCGCAGAGAAAGCGTTTGCGGCGGGCGCGGCTTATGTGACGGGTTTTTCATCGTCATTGCCTGCGGCGAATCAGGTCAGCATGGCTCGGTTGACCCAGGCGGTGGATCGACTGGGCATGTTGCGACCTTTGGACACGCGGCAGGTGATTCACGCGTGTGCTGCGGTGGTGGCGGCCGATCACACGGTGACGGTGCGTGAGGTTGAGCTTTTGCGGGCCGTGGCGGAAACATTGGATGTGCCGATGCCGCCTTTGCTCCCCGGCCAGCGGCTGATTTAGAACCTTGTTTTGCTTGTTGTGGCCCCCCTAAAAAAGGGTTCCTGACCCCTTTTTTTCAAAAAAGGGGCCAGGAACCCTTTTTTTGCAGGCAGACGAGGGGATTTTTCGCTACAAAACCACAATGAACATGTTTCCTTTGACTACCGTGGTGACTGCCGCTTCTTTGATTGCCGTATCGACTTTGGGGGGGTGCCAGCGCCTTCACAGTGTTTACAAAAAAGACACGGGGGACATGTCCGTGGTGGCGGCCCCTGCTGAGCCGGTTTTTGTGCCCATTGCGATGCCCGATGAGAATGTAGACGCTGTGCCTGAGGTGTTGGAGGGCGATGCTCCTGACGCGATTGACGCTATTGAGCCGTTGGATGAAACCATGGCGCCTGAGCCCATGGAAACCTATGTGGTTCAAAAGAACGACACGTTTTCAGGCATTTCGCTCAAGCTGTACGGCACGGTGAAGCGTACGAATGATTTGATCGCGGCGAATCCAGAAGTGACGCCTAAGAAAATGCAGATTGGTGACATTCTTAACGTGCCACGTTGAGTGTGTTGAGAATGCCGCACGTGGGTGCGATGTCCGCGAAAAGCGGGGGCTGTTTTGTGTGATGGATGGGCGTGTGTAATCGTTCACCGTTTTAAAATCCCAAGGCAAACACGAAAGCTCAAAGGCTCAAAGGCACGAAGGAAAGCGGGAGGAAGTCGCTTTGTTTTGATGTTGGGGCCGCCATTTTTAGGTCGTTCGCGGCCGACTTCCTCCCGTCATCCCCGCGCAGGCGGGGATCCAGCGTGCGAGCCTAGATTCTCGCCTGCGCGTGCGAGTCTGGGTTCCCGCCTGTGCGTACAAATCTGGGTTCCCGCCTGCGCGGGAATGACGAAGAGGGGGGGCGGCCATGGCGAAGGGGGCGTCGGCCATGGCAGGTGAAAATACGTGAACGGTGACAAAAGAGGGATGTTGTTTCAGGGCTGTTCCTTAGGGCGCGTTCCATGATGTGTCGAGGGTTAATGCGTTGGCGAGTTGTTGCTCGTAGTCGTGACGTGAAAGTTCAATCACGCCAAATTGAACGAGGTGATCGTTGACAAATTGCACGTCGAACAGGGTGTGGCCGTTGTGGCGTAAATAGCTCACAAGGTGGACCAAGCAGAGTTGCGAGGCGTACGGGGCGCGAGAGAACATGGACTCGCCACAAAAAAGACCGCCAAAGCAAACGCCGTAAATTCCGCCGACCAAGGTGTTGTCGTGCCATGCTTCGATGCTGTGGGCGTGACCACGTTTGGCGAGATCGACGTAGGCGCTGATGAGCATTTCGCTGAGCCAGACGTCGCCGCCTTCGCCGGGACGCGGCTTGGCGCAAGCGCGAATGACGGCTTCGAATTGCGTGTCCACGCGTATTTCAAAGGGCTTCCGGCGTATTTGCTTGGCAAGCGATCGGCGGATGTGAAAGCCCTGGGGTTCAAGGGGAATCACTGCGCGGGGATCGGGAGCGTACCAATCAACACTGAGGTCGTCGGTGCCGTGGGCCATGGGGAATGCCCCTTGGCGGTAGGCATATTCCAAAAGGTCGGCGTCAATGGGTGGATCGTGAGCGGTCACGCGATGAGGCCGCCGTAGCGAACCGCAATGGCGGCGACGTTTTTAAAGGCGGGCGAAGACGATGAGCGAACGGTGCGGACGGTTTGTAATGCGTGGGGATGGTCGGTGCAGGGGACAAAACAAACGGATCCTGACCCCGTCATGAACAGGTTGGGATGGTGAAGCAGGGCGGCGGCGGATCGCATGGCGTTGAGTCGCGGCTCGAGGGTGCAGGCGGCGTCGGTGAGGTCGTTGGTCCACAGATTGGGGTTGGGTGTTGGGGCGGCGGCGATTTGGGTGAGGGCGCGAATGGCCTTGGTGTTTAAGGTGTCGCATCCACCTTGGGCAGCGTCTAACGCCGCAAAAACAGAGGCGGTGGGGCAACCAAATGGGGGGATGAGCAGGACCAAGTGGCCGCAGCGGGGGGCCGAGACGGGGGTGACGATGTTGCCGCTGCCTGTCACGATGGCGGATGCGCAGCGGGTAAGGGCGGCGAGTGCGAAGGGTACGTCGCCGCCGAGTGTGCATGCGATGTCGTGTAATGCGTCGGGCGTGATGGGGGTGTCGAACAGTTGGTTGAGAGCCACCAGCATGCCTGCGGCATCGGAAGAGCCGCCGCCCAAGCCGCCGCCGGTGGGAATGCGTTTGGAAAGTGTGATGGCGACGGGCAGTGATCGGCCCAAGTGTTTTTCGCATGCGCGGTGGGCACGCACGGCAAGGTCGCGGTCCAAAGGCCAGTCGACGGTTTCTTGCCGTGGTGAATCGTGGTTGAAATGAATGTCCGCAGTGCTTGCGGTGTCGTTGGGCAGGCGTCGGACGGTTAAGTGGTCATACAGGCCGATGGGAATCATCCAGCTGGCAATGTTGTGCAATGGGGTGTTGGGCTTGGCCCGTTGCACTTTCAGCACAAGATTGACCTTGGCGGGACAGCGTATTTCGACAACGTCGAGAGTTTTTGGGGGGCCGCAAGAGGTCATAAAGGGCATCGTAGCGGGTGTGTTTTGTGATGGTGTGTAAAAAAAACCCGCCCCGAATGAGGGGCGGGCTTTAAAATCAGGAGGTGAAGGCATCACCCGTGGTCTAATGTCCTTGAAAAAGGATGATTAGCCCTTGAGGGTGGGCACTGGCACGTCGTCAACCCGGCGGCCGAGCATGATGGCGCCGTGCAATTGTGACCAGTAGCTTTCGGCCACGCGCTTGTCGCCAATTTGGACCGCCCAGCCGTCGATAATTTCGCGAATGGCGGGGGGCACGGTGTTGGCTTGCTTGTCGTTTTTGCCCACGCTGGCGAGCCAGAACATCAGGCGGTAAAGCTCAGATTGCTCACCAGCGGTCATGGCGTACAGGTCGGCCACGGCATCGATGGGGGCACCTTCGGTGATGCGGTCGAT
>JAZGFZ010000197.1:0-5749 GCA_036480015.1 Algisphaera sp. | reverse complement strand
GGGGGGGGTTGTGGGGGGGGGGGGGGGGGGGGGGCCACTTGGGGTCTCTTCTGAATTGCCTTTTCACTTAGTCCCTCAGTCCCTTTCCCCCTCAGCCCCTTCGGGGCTGTTGGGTTGAGAGGGGTTTTAAAAAAAGTGATTGCTTGCGGGAACTCTTTTGAGGGTGGTGCGTCTATCAAGGTGGGTCAATACCGGCTCACGGAGATTTTGCCATGACGACGCGTAAACCTTTTTCGCTTGATGTGATTGATATTCGTGAGCCTTGTTCGGCAGATTGGGCGGCCATGACGGGGGATGATGGCAAGCGGTTTTGCGATGCGTGTGAACAGCATGTTCACAATGTGGCTGGCATGCGACCGCGTGAAGTGAGGGCCTTGGTGGCGGGGGCGGCTGATGGATCGCAGCGGGTGTGTGTGCGGGTGACCCGAGATGCGAAGGGGCGGGTGATGACGCGTTCGACGTGGCCGCCAGCATGGAATCGTGCGGGGCGACGGGCGGCGCGGGCCACCATCGCAACCTTGGCCAGCACGGCACTGTTTGCGTTGTCGGTGGTGGGGGTGTTGTTTGCGGTGGGTTGCGGAGGTGAAAAGACACGGCCGTTGGAAAACAAAGTGGCGGAAAGTCATCCAGAAGAAGCGAACCCTATAGATGTGCTTATGACGATGGGGATACTTCCCATGCCGCCTGAAATCATGGGCGATTGGGCTTTGCCTGAAATGCCTGAGCCCAACGAACCGCAGGTGGAAACAGGTGAGGTGATGGCCTTGCCCAAGGCGGAGTAATCGTGTTCGTTTGCTCTAGCCCGCGTTGCGTTCGCGTTTGACACGGTCGATGAGAAGCGTGGAAATAAGATAGGCGTCGTCTTTGAGTTTGATTTGATCGACTAAAGGCAGGATGAGGCCGTCGCGGGTTATGGCGTTGACGGTGTAGGTTTTGCCCTTTTTGCTTTTGGCTTTTTCAACTTTGAACCGTCGGAGGTTGGCGAGGTCGACTTTGGTTTTTGGCCCAGTGAAAGGAGGGAAGGGGGCGGTTTTAAGGCCGCGCTGATTGAGTGTGATGGCGGTGTGGGATCGCCAGATCAACCCAAATACTGCGGCAAGCGACAGCAGGGAAGCGGCAAGGAGAATGTTGAGGGCTTGGCCGAGCGGCGAGATGAAAAACAGGAGTGCGGCGAGGCTGATGCAAAGGGCGGCGGGAATGATTGGCCACCAGCCTTTGGGCCCACGGCGACTGTAGCGAAGGGTGAGGGCCTTGGGGTTGTTTTTTTCGAAGTCCACGGCCGACCAATGGCTTTCGTAACGCTCGATTTGATCTTCAAGCGTGGCGGCTTTGGGAAGCACGTCGTCGTAGGGCGAGTTGGCAGGTGCTTCGAGATCGAGGTTGAAGGGTGGGGCCATGGCGGAAAAGCATAGGGTTGAGGGTGGCGGCTAAGGCGCGTGGTTTATTAGAGTTTAAAGCAGCGCGAGTCGAAGCTCTTGTAATTCGTTGAGGGCTTTGGCGTTTTGGTCGGCGGCGGCTTGGGCGATGCCTGCATCCACCGCGGCGATGGCGTGGTCGTCTTCGCCCAGTTCGCTGAGCATTTTGGCTTTTTGAAAGTAGGCGTAGTGATGCGAGGGGTCGATGGTGATGGCCTTGCTGAGCCATGTGACGGCGGTTTCGGGATCGTCAGCCTTGCCATGTTCGAGGGCGATCATGTAAGGCAGATCGGCGTCGGCAGGGTCGGCGGCGTAGAGGGTTTCGAGGGTTTCAAGGCGAGAAGGCATGGGGGCATGATAGGGGTGTTATGGGAGGGATAGCAATTAGGGATTAGCAATTAGGGATTAGCAAATAGCAAGACGTGGGCGGTGGGTATGGGGTCTCGGCTTTGGGGTTACTTCTGATATTGCCTTTTCACTTTCCCCCTCATTCCTGCAATGGTTTAAGGCAGAACCAGTGCCCGGAGGTATTGTTTGACGGTTTGGGCCATGCCGAGCTCTAGTGCATCGGCCACCAAGGCGTGGCCGATGCTGACTTCGAGCAGGCCGGGCATGGCGGCGGCAAAGTCGGCCAGGTTGTTGAGATTGAGATCGTGGCCTGCGTTAATGCCCAAGCCTGCGTCGTGGGCGGCTTGGGCGGTGGCGACAAACAGGTCGAGAATGCGATCGGCATGCACGGTGCCGTGGGCTTGGGCATAGCGCTCGGTGTAAAGTTCAACACGATCGGTGCCGCAGGCTGGGGCGGCGGTGGCCGTGGCGGGGTCGGGGTCGATGAAGACGCTGACCCGGCAGCCCAAGTCTTTGAGTTCGTCGATAAGCGGGGAGAGTTCGTCGACCACGTCGGGGCGGGTGAGATCAAATCCGTGGTCGGAGGTGTTTTGATTGGGGTCGTCGGGCACCAAGGTCACTTGGGTGGGTTTGATGTCGCGTAAGATGGGCATGAGGTGGCCCAGTAGGGGGTTGCCTTCAATGTTGAACTCGGCATGGGCGTATTGCGGCAAGGCCAACAATTCGGCACAGGCATCAACGTCGCTGCGTCGAATGTGGCGTTCGTCGGGGCGTGGATGCACCGTGATGCCGTGGGCTCCTGCGTCGAGTGCGATGCGTGCCAAGTCGATCACCGAGGGCACTTCGCCGTGGCGGGCGTTGCGAAGCAAGGCGATTTTGTTGACGTTGACAGAAAGGTGCATGGGGGCGTCGCAGATGTTGGGGTTTAGATTCGCGGTGCGGTGGGTAATGCGTCGGGCTTGTTTTCGTCGGAGCTGCTTACTTCGCGTTGAAAAAGACCACGGTAGGTGAAGAAGCTAATGAGGGCCATGGCGGGCACGGTGATGATGCCTGCGAAGGGAATCCATTGCACGGCGATGAGCAGGAACATGACGATGCGTAGGGCCCATTTGGCCGCGAGGTTGGTGCCCGCAGGCAGGTAACGCCGAAACGGGGCGACCAAAGCCATGCGATAGTAGATGACGCCGGGGAGCAGGCCGATGACGGGAATGGCGCTAAGTCCTGCACCAATGGCAAGCACCAAGGGCAGGCGGTGGCTGATGCCCTTGGTGTAGCGACTCACAAAGGCTGCGTCGGCAAATGGAACGTGCTGGCATGCAGGGCAGTGTTGGTGTGGGTCGCGGTCGGGCAGATGGGTGGCGCACCGTGGGCAGCGGCGCTGTTCGGCAAGTTGTTGCTCTTGGGTTTTGAGGTTGGCGGGGTCGTTGCAATCGGACTGGCCAAGAATGCCCACGTCGCACACATCGGGGTTGGTGGTTTGGCATGCTCCGCAAACCATGGCGCAGCGATACATGGATTCTCCGCAGCCCAAACAGGGCACTTTGGAGGCTTCTTCTTTGCGTTTAAGCCACCATCGCAACCCGGCAATGGCTCCCAGCACCATCGCAATTAGGGCGATCATGATGAGGGGGAAGAGGATCAAGAAGATCACGCCCACGCTGGCCCAAATGTCGCTGGCCCATGACAACAGTTTTTGAATGCCGGTGTCGTCGTCGGCGTCGGCGTTGATGAACACCCCCAAAATGGCGGACCGCACCGTGGCAATCACAAAGGTGCCTACCGCCGACACCGCGGCCAGCACGGGGGCAAGGCCAAAGGCGGCGGCGAGAATGAGCGTGGGGTGGGCGGTGTTGAGTTGAAGGCCTAGGGTGTTTTGGACAAAGCTGGAATCGGTGGCGTTGGCCACACCCAAAAAGGTGAGCCCGGCCATGACGGGCTTGATGTATTTGTCGAGCGTGTTAAGTAGCGATCGGGCATCGGCGTTTTTGTTGGCGGCGATTTCAAGGGCGGCCAGAACTCCCAAAACAATGAGCGTTGCATCGCTGGTGAACCAGCTTGGAACAAGTTGGCCATTGAGCAGGCTTAAGCCGCCAATGAGTTTGTTGATGAGTGGTAAGTCGCCGCCAAAACGCAGCATCATGGCGGCGGCAAACGCGGGCACGAAAGCGCGTGAGGCGAAAAGGCTTGTGGAGCCAATGGCTTGAATGAGGAGGCTGATGAGGGGCATGTGTTGTGGGGAGTGGGAGGGATGGGGTGTAGCAATTAGCAGTTAGCAAATAGCCGTTAGCAAGACGCAGGCGGTGGGGTATGGGGCTTAGGGTTGTTTTTCATTTGTATCTTGCTAATTGCTAACCCCTAATTGCTGATTTTCAACGGCAGCCGACCTTCCCTGACCCCTTTATTTTACGAAGTCTCTTCTGCCCCCACCACTTGAATCATGAGGATGAGTGACCAAAAGCAGAGGACTAGGTTTTGCAGGGGCAATTGCAGGGGTTGGGGGAGGCAATAAATGGCGGCCACGGCGGGGGCCCAAATGAAAAAGTTGCTCACAATGAGTGGGATGATTTTTTGGCGAAACCAGCCGGGGCTCATCCAGCGGCGAAGGCCTGCGAAGGAAAAGCCTGAATCTTTGAAGGCGTAGCCCAGCACGGTGGTGGGCACGGCCCAAATTGCGCACCACACGCCAAGGTCTAAAAAGACTTTGAGTGCGACCATGCCTGGCGATGTGCTGTCGCCCCACAGCATGGATTGCACGCGGTAGGTGGTGTCAATTTCAATGCCTTTGTAGCCCCAAAAGGCGGTGAGAAACAGCATGTGCGAAAGGGGGGCGTGGCCTTGGGCCGGGGCGGATCGCAAGCGGCCGATGAGCCAAGGCAGGGTGCCGCCAAACAGGCCGGTGCTGACGATGCTAAAGGCGTAGCCGCCGGCGACTTTCCATTCGCCTAGCCGGGTGAGGGCGGCATGAAGGGGCGGGACGTTGAAATAGGCCGCGACCAAGCCGATGGCAAAGACGGCAAGCACCATGCCGGGCACGGCGTTGGCTCGCACGGCAGCCAAGCCTTCACGCCAAGGATTGGAAGGCGGCGAAAGGGTGTGGTCTGTGGTTGTGGCGTTGGGTTGCGGTTTAGAGATCGGGGCAGTCCATCAACTCGATGATTTCGCCATCGGGGCCTTTAAAAAAGGCCAAGCCCAAGGTGACTTGGGGGGTGCCATCAGGCACTTGGTTGGTGAGTGGGACGTCTTTGGGTTCGATGGTGATTTCGCAGCCTGCGGCCCGCACGCGTTCGATGACTTCGTTGACATTTGTGCAACGCAGGCAAAGGTGAAGCAGTCGCGCTTCGCTGTCGACGGCACTGTCTTCGGGGCGTTCAAACACTTCGATGTAGTTGCCGTCGCCGACATCGAGCATGACGCCGCGATCACCTGCATCGCCCCACGCCAGCTTGGGGGCGCAGCCAAGGGTGTTGGTGTAAAACGCGACGCTGCGATCGAATTGGGTGGTGCGCAAGGCGACGTGGTGGATGCCGGCGCCTTGAAGAACAGGGTTGGTGTGGGCCATGGAGGGGCTCTCTTTTGTTTTGGGGGGGTGTATTAGCCCTCTTGAAGTTTGGCGACGATGTTGGGGTCTTCGAGGGTGGAGGTGTCGCTGGTGATTTCATTGCCTGCGGCAATGTCGCGCAGGAGGCGTCGCATGATTTTGCCGCTGCGGGTTTTGGGCAGTGCGCTGGTGAGGCGAATTTGATCGGGTTTGGCGATGGGGCCCAACTCGTGACCCGTGTGGGCAATGAGGGCTTTTTTCATGGCTTGGGCGGCGTCGCTGCCGGGCTCGGGTAAATCGCCTTGGGTGATGACAAACGCGGCGATGCCTGTGCCTTTGATGTCGTGCGGAAAGCCCACCACGGCGGCTTCGGCCACATCGGCGTGGCTGACCAAGGCGGATTCCACTTCCATGGTGCCTAGGTTGTGTCCGGCGACGACGATGACGT
>JAZGFZ010000196.1:0-16969 GCA_036480015.1 Algisphaera sp. | reverse complement strand
CGAAGGTCGGGCAGTTGGTCGACCAGGGCGTTGGCGGGAATGAGTGCGGTGGCGCGTTGCCACCAGCGGCGGGCGTGTGCGGCGTCGTCTTGATTGTCGTTTTGGTTATCACTTTGCCCGTCGCGGTGGTGGTGTGATAAGGCTCTGAGGGCGTAGCCGTAGCCTGCGTCGAGGCCTAGGGGTTGCAAGGTGTTGATGAGTTGAGGGGATTCTTCGATGGCTTGGTCGTAGTGGGCGGTGGCCGTGGCGTGAAGCAGCTCGATGAAGGCGAGCATGGCAGACATGGGGGCGTCGGGCGGCTTGGGCGATGACTGGGGCGTTGCGGTGTCACGCGCAAGCGTGTTGCGTAGGCGGCGCAGGGTTTGGTCGGCATCGGCCAAGCGACTGCTTAAAAGCTGGGCCACGGCGCGACGTGTGTTGAGCATGGCGGCGCCGGGGTGGCCTTTGGGAATGTCTTGGGTGAGTCGGTCGTAGCAGGCCAGTGCGGCGTCGTGTTGGTGGGTTTGTTCGAATCCACGGGCGAGTACGACGATGGCGCCATGTTGCAGTGTGGGGTGGGCGGTGAGTTGTGGGATGAGTTGCCAAATCGCGCGCAGGGCGGGCCGGTTAAAGCGAAGTCGCACCAGTTCTTGGGCGCGTTCGACACGTTGGGCGAGGTTTTGGCGTTGGCTGAATTGGGCGCGGGCCCAAAGCGAGGAGCCGATGAAAGTGGCCCACAACAACAACCATGCGGGCCCGCCGACCAAGAGGGCCAATGTGGCGGCGGCAGCGATGGGGATGAGCACGAAAAGCCGTCGCGCCGGGTGTGGAGGATTGGGTGCGTGTTGCGCGAAATAGTCGGTCACTTGTTGGGCAGAGGGAGGGCGCCAAGGATCGGTTTGAGCAGTGGGGGTTGGGCGATGGGCGGTGGGCAAGACGGAGCCTTGGGGGAGATGGAATGTGGAGGGTTTACGTTTTGAGACTTAATCTTGATCTTTTTGATCTTGACGTAGCAATTGTTTTGTGTCGCGGATGAGGCGGTCGACGTCTTGTGTGTTGAGGCCATCGTAATAACCGCGCAGGGTGCCGGTGCGATCGACCAAGATGAGTTTGCCGGTGTGGGTGATGGGGTTGTCGGGTGTGTTGGGCGCGAAGTCGACGGCCAGTTTGAAGCCGACTTCGGAGAGTTTCCACAGGGTGTCGCGGTCGCCGGTTAAAAGGTGCCATTGGCCGGCGACCGCACCGATTTTTTGGGCATGGTCGGCCAGCACTTGGGGGGTGTCGTGTTCGGGTTGAAGGCTAAAGCCCACGAGCCGTGCGTTGTCGCTTTGAAGCTGTGGGGCGATGGCATCGCGCACTTGGCCCATGCTGCTTGAAAGGATGGGGCACATGAGGGGGCATTGGGTGAAGAAAAAATCGGCGACCCACACTTTGCCTTGAAGATCGACATTGGAAAGGGTGGCGCCGGTTTGGTCGGTGAGGGTGAAGGCGGGGGTGGGCCAATAGGTGTCGAGTGGCTGAGCGATAGGGGCGGGCGCGGGTTTACGATCGCAGGCGGCGAAGGAAAGAGCCAAGAGCAGTGGGAGGAGTGATCGCATGGGCGTTTCTTTTTCTTTTTGTGTTTTGTACTTTGGGTTCTCGTCCAATGCGTTTTTTTAATGAGCCTTAGCCGCGATGGGCTTGTCGCACGGCGAATGCCACGGCGGTGGTGGTGGCCAACACGGTGATGGCGGCGGCGATGACCAGTGACACACCCGGGTCGGCGGCGCGTGAGCCTTGCAGCACGGCGGCAAAAACAGCTTGGCCGTGGGTTAAGGGGTTGAGCAGCATGGCCCAGCGCATGGGGCCTGCTGCGGTGGCCAAAGGAAACACCGCGCCACTTAAAAACCACATGGGAAGCAAAAGCACATTCATGATGGCGTGGAATCCAGCGGTGGAGTTCATGGGCCACGCGAGGCTAAGTCCCAAGGCGGTGAGGCCCACGGCAATGAGGAACATGAGCCCGACGGCAGGCAAAAAACTCAACAGTGAGGGCTGGCCAAACATGAGGGCGCCCATGATGAGCATGACCAAGCCTTGCAGGGTGGCGATGATGGCGCCGCCCAAAACTTTGCCCAACACCACGGCGGTGCGCGAGGCGGGCGAGGCCAGCACGCTTTGCAGAAAGCCTTCGCGGCGGTCTTCGATGACGGTGATGGTGGAAAAGATGGCCGTAAAGAGCACCATCATGAGCACGGCGCCGGGAAAGAAGAATTCTAAATAGCCCACGCGATTGCCTGCGGCGGTGAGTTCGTTGGCGAGGGGGTTGGTGATGGGCAAAGCTGCGGTGTCGGGTGAGATGCGTAGTGCGTCGCCCACGCCAAAGCCCAAGAGCAGCCAAAAGAGAATGGGGGTGACGATGGCGCCAATCACACGGTTGCGTTGGCGAAAAAACCGTGTGACCTCGCGCCATGCCAGTGTGGTCACGGCGGGTAGAAACACGCGGGTTGTGTGGGGGGGCGTGGAGAGCGATTGAGGGGCGGCAGTCATGGTAGAGATAGAGTATCCGCTGGGTTGTGAGGGGCAGAATGGTTGCAGGGCCGCGCCTTAAACGTGTCAAGGGGCTACAATCTGGGGCTCGAACCCTGTACCCTCCAAAAAGGCAACGACGATGAGCACTTTGATTCCGATGGTGATTGAGAAGACGGGCCGCGGCGAGCGGTCTTATGACATCTACTCGCGCTTGCTGAAAGACCGCATTATCTTTTTGGGTGGCGCGGTGACCGACGATTCGGCCAACTTGCTGATTGCCCAGTTGTTGTTTTTGAGCAATGAAGACGGTGATGCCGACATTCACTTTTATATCAACAGCCCCGGCGGCAGTGTGAGTGCGGGCTTGGCGGTGTATGACACCATGCAGTTTATTCGTCCAAAGGTGGCGACCTATTGCATTGGGATGGCCGCGTCGATGGGCTCGTTGCTTTTGATGGCGGGCACCAAGGGCAAGCGTTTTTGCTTGCCCAATGGCCGGGTGTTGTTGCACCAGCCGCTGATGGGTGGCGTCATGCAAGGCCAGGCAACCGACTTGGGCATTCAAGCCAAAGAAATGCTTAAAACCCGCACGCGGTTGTTTGAGATTATGGCCAAGCACACCGGGCAGTCGCAAGAGAAAGTGGCGACCGATTGTGAACGCGATTATTGGATTGATTCCAAAGAATCGGTTGACTATGGCGTGGTGGACTCGGTGTTGGAGCACTTGCCTGAAAACCAAGGCGCCAATGGTGGCGACGACGATTGATGGAATGTTTAACTCGCCGGATTGCCGGGGGCGTGCTGGTTGCACTGATGTTGCTGTCGGCGGGGTGTCGCATTGGCGGAAGCGGTAAAAGCTTTGTGAATGAAAACGATGACTTGCGTTCTGAGAACGTGAAGTTGTCGCGTGAAATAGATCAATTTCAAGAACGTGCCCGTTTGCAAGAGGCCGAGTTGTCGACGTTGCGTGAAGGCAAGCAGGGCGATCATCCTTTGAGCGGGGCCACGGTTCCGGTGCTTTCGGATTTAAAGTTTGCCCGCTACACCGGGCCGGTGGACACCAATCAAGATGGTGAAGATGACCGGTTGGTGTTGTACATCATGCCGGTGGATCAAATGGGCCGGATGAGTGTGACGGCTGGGCGGTTGAACTTGCAGGCGGTGACGTTGGAAGCCAACACCCCGCCTCGCGTGATTGCCGATCGCACCTATGAACCGCTTGAGTTTGACACGTGCTACCGCACGGGATTAACCGGTGATCATTACAGCGTGCAATTGGACTTGCCTGAAAACTTGCCTGGCGACTTAAAGACCATCACGGTGCAGTTGACCTTGACCCAAGCAGGAACGGGCATTGAGGTGGAAGCTCAAGAAAGTTTTCGCTTGCGGCGGCGGTAGAAGGGGAATAGCCGTTAGGGTTTAGCAAGTAGCAAGTAGCAAGTAGCAAGTAGCAAGTAGCAGTTAGCAAGATGCAAGCGGAGATGGGGGGGGATTCAAACTTGGTGAACGCTTGCGTTGGTCGCTGGGCCTGAACCTGTAAAAGTTCAATTCCTTGCCTTCCTTGGCTCCCTTACTTGCCCCCTTGGCGGTTCATTTTCTGTCTTGCAATATGCACACCTTTGTTTAGTGCGGCATGGGGTAGCGTTTGCAGAGTTCGACGACGTCGCTGCGGACGGCATCAAGTTTGGCTTGATCGCCTTTGCTGGTGAGGACGCGGTTGATGAGGGTGGCGACTTCTTCCATGTCGGTGGTTTGGAGGCCGCGGGTGGTGAGGGCGGGGGTGCCGATGCGAATGCCGCTGGTTTTAAAGGGGCTGCGGGTTTCGTTGGGCACGGTGTTCATGTTGGCGATGATGCCGGCGGTTTCGAGCCAGGCGGCGGCGTCTTTGCCGGTGAGGTCGGCGTCGGTGGGACGCAGGTCGATGAGCATGAGGTGGTTGTCGGTGCCGTTGCTGGCGAGTTTGTAGTTTTTGGCCATGAGGGCGGTGGCCAGTGCAGAGGCATTGGCGACAACGTCTTTGGCGTAGGTTTTGAATTCGGGTTGGAGGGCCTCGCCAAAGGCGACGGCTTTGGCGGCGATGACGTGCATGAGGGGCCCACCTTGGGTGCCGGGGAAGACGGCGGAGTTGAGCCGACGGCTGAGGGGGTGTTTGGTGGCGAGGCGTTCACTGAGTGCTTCGTCGTCAGAAAGAATCAATCCACCGCGCGGCCCGCGAAGGGTTTTGTGGGTGGTGGTGGTGACGATGTGGCAATGGGGGAAGGGGCTTTCGTGTACGCCGCCGACGATGAGTCCGGCGATGTGGGCGACGTCGGCCCAGAGCAGGGCGTCGTGGCGATCGGCGATTTCGCGGAATTTGGCGAAGTCGATGGTGCGGGGGTAGGCGCTGTAGCCGCACATGAGGACTTTGGGTTTGTGTTTGGCGCAGACGGCTTCGATGCTGTCGTAGTCGAGGTGGCCCCAGTTGTCTTTGCTTTCGTCGGTGACCAGGTTGTAGGTGACGGGGTTGAGCCATTTGCCCGAGATGTTGACGGAGCTGCCGTGGGTGAGGTGGCCGCCGTCGCTGAGTTCGATGGCGGCGAAGGTGTCGCCGGGATCGAACAGTGCGAGTTGAACGGCGAGGTTGGCGTTGGCGCCGGAGTGGGGCTGGACGTTGGCGTAGGAGCAGCCAAACATTTCTTTGGCGCGATCGATGGCGAGGGTTTCGACGGTGTCGTAGTACTGGCAGCCGGAGTAGTAGCGCTTGCCGGGGTAGCCTTCGGCATATTTGTTGGTCATGACCGAGCCTTGGGCGGCCATGACGGCGGCGCTGGCGTGGTTTTCACTGGCGATCATTTCGAGGGTGTTCTCTTGCCGTTGGGTTTCGGCAGCGATGAGTTTGGCGACGATGGGATCGACGGTTTCGAGGGCGGTGGTGTGGGGTGTGGGCATGGTGGTGTGTTGTGGTTTGTGTGTTGTGGTTTGGGGTATGGGTTTGGAGTTTAGGGTATGGGGTAAAAGGCTTCTTCACTCGGCCACTTCTGAAAGCCTTTGCACTTAGTCCTCAGCCCCTTAACCGCTCAGTTCGTTCTTTAAGCAAAGAGCAGGCGGTTTCTGTGGCTAAGGGGCTGGGGGGGTGGGCTGGGGGGCAGGTGTGGCGCTGGGGAGGAAAAAGGTTTGTTTGTGGCGGTCTTCGATGAGTAGGGCGCCGTTGAGTAGGGTGAGTTTGTTTTTTGTTTTGGCGAAACGAGCGGGAAGGGAGGTGTGTTGGTGGCCGGTGAAGCGGCCGGTGATGAGGTCGAGGGTGATGAGGCTCAGGGGTTTGTTGGGGTGGTTTGAGGCGGTGGCAATGAGGGCTTGGGTGGGGCTTAAGGCAAGGCCCATGGAGGATTGCTGGCTAAGGTTTAGGGCGCTACGCCAAGCGATGGATCCGTCGGGGGCAAGGGCGGTGAGGCCGGTGAGAGGATGGTGGGTGATGCACCCGGTGCCGCGGGCATAACGAAGGGTGCCTTGGGGGAGTACTTTGGCGATGGGGTGAACCACACCTTGTTCAAGATCGATGGAGAAGATGTGGGTGGCGTCTGAAACGTAGAGGGCTTGGGGGGTGATGGACATGAGCGAGGCGGGGCCAAGTTCATGGTCGAGGTCGGCTCGCCAGCGCACGGTGTTGCTGCTGTGGTTGTAGAGGGTGAGTTGGGTGTGGCGCAAGACCAAAAGGTTTCCGCTGGCGTCGACATCGGCCCATCGGGGTGTGCCGGCGTCTTCGAGCTGGGGTTGGCGATGTTGGCCGGTGGCGAGGTCGAGGATGAGGATGACGCCTGATTCGGCGCCGGTGCCTGCGCCACGGAGTCCGCCGATGAGGAGTAGTTCGCCTCGGGCGCGAACAAAGGTGATGGATTCGAGGGGAAGTTGAAGGTGCCAGAGGGCGGCGCCGGTGTGGCGGTCGATGGCGGCGGCGCGGCCAAGTTTGTCGACCACGGCAATGGCGGCTTCGCCCACGACCACGTGGGGTGGGGCTTGGCGTTTGGTGGCAAGTTCGCGGCGGCGGTGATTGTGTTCGTCAAGGCCGTGTTCGAAATCGTTTTGAATGTGCTGAAGGGTTGCGCCAGCCAACGCGTGACGGGCGGCGACGAGTTGGCCGCCTTCGCCCAATTCGGCGAGTAAGGGCTCGGTGGGCGCGGAAGGAAACAGCGGGTGGCCGTCGGTCAGTGAGCGAACGGTGATGGCTTGGCGTTGTGCAGACCAGAGCACGGCGGTGTCGCCGCTGAGGTGAATTTGGGTGGTGTCAGGCGCGGCGTTGGTGAGGGTCCAGCGTGGGGTGTTGGGTTGGGCAAGATCGATGAAAGCCAATGTGCCGGGCTGTGGGCCGCTTAAAAGAACATGAGGGGGTGTGGGCGGGGGGCCTGGGGTGTCGGCAGAATCTTGGTGCGTAGGATGTGCAATGGGAATGCCAGGGTGTGTGATGGAGGCGCCCAAGGGAAGGGTGACGTGGGATGTGGCGGTGTGGGTGGGTTGAAGGTTGTTGAGGTCGGCGACCCAGAGCGTTGGGGGGGTGGGTGTGCCTTGGTGTAAGGGTTCGAGGGTGGGTTCGTCGCGGCTGATTTGGGTAAGCCAAGCGATGGCGGCCAAGGGGCGATTTTGGGCGATGTAATGTTCGGCAAGGGCGCCTGCGGCGGCGGCCCGTTGGGCGGGGGCTTGGGCCAACCGATAGCTGCGGCGCAGGGTGGTGGCGGCGGCGGCGGGCGTGGGGCTGGCGGCTTGGCGGCGACCGGCTTGAAGCAGTGCGTTGGCGGCGGCGTTGCTAAAGGGGTAGTGCTTGGCGAGTTGGAGTAAGTCGTCGGTGGTGGTGCTGGGGCGATGGACAAGCAGGTCAAGCTCGGTCGCGGCGCTGCGGTCGTGCGTGGCATAGAGCGCAGCGCCGTGTTGGGTGAGCAGGGTTTGCAGTGCTTGATGGGCCACGACGCCGCCACGTCGGGTGACACCTTGACGGCTTACACGTTCGGCGGCAAGGGTGTCGCGGCTGATAATGGTTTGGTAAAGGTCGACGGCTTGGTCTGCTTGACCGGCTTTGGCGCTGGCGACGGCACGGGCCAAGGTGTAGTTAAGCAATTCGGCGGGGCTGCGCACGGCTTGGGCAAGTTGGTCAAAGAGGGTGTCGCGGGTGGAGGCATCAAGTACGCTGGCTTGTTCGGCCAAGGTGAGTAAGGCGTTGAGGGGGGCGATTCGTTGGGGAGCGGGTGCAGATTCCAATGCGGCAAGGCAATGTTTGACGCCTTGGACGACCGCAGCGTGGGGCGTGATTTTGGGCGCGGTGGATGTGGGTGAGCTTGGCGTTGGGGTGTTGGCCGCGGCATTGAGTGCCAAGGTGGCCATGCTGAGACCTATTTGTGGATCGTGTGGATTTTGCGCGATGCGTTGTTGCAGTAATGCGTAGGCTTGAGACCAAGGGGTGTAACTGGCGAAGGAACGATGCGCCAGGGTGACCAAGCCGCCAGAGACGGGTAAGGGGATGCCGGGATTGTCGAGGCGTTGGGTTTCACGAAGGGTGCCGGTGGCAGCGTCCACGATGGCGAGGCTGCCGTTAACATCGGTAATCCACAGGGCATTTTTGTTGGCGTATGCAAGGGGAATGGCAATGTGGCGACGGCTTGTGTGGGTGCTTGGAAGGGTCCAGTGGGGGGCAAGGGTTTGGCTGTTTAAACGTTGAATGCGGCCATCGGCAAAACCCGCGAGAAGATCACCATTGGGCAGCGGGCGAAGATCGGTGAGTTCGATCAGGTTGACAGCGGGAGACGCAAGGGGTTTGCCGGAGGTGATGTCGAGAAGCAAACCAAAGGTGTTGGTGAAACGAATGGGCAAAAGCAGGCCCGCGTGGCATGGCTGAGGGGCGAGGCCTGGGGCGAGTGGGGTGATGGTGGTGGGGCCCTCTTGGGTTCCATTGGGCAACACGGTGAGCCAGTGGACGCTTCCGGTGTGGAGATCTAAGGCTGCGGCGGCACCCAAGTTGTCGCAGGCATAAACCCGGCCTGAAGGCGGGTGGACGGTGAAGGTGGTGAGCGATTTTGTATCAGCGTATTGCTGTGAGTTGGCGGCGGTGGTGCTGGAAAGGTGGCGACGCCAACGCACAACACCGCTGTGGCGATCGAAGGCAACAAGGTAGGAGTCTTGAAAGCTGGCGGGGTGGCTGTGCCGGGCGGCAATGATGACCAAATCGTCGGTGAGTTGGGGTGTGCCATGAAACAAGGCTTTGGCGACGGTGGCGTCAACATCGGAAGGCCGGGCGATCCACTGGGCGATGCCGGTTTGGGTGTCGAGACAAACCAGAAGATTCGATAGGGGCGGGGTGTTGGCAGTGTGCACGGGCCCGAGCACTGCAAAGGCTTGATGGTTGTGAGCCGTGACCGAACGTGGAGAAGTACCGAGACCGTATCGGTTGGCGTTGAAACCCCTGTTGTTTTGTCGTGGGTCTGGGGCAAGTGGAGAGAGTTCGAAAGCCGCTAATTTTTTGAGTGAGACACTCCATTGCAAGCGTCCCGAGACGCCATCAAGGGCATAGACATGACTGCCGTCGTTGGCCAAAAGCAATCCGTCGTGGGCGATGCCGTGTAATTCGCCGGTGGTTTGTGATGGCATGGGGCCGTTGTAACGGTCGTCCAGATCGTCTGAGTCGGGTGTTGGGGCGGCCAGGGTGGTGTGCCACAGCGGGCGGCCCGAGGGGGTGGCGGCGGGTACAGAATGCGCCGGTTCAGAGGTGTGCGGCGTGGGAGCCGCAAGGGCTTGCCGCAGTGTGTTGACGGCGGTGTCGCTGGCTGTGGCGGCCCATTGATCCACGGCGGCGTCGCGGCGGGCAGAATCGTTTTGAAGGGCGGCGGTCCATGCCGAAAGTTGGTGATAGCGTTGAGCGGCTTGGGCGTCGCTTGGTGTGTGGCGGGGTGTATGGTCGGGTGTGAGAGCGATGAATTCGGGCAAGTCTGCGATGTCGGCAAGCAGCAGCGCTGCGGCGTGGCCATTGCCCATGCGCACTTGTCGTGCGGCAAGATCAAGGGTTGCGTCGCGTCCGGGGCCAGTGGCTCCAAATTGTCGGGCAACATTGGCCAGGGCGGCCTGAGGGTTGGGCGAATCGTGGGCGGCTTGCCATGCGTGGATTGCCGTTGCATCAAAACGTTTTCGATAGGCTTGGCGCAATGGCGGATTGAGGATGAGTTGCTGTCGAACCCATCGCGTGGCTTGGGTGTAGTGGTTTGGCTCACGTTCCATAAGCCGGTTGCCAAAATCGGTGCTTAAGCGATGAAGCAATGCCGCGGCTTGTCCCAAGTGGCCTTGGGTTTGTTGGGCGGCGGCTTCGCGGGCAAGTTGAGCGGCGTCGGGAGAGTCTTCGAGGTACACCTGAGCCGGCGCAGGGGTGAGGGGCAGGGCAATGAGCAGCAGCATAAAAATGCTGACAGCCAAGGTTTTGGGCAGCCAAGTCCGGTGCGATGGCGGGGGTGTGAAGATGGTGAAGCTTGTTGGGGTTGTTGGGAGGGGAGAGTCCACCATGCCCATGAGTTTAGAAAGAATCGAGGGTGGGGCGTGTGGGCGTGGTAGACTCTGCGATTCAATCCACAGGGTGTGGGTTTTTTGCCCTAAAAAGTTAGTTTGATGCTTGCCATGTCTTCTGCCCGTTCTTCATCTTCTGCTGCCCGTGCCCCCCGTGTTGCGATTGTCGGAGCCACCGGCGCCGTGGGCGAGGAGTTTCTTCGCGTTTTGCATCAGCGGTCGTTTCCGATGGCGTCATTGAAGCTTTTGGCCTCGTCGCGGTCGGCGGGCAAGACACTGAACTATGGCGATCAAGTGTTGACCGTGGAGGCCTTGGGCGATCAATCGTTTGACGATGTTGACTTGGCATTGTTTAGTGCCGGCGGAGGCATTTCAAGGGAATACGGCCCCAAGGCGGTGGCCGCCGGAGCGGTGGTGGTGGACAACTCTTCAGCTTTTCGCATGACGCCGGGCGTGCCTTTGGTGGTGCCTGAGGTGAACCCCTTGGCCATTGAAGCGTCAGGTATTGGGCTACGCGATCAAGGCGAGCCGGGCATTATTGCCAATCCCAATTGTTCGACCATCATCATGATGGTGGCGCTTCATCCACTTCATCGCATGGTGGGTATAGATCGCATTGTGGTGAGCACCTATCAAGCGGCCAGTGGCGCCGGGGCGGCAGCCATGCGAGAGCTTGAGCAGCAAAGTCGTGAAGCGCTCGCGGAGCCTGGCGCTTCGGGCGAGGTGACCACTTGCGATATTTTTCCGTTTCAATACGCCTTTAATTTGTTTAGCCACAACAGCCCCATGGCGGCGGGAGGTTACAACGAAGAAGAGTTGAAGATGGTGTATGAAACGCACAAAATCTGGGATCAGAAGCCCGATGCGCAAACGGCCATTACCGCCACATGCATTCGTGTGCCGGTGATGCGAGCCCATGCCGAGAGCATCAACCTGACTTTTCGCGACACACTGCATGAAGACAAAGCCCGCGAACTATTGGCTGCCGCGCCGGGGGTGACTTTGCAAGACGATCGTGGGGCCAACACGTTTCCCACGCCTTTGCAGGCCAGCCACCGTGACGATGTGTTTGTGGGCCGCATTCGACGCGATTTGTCGCAGCCCGAAGGCAAAGGGTTGGATTTGTTTGTGTGCGGCGATCAAGTGCGCAAGGGCGCCGCGCTCAATGCCGTGCAAATCGCAGAGCTTCTTTTGGAGCGTCGAGAAGTTGAGCGGTGAATTTAAGCCGCTTGGGCGGCCTGTTGGCTTTCATTACGGGGGGTAAACACACGCACGCGATTGCGTCCGGCATCTTTGGCTGCGTACACCGCGCGGTCGGCGGCTTTGACCAGCACTTCGGCACATGAAAAAGTGGTTCCGCTGTGTGCAGAGACGCCAAGGCTGCATGTGATTCCCAAGGTGGAACCGTTGTCACTGGCAACTTTGCATGACGATTCAACCTGTTTGCGGGCCAGTTCGGCCAATTCGGCGGCGGCTTGGCGTGTGACACTTGGGCAGAGCACGGCGAATTCTTCACCGCCATAGCGGTAGACGGTGCCAGCCCCTCCCACCGCTTGGACCAATGTTTTGGCAAAGGCGATGAGTACGGCGTCGCCGATGGCGTGGCCGTGGCTGTCGTTGAAGTTTTTAAAGTGGTCCACGTCGATGAAAATCACCGCGAGGGGCGTTGCGCTTCGGGCCAACCCAAAACGCTTAGACAGTTCCGTATCGAAGGCGCGTCGGTTGGCAATTTGGGTGAGTGCATCGGTGGCCACATCTTCGAGCAGTTGTTGGTTTTGTTGATGCTGCCGCATGCTGAGTTTGAGCAGGGCTTCGTTGGCGGTGAACAAAACATCACTGGCGTTCCCAAGGTTTCCCGTAGGCAGTTCAAAAAGCCGCTGCATTTCTTGGGTGACTTCGTGAATTTGCATCAACAAGGGTTCGGTGGCGTCGGGCTCAAGGCCAAACCACACTTCGGCCCGTTCTTGAAGGCGTTTGAGAATTTCGCCAGACACGTCTGATGATCGAATAAAGACTTCGGCCACCAGATTGCCAATGGCCACACACCGCGCGACGAATTCGGCCGGGTCTTGAGCGTCTTGCGAGTCGGCATGAACATCGGTGTCAAGCAGTGTGTGGTGTTGATCAATGGCGTGGCTGATGACGTTTGGCAGGTTCCAAGATTCGGCGAGTTTGGAGCCGACTTGGGCGTGGGTGATCCCGATGCGGTCAGATTCTGCCGACGACAGCGCGGTGTGATGGCCGCCGGTGATCTCGGTAACATCTTCGTAATCTTCACCGAGCACTTGATGCAGGGCGATCATGCCCATGTCTTGCAGAAGGCCGCCCAAAAAGGCTTCTTCGGTGAAGCGACTGCCTGCATTGTCGGCAAACATTTTGGCAGCGGTGGCTGTCAGCAGCGACCGTTTCCAATAGCTGATGTGATCGAAGCCTTCGCCATCTTCGGAGCTTTTTTGAAGATTGGGAACGAGGCTAAAACCCAAGGCCAGCGTTTTGACGGTTCGCAGGCCCAAGACCACCAAGGCTTGATTGACGCCGGTGACGGGTTTGGACTGTGCGTAATAGCTGCTGTTAACGGTTTTGAGGATTCGGGCCGTGAGGCCGGGGTCGTTGTGAATGGCCTTGGCGATGTCGTCGAGTTCAACTTCGTCTTGACGGACCAGATCGATGATCTTAATGGCAACCGCTGGCAGGCTGGGAAGCCGTGGAGAGGCAAGCACACGTTCGAGTAGTTCGTTGTTCATGGCCAGAAATCCGAAAGGTACATCTGGACCTCCCCAGGCAGATGCGTAAAGGGTTTATCGACAGTTAAGCCTTGGATGTTTACCGGTGATGTGCGGGCGGGGGGCGGCAGAGAGGTGTTATTGGGACGTTGCGAGCGGGATATGCGGGAATACGACTTAAAAGAAAGGGTACGAAAGGGTATGGAAAGGTACGAATAAGAGGCGGGTGAGGCGATTATAAAAGGGCGGTAATGTGAAGACGCAAAAAAACCGCGGCCTAGGCCGCGGTTTGTAAATGCATTTAAACGTTGAGTTGAGAGCTTCTGGTTTTAGTTATCCGCCCCGGCTTCGGCAGGTTCGGGGGGGGCTTCATCTGCGGCATCGTCGTTTTGCGGGGCATCTTCTTCTTGGGTTGGCTTGTCTTGGGCCACGAAGGTGAGATGGTCGTTGTCGGCGTGTTTGCTCACTTTGATGAGGTGGCCACTGCGGAACTCGTCACGCAAGATGGATTCACTAAGTGGGTCTTCCACGTATTGTTCGATGGCACGCCGCAGGGGCCGGGCACCAAAGTCGGGGTTGTAGCCCTTGTCGATTAAGAAGTTTTTCGCCTCTTGATCGAGCTCGAAGCTCATGCCGCGTTCGACGAGTCGTTGGAGCACCTTGTCGAGTTCAAAATCGACAATGCCCACAAGGTCTTTTTTGGCCAAAGGCCGGAAGACAATGGTGTCGTCGAGACGGTTGATGAACTCGGGGCGGAAGTACCGCTCGATTTCAATCATGAGTGTCTTTTTAATTTTTTCGTAGTCGGCGTTTTCGTCGGCCTTGCCAAAACCAAAGCCACCTTTGTTTTTAATGAGGTCGGCGCCAATGTTGCTGGTCATGATGAGAATGACGTTGCGGAAGCTCACATGGCGGCCGAACGAGTCGGTGAGTTCGCCTTCTTCCATGATTTGCAGCAACATGTTGAAGATGTCGGGGTGGGCTTTTTCGATTTCATCGAGCAGCACCACGCTGTAGGGGCGGCGTCGAATTTGCTCGGTGAGTTGGCCGCCTTCTTCGTAGCCGACATATCCTGGAGGCGCGCCGATGAGGCGGCTGACGTTGTGTTTCTCCATGTATTCAGACATGTCGATGCGAATGAGTGAGTCGGCATCGCCAAACATGAATTCGGCCAGGGCTTTACTGAGAAGCGTTTTGCCCACGCCCGAGGGGCCCACGAAAATAAACGAGCCCATGGGGCGGCGTGGGTCTTTGAGGCCGCTGCGGGCGCGGCGAATGGCCTTGCTGATGATAGTGATGGCTTCGTCTTGTGAGACGACGGTTTTGTGGAGTTCGTCTTCGAGTTGAAGCAATCGCTCGGTTTCGGCTTTTTCGAGTCGTGTAAGCGGCACGCCGGTCATTTTGCTGACCACCTCGGCGATGACTTCTTCGTCGACCACGCCGTCGACTTCTTTGGCTTTGGCTCGCCAGTCGCGTTGAATTTGTTCTTTTTCGCGGCGTAAGCCTTCGGCTTGGTCGCGTAGTTCGGCGGCGCGTTCGTAGTCGGCGGCGCGAACGGCTTCGTCTTTTTCAACGCTGAGTTTTTCAATGCTGGCTTCGATGTCAGCCAAGTTGGGCGGCTTGCTCATGCTTTTGAGGCGAATGCGGGCGCCTGCCTCATCGATCACGTCGATGGATTTGTCGGGCTGCACGCGTGAGGAAATGTAGCGTTCGCTCATTTCGACGGCGGTTTCGACCGCAGCGTCGGTGATTTTGACACGGTGGTGGGCTTCGTAACGATCACGCAGGCCCATGATGATGGCGATGGTGTCTTTTTTGTTGGGCGGCTCGACCATGATGGTTTGGAACCGTCGTTCGAGGGCGCTGTCTTTTTCGATGTACTTGCGGTACTCGTCGAGCGTGGTGGCGCCGATGCACTGGATTTCACCGCGAGAGAGTGCGGGTTTAAGAACGTTGGAGGCGTCGATGGCGCCTTCGGCGCCGCCTGCGCCCACCAAGGTGTGTAGTTCGTCAATGAACAGCAGCACGTTCTTTGCACGACGCACTTCATTCATGACGGCTTTGATGCGTTCTTCAAATTGGCCGCGGTATTTGGTGCCTGCAACCATCATGGCCAAGTCGAGTACGACGATGCGGCGGCCGATTAAAATTTCGGGCACTTCTTGGTTGATGATTTGTTGGGCCAAGCCTTCGACGATGGCGGTTTTGCCAACGCCTGCTTCGCCCAGCAGCACGGGGTTGTTTTTGCTGCGGCGGCAGAGAATTTGAATGAGACGTTCGATTTCATCGGCTCGGCCGATGACCGGGTCGAGGGTGTCTTCTTTGGCCAGTTCGGTGAGGTCACGGCCGAAGCTGTCGAGCGCGGGGGTTTTGCTTTTTGTTTTGCCTTTGCGGCTGCGGCCTCCGTCGCCACCGCCACCTGCTTCGACAGGGCCGTCGTCGCCGAGTGCTTCTTCGGGTTCGACGCCCGCACCCAAAAGGTTGAGGACTTCTTCGCGCACATCATCGAGCTTGAGGTTCAAGTTCATGAGCACTTGGGCGGCAACACCTTCATGTTCGCGCAGCAAACCCAAGAGCAGGTGCTCGGTGCCCACATAGTTGTGGTTGAGGTTGCGGGCTTCTTCGATGGCGTATTCGATGACTTTTTTGGCACGTGGGGTTTGCGGCAGCTTGCCCATGGTGACCATGTCGGGGCCCGACTTGACGAGCTTTTCAACTTCGAGGCGCACCTTGCGTAGATCGACCTCAAGGTTTTTAAGCACGTTGGCGCCAACGCCCGAGCCTTCTTTGACAAGCCCAAGCAAAACATGCTCGGTGCCAATGTATTCGTGGTTGAAGCGTTGGGCTTCTTGGTTGGCCAAGGCCATTACTTTGCGGGCGCGGTCGGTAAATCGTTCGAACATGATGCCTCGCGGGTCAAGGGGCGGTGCGGGAGAGGGAGTGTTAAGTATAGCGCGACACGTCAAGACGTGACGCGTGCTTTTAAAAGCACGCAAGCGCCGTGCCACAAGTGTGCTTGCAACACGGTGGCGTGAAGGGTGTTTATCGGTTGACCTGTGCAAGAGGCGTGATTGGTGGGCGCCGTACAGGCAGAGTGAAGTCGGCGAGGGTGCAAAAGCGACACGCGACCAGCGTTCATTTCGTTTGTTGATTGAATTTTTTTTCGTTAAGTCTTTCGCGGTGGGGTTCCCGTGAGGAGGCTTTCAGCCGTACAAGGCATGGGTTGTTAATCTATTGCGGGCATTGCGCCTTATCCTTCCCTCCCCTTCACGATTAACGAGCAGAAAGACAGCATTCATGGGACTTGACGGCAACCTATTGGCCCAAAAAAAGGGACTGATCTTCGGCATCGCCAATGAGCGAAGCTACGCGTATTTCATCGCCAAGCAATTGGTGGCTCAGGGGGCCAAAGTTGGCTTCACGTATTTGCCCATTGGCAAGATGGAACACCGTGTGCGTAGGGCGGCAGAAAGTTTGGGCATTGCCGACCCTTGGTTGGTGCCGTGTGATGCCAACGATGACGCGTCGTTGGATGCTGTTTTTGGCAAGTGGAAGGAAGACGAGGGCACGCTGGACTTTGTGGTGCACTCGATTGCATTTGCCGACAAGGAATATTTAAAATCAGACATGTTTCACCAGACGCCGCGTCAAACGTTTTTGAGTGCGATTGACACCAGTGCTTACACGTTGGTGGCCATGGCCCAGCGGGCCATGCCGTTGATGAACAACGGGGGAGCCATTGTGAACCTGAGTTATTACGGCGGCGAAAAGGTCACGCCGGGTTACAACGTGATGGGCGTTGCCAAGGCATGCCTGGAACACACCACGCGTTACTTGGCCTACGAATTGGGCAAGCCAGGCCGAGACATTCGCGTGAACTGCATTAGCGCCGGGCCGTTTAAAACCCTTGCAGGTGCAGGCGTGGGCGGCATGGAGCAAATGATTGCCTACCAAGAGAGCACGTCAAGTATGAAACGCGCCAACTCGGGTGATGAGGTGGGTGACACGGCGGTGTATCTGTTGAGTGATCTCAGCACCGGCGTGACGGGCGAGACCATTCACGTGGATTGCGGATTTAGCATTGTGGGTGTGCCTGAAGGCCACGAGGTGTGATTGAAGCGGGGCGTGTACTTGTGCAATGACGTTTTTAATAATCCTGCTTGATGAATGAAAGAGTGCGAAGCGTATGAAAATGAAGATGCGATGTTTTAAAGTGGCGGTCGCGGCGATGTCTTGCGTGTTTG
>JAZGFZ010000195.1:0-9440 GCA_036480015.1 Algisphaera sp. | reverse complement strand
GCAAGAGGGTTTGGCGATGCATCTTGAGGGCGCCGGAACATCGCGTGGGACTGTTTCCACCGTTGATGCCGTTGCGCAAAGAGCGGATCGCACGTTGCGTGCCCCTTTGCCTTTGCCGGGACAGCATGGCATGGACATGATGGAGATGGAAGCAGAGGCATCGCCCTTAACAGAGGGGATGCAGCTTTTGGCATTGGGTTTGGGTGTGGGGCTGGACGTGGGTATGAATGCAGCTTCTTTTGTTGGGCCCCTTGAATCGGTGGATGAAGCCGCCCGGCTTGCGGCGTTGTCCACTGGCTCGGCCCCTGCTTTGGACGCGTCGGTTGTGGCGGCGTCGGGCACGATGGGACAAATCGGACAAGCGGGACGGCCTGTGAGTCAACGCGCGGGGCAAGAGGCGGCTTCTTCGGTGAGTCCGACGCTTTCGATGGGAGAGGGTGGGTCGCAGATGGCGATGGCTGCCTCTGACGTGTTGCTAGAAGGCTCATCGGAAACATGGTCGGGCATCTCGCCAGAAACTTCGTCTGGAACTTTGTCTGATACAGCAAGTCAAACATCTGGCTCATCTTCATTGTCTGCGGCACTTCCTGCATGGAGTGCGTCGTCAGGGATTGATGTTTCTGCTCTTGCGGGTTTGAGTGGAACAGCCAGTGCGGCTGCGGGCGCTGCTCCAGGAGCAGATCCGGAAGCCGAAGTTGACGCCCTTAACGGGGCTCGTCTCACACGCGGTTTAAACACCGCCGTGAAACAGCAAGGCGGTGCGATTACGCTTCGGCTCACGCCGGTGGAAATGGGGACGGTTCGCATTCAGTTGCAAATTCAGGGTGCGAGTGTGTCGGCAGAATTTCATGCCGAGACGGATGTGGCCCGCGATTTACTAACGCGTCAATTGGGGCAGCTTAAAAACGTGCTTGAGCGGCAAGGATTGTCAGTGGATCGTTTGAGCGTGCAAAGCCTTCATGGCGGTGGTGCGGCGAACCATGCGGGCATGCAATCACAAACGCAGAGTGATGCGCAAAACCAAGGTTCACAAAACACAGAGTCTGGTGAATCGGCAGATCATGCTCAAGGTGATCGCGATGCGTCCAATGGTCAGAGTCGTGGTCGGTTTGGCCAATCGCAGCGCGAGCCAGAGCAAAACACGGCTTCACGTGAACGCACGCAGGGCCGTTTTCGAAGCCATTTGTCAGATTCAGGCTCGTGAGTGAGTTTTAATCACAATGGCATGCCGATTGCGTAGGTCTCTTGTTCAGTGTGTTAATTGCTAAAAACATCGACTTACTAAAACCTTTATTTGAAATGGATTCGTTATGTCCGCTCTTGCCAACCTTAACCCCGCCCTGAGCGCACCTGCGGCGGGGTCTGCCGCTGAGGCCGCTGCCAATTCAGGCAATCCTTATGCAGAGCTTAAAAGCACCGATTTTGTCAAAATTATGGTGACCGAGCTATCGAACCAAGATCCTTTTGAGCCCAATGATTCGGCTGCTATTCTTGAACAGCTTTCAAGTTTGCGCAGTATTGAAAGTGATTTGTCACTGCAAAGCCAGCTTGAAAGCCTGGTGCTTCAAAATGCCATTGGCCAAGCAGGGGCTTTGATTGGTCGTGAGGCTGAGGGGTTGAGCCTGGACAATGAAACCATTCAGGGAACCGTGACGTCGGTGCGTGTGGTTGACGGAAAAACGGAAGTTGAATTGGATACTGGACGGCGTTTGCCTTTGAAGCGTATTACGCGTGTGGCGGGTGAGGCACCTTCTCCTATTGCGTCGGTGCCTGTGCCAGCGGCTTCAGAAACAGTGGTTCCTGAAGTGAAAGAACCCGTGGCGTCGACGGCTGACGCTTCTTCATCTGACCCAATCCCTGTGTCTGAGGCAGAATCCGTTGAGTAACGCGTCGGTTAACTTGTTGCGTTTGTTAGAACCCACGGTACGCCCGGGAGGGCTTTCTGCGGGCCCGGTGAAACCGGTTGCGCCGGTTCCGTTTGAGCGTCAGAGTTTTGCGTCGTTGATGGCCGATTTTTCCAAAGCGCCTGGGGCGGAGGTTGACTTGGCCTCGGGTGGCACGCCGGTTGCGGAAGAAAGTATATCTGCGGCAGACCGCGCAACTTTGGCGCCTCAGCCGTTGGCCGCACTTGGCGGTCTGGACCGTATTGAAAATCCCACGCTGCGGGCGTTGCTCGCCGCCACGTCTGCTGCCTCTTCGGCAGCATCCCCCGCAGCCTAGCCCTTACTTTTCTTTGGAGTTTCCCCGATATGGGTTTGACCACCAGCCTCTACACCGGCCTTACCGGCCTTGCCGCCGGCAGCCAATCCATCAGCACGGCAGGTAATAACATTGCCAACGTGAACACCAATGCGTTTAAATCGAGCAGCGTGAAATTTGAGACGCAAATTTCACAGACCTCGCGCAGTGGTTCGGCTCCTGGTGCTCGATCAGGCGGAACCAATCCCAATCAAACAGGATTGGGAACGCGTGTTGGATCGATTACCAAAAACTTTTCAAATGGGGCGATTAGCCCCACCGGTGTGAACACCGATTTGGCCCTCGAAGGCGATGGCTTTTTTGTGGTTAATGATGCAGGGTCGCAGCGGTTCACACGCAATGGCAATTTTACGGTGGATCGCGACTTTAACCTTTCCACCGCCAGCGGCGGTTTGGTGCAGGGTTACGGTGTAGATGAAGATTTTAATGTGGTGGATGGTGTTTTAAAGAATGTAAAAATTCCTATGGGGGTGACCACGTTGGCCAGCCCCACCACCGAAGTGAAGTTTGCAGGCAACCTCAATGCGGGGGGTGAGGTGGGCACGCAGGGTTCGCTCACTGAATTTGAAACGCTTTACAGTGATGCGGCGGCCACCACGCTGGCCACCGCAGGAACGGCGCTTGACAGTTTGTACACCGTAGATGGCGTCAAGGCTTTTGCCCTTGGTGATGTGATTACGGTGAGTGGAGCCACGCGTGGCGGCGCGACTTTGCCCGACCACACCTTTGAGGTTAACGCAGCAGCCACCCCTGCTTTGAAGCCTGACGCCTTTGGCACCACGTTGGGTGATTTCGCTACGTTTACGGAAAGCATTTATGGCCTTGACACCTCGGTCCCTGTGGATCCGACGGAGCCTCAAGCGGGTGTCACCGTTGTGGCGGGTAAGTTGTCCATTCGTGGCAATGTGGGCACGGGCAATGCCATTGGCTTTCAGGGCAACAATCTAATTGTCAATAAGGAGACGGCTCCAGCCAGTCCGTTGGAAAGTACGCGGGTTGAGGAAGCCGTCGGCGAATCCACATTGACGACATTTGCGGCCTACGATTCACTGGGCAATCCCTTGCAGATCAACCTGGTAACTGTTTTGTCAGGTAAAGATGAAAATGGAACAACGTGGGATTTTTATGCCACGGCAGAAGACGACACAGATCTCAACACCTTTTTGGGTCGCGGGTCGGCCGCATTCGACCGCGAAGGGCAATTCATTAGTCTTAGCGACTCGGTGTTGAATCTTGACCGCTTGGGCACGGGGGCAGGCAACCCGCTGGCGGTTAATCTTTCTTTTATAGACCCTGAAGGTTCGGTGACGGCTTTGACAGATGTGGGCAGTTCGCTTCGCAGTCTGTCGCAAGATGGTTACCCCATTGGCACGCTTGAAGATTTTGACTTTAGTAACGATGGCACACTGACCGGGACTTTTAGCAATGGTCTGCGACGTACTTTGGGGCGTATTCCAGTGGCCACCTTTGCCAACAACAATGGCTTGGTTGAAGTGGGCGGTTCGATGTATCGCACCGAAAACAACTCGGGCGATCCAAGCATTACCACCGCAGGCACTGCTGGGTCGGGAACGATCGTGTCGCGGGCGTTGGAGCTTTCGAACGTGGAGCTGAGCGACGAATTTGTGAATTTGATTACCGCCAGTACGGGTTTTTCGGCAGCCAGCCGCATCATCACCACCAGCGATGAGCTTATTCAAGAGCTTCTGAGCCTTGTTCGTTAAGTGGAAAGTGCGTCATGATCACCTTGACACGTTTGAACGGAAAGAAATTCGTGCTTAATGCCGAGTTGATTCGCACGGTTGAAAGCAACCCTGACACCACCATTACGCTTATCAATGGTGACCACATCATCGTGGCCGAAAGCATGGAAGAGGTCATTGACAAAAGTGTGGCCTATGGCCGGTCGCTTCGGCGGTTGCTTCCGCCGAGTTAGGTGAGAGTGCCCCGTGCCACACGCATGTTTCACGCCCCACGCCAAACACGACCGATAAGCAACCGACGCGACCGCAACGAGCAACGCCATGGACATCGGTATTTTGTTTGGATTTCTTGGTACCTGGGCCCTTGTGGGCTGGGCGCTGTTCACTGGATCCAAGGGCAACATTGGAATGTACGTTGACGTTCCGTCGGTGGTTATTGTGGTTGGGGCATCGCTGACCATTGTGTTCTTTTGCTTTCCCATGGGGAAAGTGAAAAACATTATTGGGGCAACACTTAAAATTTTCTTATGGAAAGGGGCTGAGGTTCAGGCCCTGATTGACGATATGGTGCGTTATGCCGAAGTGGCCCGGCGTGATGGTATTTTGTCGTTGGAGGCAATTTGCCGGGAAATAGAAGATCCTTTTGTGGCTCAGGCGTTGCAAATGGCCGTGGATGGCACCGACCCAGAGTTGGTCGAGCAAATCATGACCACCGACATTGATGCGCTGATTGAACGACATGAATCAAACAAGGGTATTTGGGAAGCGGTGAATAAGTACGCTCCTGCGATGGGCATGATCGGTACGTTGGTGGGCTTGGTGGCCATGCTTGCCGACTTGTCAGACCCTTCGGCCATTGGTGCGGGCCTTGCAGTGGCGTTGCTCACCACGTTGTACGGCGCGATGGTGTCCAACATGCTTGCAGGCCCGATGGCCGACCGTCTTGGCAAACGCTCGGCGGAAGAAGTGATGTATCGCACCATTGTGATTAAGGGTGTGATGGCCATTCAAAGTGGTGACAACCCACGATTGGTTGAACAAAAATTGCGTTCGTTCCTTCCTCCTTCGCTTCGAAAGGTGGAGGAAGAGGCTGCGTAGTCGTTGCGATGTGGCCGCGGCGATGCGGCATTGCTGGCGCTTTTCACGAGTGAATTCACAAAACCATGGCTGATAAGTGTAAATGCCCGCCCGCCGGTGCGCCGGAGTGGATGACGACTTATGGCGACATGATGACGTTGTTGCTGTGCTTTTTTGTGCTTATCGTTTCGTTTAGTGAAATGAAAAAAGATGAGGTTTCAGCAGCCATCATTTCTGAAATTCAAGAAGCATTTGGCATGGAAAGTGGGGGGGGGCGATTGCCCACCAATTCGGATCCCTCGCTTTCATTGATGCAGGTGCTTGAGGCGGTCAAAATGCGGCAATCGAAGGTGCCCAATCGATCCAACACCAAGGATCCTGGGCAAGACGGGCGTGAGCCACAGGTGACCAAGGTGCGAGAGGGCATGATGATTGCCGCGGGCGGGCGGATTACCTTTGAGCCAGGTTCAGATCGATTGACCGAAGCGGCCAAGGCCCAGTTGGCCCAGTTGGCCGAGGTGTTTCGCGGCTGGGAAAATGTGGTTGAGCTTCGTGGGCACGCTGCGGTGTTGGAGTTGCCGCCCGGCGGGGCCGGGGGGTTTGATGACTTGTGGGCGCTGAGCCACGCACGGGCCAAGTCGGCGTTCATTCATCTCACCACAGAGTTGAATGTGAATGCCGATCGTTTTCGGTTGACCGCCAACGCCGCCCGCGAACCTTTGGATGCCCGTGCGGTGGATTCGGGTGATGCGGGTGTGAATCGGCGTGTTGAGGTGCTGGTGAGTGAATCGCTTAAGCAAGATTTCACGAAGCCCGAGACGGGTGGCCGAAGTTAAGACTGACTTGCCCGTTGTGGTGTGTTTTTGCCTGTTCAATTCTAAACCTTGGCGCTGATAACGATGCCTGAAGACGAAGCTGTTGTAGACGATGCTCCTAAAAAGGGCCTTCCTTTAATGCCGATCATCGCTGTTGCAGCGGTGCTTTTGATTGAGGCGGTTGTGATTGTGGGCTTGTTTATGCTTAGTGGTGGGCCAGAAGAAGCCACTGCCAACGAAGGGGTTGCGGATGAAGTGGCCTTGCTAGAGCAGCCTGTTGAGATTCAGGTGGTGAGAGGCAAGTTTCAAAACACCGCGTCGGGTCGAAATTTGATGTACGACACCGAAATTTATGTGGTTGTTAAAAAGAAGCACCAAGAGAAGGTTGAAGAAAAGGTGGAGGCCATGCAGGCGTCGATTCGGCGTGATGTCACCACTATTTTCCGAAGGGCGAACCCTGCTCAGTTAAGAGAACAAGAGCTTTCGACGTTGACACGCCAAGTACGTGCCGCGCTTGATGTGCGGTTTGGTAACGCGCCTTTGGATCCAGATGCTCCCGTTGTGAAGGGTGATGATGGCGCTTCGGATAAAGACGCGGCTCCTGAACCGCTCATTCAAGAAGTGCTGGTTGCCAAGTGCATGGAGTTTGCAAGCGACTTTTAAAACGGTTGTTTGGCTTTTTTCTCTCCCTTTCCTCTTACGTTGATCCAGGTCTTTTATGGCTGATGATGCCCCCAATGTGGCCGATGACGATTTTGTAGCCCAGGCTCTTGCTGCGGCGCAGATGTCGGTGGATACCTTGACCGAAGAGGTCACTGATTTTGATGGCTTTGAGCGCAATCACGGCATTGAGTTGTTGGGTGATGTGGACCTTAATGTCACCGTGGAGTTGGGGCGCACAGAGATGTTGGTTGAAGATGTTTTGAAGCTCAGTGGGGGGAGTGTGGTGGAATTGGATAAGCTTGCGGGCGATCCCGTGGATGTGTTGGTGAATGGCCGGCTTGTTGCACGTGGTGAAGTGTTGGTGTTGAATGACAATTTTTGTATTCGCGTAAGCGAGATTATTGGTGATTTGGCTGCCGAAGCTGTTTCAGCTGCGGGCGGGGTGGCTGAGCCTGAGGTTGTCGCCACCTGATATATTTTGGCAGGCGGCTGTGTGCTTGAACAGGATGTTCACGACAGCCAGAGAGACCTGCATTTTGATAGCACCGTGTGGCCAGGAGGGCCTGAAACGTGCGAAGTCGTTGTTTTTTTTATTATTTTTGGTGTGCGCCGCTCATGATTGTGGTGTTGGGGTTGGCCGCGCCCAGCGTGCGGGCGGCAGACACTGAGCCGAATGCGATGGATCGCATGGCATCGCATGCATCTGCATCTTCTTTAGAGGATGCAGATGCGATTCCGTTGGGGCGGCCGTCGTCGGATCGCGGGGCGAATCCGGATGCGATGGGGGTTTTGAAAACAGAGCGGCCCGGCGGCACATCGGGTTTGGGTGGGGGTTATTTGTTGTCGACGGCGGGCGCTTTGGGGCTGGTCATTGGTCTTGTACTTGCGGCCCGGTGGGCTTATGTGAAATTGGGAGGGCGCCCCGCGGCGGCAGGTTCGCCTGCGGTGGAAGTGCTTTCGCGTACGGCGGTGGCCCCCAAAAACCATGTGTTGCTATTGCGTGTTGGGCGCCGTGTGTTGGTGGTGAGTGATTCGGGTGGGGGATTACGCACATTGAGTGACATTGATGATGTTGAAGAGGTGGCTGATTTGCTCAAATCCATCACTGCCGCGAAGGCGGGTAGTAGCACCCAAAGTTTTGGGGGTTTGATTGATCGTTTTAATCGTCAGTACAGTGCCGCAGACCAGCGCCGCGCTGAAGGCGGAGATGACAGTGAAAAAGACACCGATGCAACGTTGGATGCGATATCGGGATTGAAGAGCCAGATTAAAACGCTGGGGGGGAAGTCGTGAAAAACAAGGTGTTCTTTTTTGTGTGGTGTGGGGTGCTGGGTTTGTCATTTTTAATGACGGCGATGCCCGCAGGGGCCCAGCGTGCCGAAGCGGAATCATCGGTGGAATCGCCGGCGCCGCTTGATCCATTTAATCCAATTTCAATCCTTGAAAATGCCAGTCGGGCATTGCCTGTGAACGGCGTGGCGGGGCGGCCCACCGCCCCCGGGGCAACAGAGGGGGCGCAGCTTAGTGGAGCATTGGCCATTGTGGCACTGCTTACGGTGCTTTCGTTGGCTCCGGCGGTGCTGATTATGTGCACCAGTTTCACCCGCATTGTCGTGGTGTTGTCATTGCTACGCCAAGCCATTGGAACGCAGGCGTTGCCACCTTCGCAGGTGATTGTGGGGTTGTCGCTTTTTCTCACACTCATGGTCATGTCGCCCACGTTGCAGCAGATCAACGACAACGCACTTCAGCCGTTGCAAGCGGGCACGATTACCCAGGCCCAGGCGTGGGAAGAGGCTCAGGCACCGCTGCGCAAGTTCATGTTTGACCAAATTGACTACGCGGAAAATTGGGACAGCGTGTACATGATGATGGAGTATCGTGGGCAGGACACGTCTAAGCCCGAAGAGATGACGCGTGGTGATGTGGACTTGCTGACGTTGGTGCCTGCGTTTGTATTGAGTGAACTTAAGATTGCCTTTTTGATGGGTTTTCGCCTGTATTTGCCATTTTTGGTAATCGACATGGTGGTGAGCAGTGTTTTGATTTCGATGGGCATGATGATGCTTCCGCCGTCGTTGATTAGCTTGCCGTTTAAGTTGTTGCTGTTTGTGCTTGTGGATGGATGGAGACTGGTGGCGGGAAGTCTTTTGAATAGCTTTGCAGTGTAAATTTGCTTTAAATGGTTGGTTTTTAGTCCCTTGGATAATTCTCTTGCACTTTGATTCCTCCATTCAGCTGATTCGCGAAACACTTACGCTGATGCTGTTTCTTGCCGCTCCGATTTTGCTTGCGGCATTGGTGGTGGGGTTGGTGGTTAGCATTCTTCAAGCGGCCACGCAGATTCAGGAGCAAACATTGAGCTTTGTGCCCAAGATTTTGGGCATGGGCATCGTGGCGATTTTGACCATGCCGTGGTTGTTCGCCAAAATCATGGATTTTTCGGTTCGTATGTTCGGAGGATGGTGAAGTAGGGCTAGGCACTAGGCATGAGGCACTAGATAATTGCTAGCACTTGATGCTTTCTCTTAATTTTTCGTGGACTTTCTTACCGCCCATCTTGTTGTCTGGCTCTTGGTGCTCTTTCGCTTGGCGGGGATTTTTTTGCTGGCGCCGGTGTTGGGCAGTTCTGTGATTCCGGCGGTGGTGAAGGTTCTTTTGGCTGTGGCGTTGTCGTGTTGTGTGTATCCCATGCTTTTAAGCACCGGCGGGGGTGGGGTCGCGTCGATCATGCAGGTTTTGGATGGCGGGTTGGGTTTGTGGGTGTTGGTGCCGGTGTTGGCGGGCGAGATGATGTTTGGCTGGATTATTGGCTATTGCGCGGCATTGCCGTTGGTGGGGCTTCAGGTGGGCGGGCACGTGGTGGACCAGCAAATGGGCATTAGTGCAGGCGGGGTGTTTAACCCAGATGCGGATGCTCAAT
>JAZGFZ010000194.1:0-5147 GCA_036480015.1 Algisphaera sp. | reverse complement strand
TTTTTTTGGGGGGCGGGGGAGGGAGTTTGGTGGGATTTTTTTACGCCAAGACGCCAAGACGCCAAGACGCCAAGACGCCAAGAAAGGCAGGAGAAGAGGGGGTGGGGGTTTGGGTAGATAAAATGGGGCCAGGCTGCTTTGAAAATAATGCAAGAATGATCTCACGCAAAGGCGCAAAGGTCGCAAAGGAAAGGCGATTTAAATCTTTGCGGTTTTTCGATGCAGATTTCCCCTTGCCTTGACGTCTTCCTTCGTGCCTTTGGGCCTTCGTTGCTTCGTGTTTGCCTTGGGCTATTGGTTTTTGTTGAATTTTCGAAGGCCGCGCCTCATGCAAAGGCGCGAAGGCGCAAAGGGGGAGCCTCGCTTACGCGTCGGGTTTCCTTGTCGCTCAAGTCCTTTAATCTCTCAGTCCCTTTTTCGTCAATGCGTCAAGGCGTAGGCGAGGATGTTGACGTTGAGTTGTTTGGCGCTTTTGACTTCGTTGCCGCCGCAGCAGCAGCAGTTGGGGCCGGCGTTTTTGGTGTCGTTTAGGCCGTCGGGGCTCCAGATCATGACCACGCGGCCGTCGAGTTGGAGGGCGCGGAGTTCGGGGAGTTTGGCGCCGCCGGAGTTGTATTTGCTTTGGGTGATGTCGTAGACGGTGTGAAAGATGGGGTGGGTGGCGTCGAGGGTGACCAGTTCGTGGTCGGGAAACAGTTGGGTGGCGGCGGCTTGAAAGCTTCGATTCCAATCTTTGCTGCTGCAACCGGCGCTGGCGATGACAAAGCCGCCGCAGGTGAGGTAGGTGCGCAAGTTGCCAAGTTGGGCGTCGGTCAGGGTGAAGGCACCTTCGCCGGTCATGACGGCAAAGGGGTAGTCGAAGAGTTCTTCGGAGCTGGATTCAATGCCCACAAGTTGGGGGTGGGTGGTGACGTGGGTTTCGTCGGCGAGTTCGGAAAGGAATTTGTCACTAAAGCAAACGCTTGATTTGTTGTTGGCGTAAACGAGTTTGGCGCAGCGCACGGTGCCGGGATCGTCGGGGGTGTCTTGGGCGCGGGCGATGGAGGCGACTAGGGCGAGGGGAGTGGCGAGGGCCAAGGTGACGCAGAAGGCGGCAAGTTGGAGAGATCGGGAGAAGTGTCGCATGGGTTTAGTTTATGAGGAAAAGGTTGGGAATCAAAGTTTTTAAAGAAAGAAGCTTTACGACAAGGCGCCAAGAAAGGGAGGGGATGAAACTTGCGTCATCCCCGCGCAGGCGGGGATCCAGCGTGCGAGCCTAGAATCCCGCCTGCGCGTACAATTCTGGGTTCCCGCCTGCGCGGGAATGACGACGGGGGCGCCGGCCACGACGAAGAGGGGCATTCGGCCATGACGAAAAGGGGAGGCGACCATGACGAAGGGGAGTTTCGGCCATGACGGGCAAAATCTGTGAACGGTTGCGATTGTCTTTCACTTATCCCCTGATCCCTCAATCACTCAGCCCCTTCGTGTCTTCTTGTCGCTTGGCGTCATTTGCCAAGCGGCGGAAGTATTGGGCGGCGAGGTTTTGGTAGCGGGCGGGAACACCGGGCACGGCGATGGCGGGGCCGCTTCGGGTGGTGGTGTTGTGGGGGTTGAGTTGTTCGGCGCCTTGGGCGTTTTGGGTGTTGGTGGCGTTGGGAATGGCGCCGCCGGGGCCATTCCCGCCTTGGCGGGCGCGGGCTGAGGCGCGGTCGGCGGCGCCGCGTGAAAGCGTGTGGGGGCCGAGCATGGAGAGGTTGGCGTTGCCGCTGCCACTGCCGGATCCGCTGCCGGAGCTTGATCCGGCAGAGAGGCTGCGGGATTGGCCGAGTTGTTTGAGGGCGTTGGCGATGGAGGCTTTGGGAAGGTTAAAGCTTCCGTCAAGGCCGTTGCCGGGTTTGCCGGGTTGGCCTTGGTCGGCCAAGAGGGCTTCAAGTTTGTGGGCGGCGGTGGTGGCCATGCGGTGGGTGAGGGGGCCTTCATGAAGGGCGGCGTAATCGGCGGCGGCTTCGAGGTCGGGGTAGATGCCAAGGGCTTCGAGTTTTTCGGTGAATGCGATGGCGGAGTTGCTCATTTTGGGCAGCAGTGAGCCGGTGAGCTCGGCGGTTTCGCGAAGCATGAGGGCGGCGTCTTCGAGTTCGTCGCGAAGCTCGCGTTCTTGGTCGGCGGTGTGGGCGAGTCGTTCGCGGCCTTGGGCGGTGAGATCTTGGGGTTCGTCCCATTGAAGGTCGTTGAGTTTGGACGCAAGCTCATGTTGGGCGATGATGACGGCGCGAATGCGCTCGCCGTGATAGGCCATTTCGTCGGCCATTTGCATGCGCCGCAGGTCGTCGGTGGTTTGGCGGCGTTCTTGTTGGACTTCTTGGGAGAAAGGGTCGCCGGGTTCTTGAAAGTCTTGGGCGCGTTGGACGAAATCGTTTAAGAGTGTGGGGCGCACACCGGGAAGGCCTGGGCCGCTGGGAGGGGCTGTTGGACTTGGGTTGTCGCCGGAGGGCGCTGGGGGCGCGTTGGGGCCGGGTTTGTCGCTGGGGGTGAAGTTGGGGTTGGGGGTGCTGGGTTTGTTGGAGTCGGCTGATTTGCCGGCGCTATTGGCAGCGTCTGATTTTTGAGGATCGTTGGGGGTGTCAGAAGGTTGGCCAGAGGGCGAATCAGAAGGCGCGTCAGGCGGGGTGCTTGGTGGGTCGCTTGGGGTGGCGTTGGGTTGGCTGGCGTTGTCAGGCGATGTGGCGGGCGGCTGGGTTTTGGCAATTTCTTTGCGGAGTTGATCGGTGGCTTGGGCGGCGGCGTTGGCGCGGTCGGCTTCTTGGCGCAGTTGCTTGGCGAGTTGGTTGAGTTGCTCTTGGTAGGGTTTTTCGAATTCGTAAAGTGCTTCTTGCTTGGAGCGTTCTTCCATGCGGTCGGCGAGGTCGTCCATTTGAAGGGCAAGGTTTTGAAGTTGGGCTTCGAGGGCGGCCATGGCTTGGCGGTCGAGGTCGGTGAAAGGTTCACCACGCTGGATTTTGTCGTTGTGTTTTTTAAGTTCGGCGGCGGCTTGGGCGCGGGCGGCGGCAAGTTCGTTGAGTTCTTCTTCGAGCAGTTGCCATTCGGCTTGAATGTGTTCGATGCCAAATTGCGCGCGGGCCAGTTTGTTCCATTCGGTTTGACTGATGATTTTGAGGCGAAACATGGGGGTTTCGGCCAGTTGCCCGGTGAGGGTTTGAGGTGGGTTGGGGCCCGATTCTTGAAGGGCGGGAAGGGTGTCGCGGGCGCTGGCGTAATACTGCACGGTTGATCCGGCGATGGCGCCCAAGGCGTTGAGGTCGAGCGTGGGTTGGAAGCTCAGCACGCGCGGGGGGCCGGGGGTGTCTTGTTTAAACAGGACTTGTGGGGTGGTGGCACTGGGTTCGAGGCCTGCATGAAGGGTGACGATGCTGAGGCCGATGTCGTCCTTGGCGTTGATGTTGAGATCGACAGGCCAACCTTCGGGTGCGATGGCCAGGGGTTGGGGGTGGGTGATGTCGATGTGTGGGGCGCGGTCGTGCAAGGCGGCGACGGTGACGCGAAAATCTTGTGTGGTGGTTTGGCCCTGCGTATTGGTGAGGCCCAAGGTGTAGGTGCCGGTGGTGTTGACGGTGGTGGTGGGCTGAACGGTTTGTGGGGCCAAGGGGTCGGCTGGGGTGGTGGTGGGCGAGTTTGCGGGCGAGTTGCTGGAGGTGTTGTGGTCGGCGGTGAAGCTGAGGGTGGCGTGTGCCAAAGCAACGTTGCTTTCGGCGGTGAGGGTGAGGGCGCTGCCGCGCAGGGCGCGAAGCTGCGGAAGGGCGGGTGGTGTGGGCGAGGCGGCGGACGTGTGGGCGGGGGAGAGGGCGGCGAGGGTTAGTTTTTGAGTGAGTGGTTTTTGGGCCACATAGTCAGGTGCTTGAACGGTGGCAAAGACGGCATCAAAAAGAGGCGTGGTGTCGGGGGTGACGGTGAAAAAACGGCTGCGGCCCACGGTGGTGTCGATGTAAAAGCGTTGGGGTTGGTCGAGGCGTGTGATGCGGTGGGTGTACGTTGAGGGTGATGGCGGTGGGGCGGATGAAGGTGTTGCGAGGCTTGGATGGCTTGAGGCTTCGGGTACTAAGTAGTGGCGTTGGTTGTCTTGGCCTGCGTGATTAACAAAAACAATTTCAGCGGTTTCGGGAAGGTGAGTGTTGCCGTATGCGTGAGAAAGCGTGATTTGGATTTCAGCCCGGCGGCCGACGCTGAGCGGGGCGGGGCCTGCGGCCATTTGAAATTGCAGGGGGGTGTAAGGCGGGTGATGGCTTAAGGGGTGAAGCAGTCGGGGGGTGACGGCGGACAAAACATTGGGGAACAGCATTATGCCCAAGGCGGCAAGGCCCAGCGTGGCGGTGGCCGCCAAGGTGGCGCGGTGTAGGGCGGGGCGGTTGACCAAGGTTTTGCGAGGCACTGCGGCGGCATCTTGGGTGCCTTGGGCCACTGCGGCGCGGCCTAAAGCGGAGGTGTCGGCGGCGAGATCAACGGCGTTGATGAGGTGGCTGCGCGGAGCGGCGTGTTGCGCTTCTAATGTGATGGCGGTGTGGCGCGGGTTGGCTTTTTGGGGGAACCAACCTTGATAAGCGTGGTGGTGGCCGCGCGCGAGGGCGTAAAGGGCAATGCCAATGAGCGCAACATCGAGGGCCACAAGCAAGGGTAAAGGAAGGCCCAGCGTGGCATCAAGGGCGATGGCAAGGGTTGCGGCAACCACAAGCGTGGCAATGATGGCCAAGGCGCTGGTGACGATGCGGGCGCGACGGGCCCGACCGGCGGTGGATTGCAGCACGGCATGAAGACGCGGCGAAGACGAATCGCTGTTTTTCATAAAAGCCCACCTTGTTTATCGAGGATCCATGCGAGACCGGCGAGGCCTAAAAGAACAATCATGATGGGCCCGCGATCCCACACATAAATCGGGCGTGGCGGGACGGCTCGCAGGGCACGTTGATGTTCGAGCAGGGTGAAAAGGGCTTCGGGATCGTGGGGGTTGAGTACGGCGCCGCCGCTGGCTTGGGCAATGGTTTGGAGGGTGGCGGGCTGGGCGGCGGTGCGCAATGTTTCGGTGTTGTCGTCGTAGGCGACAAAGCGGGTGGCATGCGAATCAAGGTTGAGCGGGGCGGTGTTGGGGGAAGCGATGGGCGACTCTTCTGGCGAGT
>JAZGFZ010000193.1:0-5131 GCA_036480015.1 Algisphaera sp. | reverse complement strand
GAAGGAAAGCGAAGCATGAACACCCAAGTCGCCAAGAACGCCAAGGAAGGCAGAGACGGTCGGGACTGTCGGGGCTGTCGGGTTTAAAGAGACGCTTTCTGAGGGGCGATTCTCAATCGCCTTGACTGGTTTTTCGCACGCATACCAAGGCTGAAAAATAACGTTTTTAATTTTCTTTTTTGCCTTCCTTGGTTCCCTCACTTGTCCCTTTGGCGGTTAAATTTCCTTTACGTTATCCACAAGCATCCTCTTGAAAATCAGTAAACCGTTGTTTGTTTTCTTCGTGCCTTTGTGCCTTCGCGTTCTGCTTTGAGGTTTTTCGACGTAGGCATTGGCTTCAAGGAGGGTGGTCAAAAACCCGTGAATGGTTACAAAACGCCTTACCCCGCAGATCAATCCGCTCTTAATCCGCTTTCGTACGCTTCACCGCAAAACCATACTTGCCCGGCCCTGCGGCCATGAGCATCAACAACCCGCCACCAATGGCCATGTTTTTCATGAACTGAATTTGCTGCGTCCCGCGATCGTCGCCTGTTAAGTTCCAAAAATCGTGAAAGTAAAACGTGGCCAGCCCCAAAAAGATCAAGAGTAAAAGCGCCCCGATACGTGTTCTAAATCCAGCGATGATTGAAACCGCGCCCACCAACAAAAACACAATCGCCCCCACCAACGCCACCTTTGGATAAGGCACGCCTTTGCTGGCCATCGCCCCGGCAACGCCGTTGAAGTTGGGGATTTTATTACCCACCGCGCTCAATAAGAAAATGAGCGCAATGCAAATGCGACCGAGCAGGGCAAGAGCGGCTTGAAGTGTGGTGTTCATACCCACAGTTTAAGCCAATTCCGCTGTCATTCCCCTGCCCCCATCGTTCGTCTAAGAAAATCGTCGAAAAGCGGCACGGTAAATGCCAATTCACCATGAGCTGGGCTGTAGACCATTCCCTTTTGAATCAATTGGGCTCGACGCGGACCAAGGCTCGCCACCTTAAGCTTCATCACACCCGCAATGTCAGCAATGCGATAAGGGCCTTCCCCCAATTCCGCTGCAGCCCGCAGTAACTTTTTCTCACCCTGCGTCAAACGATCAAATCGCACACGAAAGAAGTTTTCATCCAAACGCTGAATCGACTTGTCTGTGGCGGCCTTCACCACACTCACCGTAATAGGACTTTTCTCCGCAAGATTCCACGCTTGATATCCCCACTCTTGCAAAAAATATGGGTAACGTTGCGTTATACGCAAAATTTCTGTCACCGCTTCAGAATCAATCGACTCTCCCTCATGAAGAATCGGATCGCGAATCGCCCTCTCAGCATCAAGCGTTTCAAGCGGACCAATCATCGGGAAAGCGAAAAGACGCTCAGCATACGATTTGGATTCTCCTGCCAAACGAGGCAAAATCGGCAAGCCTGCACCAATGAGCACCAGCGGAAGCTGGCGTTGCTGCATGCGATGCATCGCCATGATCAGTGCGCTAAGTTCTTTGCCATTGAAATATTGAAGTTCATCAATCAACAAGGCAATCGCACTACCTCGCTCGCGAGCCGCTTCAGCAATCACTTCAAGCAAGTCTGGAATGTCATATTCAATATCACCACTGTCAGCCAAACCACGCTCTGGTTCGATGTCTAAACCAAAACGAACATCATCAATGGTGAGTTGAAGACTGCCTATAAAGCTGCGCATAACCGCAAAACCACGGCGAATTTTATCTTTGGTTCCGGCCATACGGTCAAGCTTGTAAAGCACCCGCCGAAGCGGCGGCGCAAGCATTGCAGGCAAAGCCTTGTCTTCATGAGCCTCCAATGCAACCGTTTCATAACCTTGCTCTTCAGCAAGATGCTGCATTTCGTTAAGCAACACCGTTTTGCCCACCCCACGCAAACCCGTCAGCATCATGCTTTTTTCAGAACGCCCACTTTTAACCCGAGCCAACAAAACCCGAGCCGTCTCAATCACCGTTTCACGGCCCACAAGCTCTGGAGGCCTAGAACCTGCACCGGGCGAAAAGGGGTTTTTGACAGAATCCAACGTACATACTCCAGAAAGTTTACCAAACTGTACGCAAGTGTACGTCAATCTCTATACACATGCGTACACATGAGTACACATGCGTATAGGTGTGTATAGGGGCGATCCGTTTAACCCCAACTTCACCCTCAACGAACCCCCTTGGCCTCCAGCGCTCGAATTTCTCGCATCCACTCGGCCCGTTCTTCGGCGGTCACCTTGGGATCGGGCAGCAATGAGCGTCGTGTGCAGTTCACCAAGGCTTGAAGTGTTTGATAACGCCGGGTTTCGGCAATGTCAGGTGTGATTTGATCGCGAATGGCATGCAACACATCGTCGCTACCGCTAATACGCCCTGCGGCGGTTTCTGATTTCAAACGTGAACGCAGCGCCGCAAAACCTGCGGCCGAGGTGTTGTCGATGGCGGTGTCCAGCAAGCTCAAAAGGTCTTCGTCAATCGGGTCGCCCAGCGCAGGCTTCAGCGCCCACTTCAAAAAGTCGGTTCGGTCTTGCGAAAGAAGCGGCGGGTCCAACACCGGAATAATCAAATCCCCCACGCGGCCGGGCCGCCGAATGTCGGGGCTTAATCGGTGAATGCGTGCAGTCATCAAAAGCCAAATCACCTTGCCACGCAAAGCAGGGTCACTCATCATTTGCTGCACTTTGCCCGTCAAGCGTTTTTCGGTGGCGTGGCCTTCGCCATCCACCTTGCCAAACTGCGTGTCGGCTTCATCCACAAAAATAAGCACTTTGCCAAGACTTTCCAACACCCGCCGTAATTTTTCAAAAATGACATCGGTTTGTCCAAACCACTGGCTTCGCAAGTTTTTAAGCACCAGCACCGGCAAATCCAACGCGCCTGCCAAGGCTTCGAAAATAAATGTTTTGCCCCCGCCAATCGGTCCGGCCACCGCGGCGCCAGGCAGCGCATCGTCGCCTTCACTTTTAAAACGCGGGATTAACTCGGTTTCAAAAAACGCTTTCAAACGCGAAGCTCCCACCACATCGTCCAATGTGTGCGAGGGTTTTTTAAATTCCACCACGTCGTCGCCCAATTGGTGACTGATAAAGGCCTCCACTTGGCCCACCACATCTTCAGGTGTGAGCGGTGTGCCCCGATGCGCCGCTTCAATCAGCACCCGCCGCAAGGCGTGAATGCTTAGGCCGGCCGAAAACTTGGCCAATGCTTCGGGGCCTGCCCACAGCTCGACGGTTTGGCCCGCCACGCCGCCGGGCTCCTTACCCGCCAAAAAGCGGTCGATGTAATGCCGCCGCTGTTCTATTTTGGGGGCGTCTACGCCAATGTGAAGCACCGAGGGTAATTTGCTTACGCGCGGGTGAATCAACGATGCCGAATCGGCCAACATCACCACGGTGTCGCGGGCGTTCATAAATCCTGGATCGCTAAACCAATCTTGCACAATGGCCACGCGATGGCGATCGGTGGCCGATGACGCGCCAATGTCGCCATTGCCTGCGGGCAAAATCATGTCGGCGCCTTCAATCAAAATCAAAAGCTGCTCAGGCAAATAGGCGCTGCCATCAGGTCGCTTGCTGCGCGAGCACAATGTGAGTTGGCGCAAAAACTCAAGCGCCAACGTGGGCCGCCCCACCACATCGCCCACATGGCGATCAAAATCATCTTCCATTTCCTTTTGCCGTTTCTCGGCATTTTTGTCGGTGAGCGCCCGCAAAATCAACTCGTCTGAATCCACCCCCGACTTCCAACTGATCCACGCCCGCTTAATGACATCCCAACCCGACGCCTTGCCATCACCACCCGCCGACATCAATCGAATCGGCCCATTGAGTTCGTACACCATCACCAACAAGCCCGCGACTTTGCTTCGCTCGCACACAAAGTCCACCAAGGGCACATACGTCCCCTCGCCACTTTCTTTCGCCGCGCCGTCGGGCGCAAAGAACAAATCGTGAATTTCACCACCCAAAATCACGCTGCGCGACTGCCCCGCATTCACAATGCCTGCCAACTGACGAAAGAACTTGGGCGAAGGCAACGCCGGCGTTGCTTCTGCCGCTTCTGCCGCCGCCGGAGCCGAGGCAGGGGCAGGAACGGGGATCGTGTCGGCTTCCAGTTGAGGACGGATTTCATCAGCGGCGGACGTGTCGGCAGTGTCAGGCATGGCAAATCTCTTTTTAGGTCTCTCGCTTACAAAACGCATCAAAACACAAACAAAACAACGCGAGCCCTGGTGGGCCCGCGTTGCCATCGTACGCTTCAAAAAGGCCTTGCGGGCTTTTTTTGCTTATTTCTCTTTTTTATGCCCGGCGTCTGCGCAGCAGCCCTGCGGCTCCAAGCATGCCCAGCACAGCCGCCGTGGCGGGCTCAGGAACCACCGTCAACACGCCAGCCGTTTCAAGCTGCGACGTGTCAAAACTAAGCCCGCTCGACAATGTTGCCAAGTCAAGCTGGCTAAAGCTTCCTGAAATTTGCCCTGCGTTAAACACATCAAACGTGTCGCCAAACGCAGGCATAAAACCATTGAGCAATGTAATTTTAAACGTTCCTTCCAAATCCAACGTGCCACGGTTTTCGGTCCGGCCTCCCCGTGCTCTCCTAAATGGGACCGAAATTTGCCGAGCTTAAATGGATCGTCTTCCCGGCGGCCACCGCCAGCCGCCCCATCCGGTTATCGCCATAGTTCATCCCGCCAATCGAAATGCCAAAGGGCGTTAACGCCTGGCCCAGATCCCCCAAAACCTCTTGCCGATCAACCGAAACCACCCCTTGGGCCACAACAGATTGCGCCGAGGCGCCCGGCACCAAGACCAACACCCCAAGACCCAATCCCACCGAAAAACCCGCCTCTCGCAAAGCATTCGCGACTGCAAGCCTTTTACAATACGTTGCTTAAGAGAATAAAGCCAGCAAGATGATTCTGCGGAATTCCTCGTGAAGCAGACCGCCAGCAGTATAAACGCTAATACCTCAAACACAAGCCTTTTACCGCTCATTCCCACTCTGTGAGCCGTTCTGCGACTCGCTGGTGACTCATTGGCGACTTACTTGGCGCCCCCTCAAACCCCCGCGTTGCGTCATCTCGCGAACAGCTTTCATTACACTCCTTTCTATGTCACTTCGCTCCCGCATTGCCCGCCG
>JAZGFZ010000192.1:0-25680 GCA_036480015.1 Algisphaera sp. | reverse complement strand
TCGCCGTCTTCTGCCAAGGTGCGCGGCACCAACCCGTAGTCGCCGGGGTACATCGCCGAGCTATACAAATAGCGGTCAAGCTTGATGAGCCCCGACTGTTTATCGATTTCAAACTTGGATCGCCGCCCCTTGGGAATCTCAATGATCGTATTAAAGATGCCAGGCAACTTCTCAGGATCAGGACCCGGAGCAATTTGCATAAATCGATTGGGGAGTGGCATATCGGCTCTCAATGACAGTTTGGCGATTTTGCCTGATCGTTACAGGCGCCCCCGTTCATCGGCATTTTACCTCGCGTAACCCAGCAAGAGACTGCGGAAACCCCCAGTCTGATAATAACGTACACCGCTTCAATTTAACTCTTTTTCCGCAGCGATCTCCTTTTGAATCAAAGCCAAAATAACGTAAGCGCAAACGAAATAACACCCCTTTTTAACCCCCGAATACAACTCGTGGTCTTTTTTAAGTTGCCCTGCGCTTAAGCCGCGTCAATATTTCACTTCACGCCACATCACCATGGATTGCCTCCCTGAGAACCCTCCTTGGAACCCCCAGAACGCATTCCACCACGACGCCTTGAAGCCCAAAAAACTTCTTCTTTGCCATGATCCTGCCAATCGCCCCCGCCCCATCGCCCCCCGATCTCACGACGGCCAGCCCGCCTGAGGTGGGCGCCTTGGCCCAAGTCAGGACAGCACTTGCCACGTCGTCTCCCGCCGCACCGATCATCGTGGATTTCGACGAAACCCTCTTTCTTTCCAACTCCACAGACCATTTTCTAGACCACGTTCGCCCTCGTTTTTTGGCCGCGTTCATTCTTGCGGTGTTGGCCGTGCTTCGACCTTGGCGATGGGGCCGATCGGGCGAGGCCGACTTTTCAGACTTTCTTGCCCGCGACGCATGGCGTGTTAACACCATTTGCCTGCTTTTGCCATGGACCCTTTTTCGATGGAAACGCCAAGCTGCGGATATCATGCGCGAATTGGAAAATCACCCCTTGGCCGATCTTTTAAGTAGTACATCGCGCCGTATTGTCGTCGCGACCTATGGCATGCGACTGGTCGTCGAACCCATGCTGGCGGGGGCTTCGGTTCAAATCAATCAACTGGTTGCAGGGCCACGACACGGCTTGGCCGTCTGGCGTGCACGCGGCAAAGCCCATGCCGTCACCCAAACCATCGGTGACGACGCACTCAACCGCGCCGTGGTCATCACCGATTCTGCACGCGACCAAGATCTTTTAGACCGTGCCGCCCACCCTGTACTCACGCGATGGCCTGGCGAAACCCCCATCATGGCCCAGTCCAGCGTTTATTTACCGTTGGTTTATCTGAGTCGCGTCAAGCGGCAAGGCCGACAAGAAGTGCTACGCCAAGTTCTTTTGGATGACTTCGCCTTGGTTATTTTAGCCTTTGCCGTGGTCAACCCCCTCACCCTTGGCAACCTCATTGGCTTGGGCGCCGCGTTCCTCGCCTTCTTCTGTGTCTACGAAATCGGCTATCGCGAAAACGATCAGCTGGACGATGCCTACGCAAAGGTCCCACACCTTTCAAAAAACTACCACACCCGCAAAGAATTGTGCCGCGACCCTGGCCCCACGCCATGGGCCTGGGCCTTGATACTCACCGTGGTGGGGGCCTATGCCTTTCACACGCCATGGCTAGGCGCTGAAGCCTCCTTGAGCATTTTCAGAACAGGCTTGTGCGCCGGACTTTGGGTCATGCTTCTGGTGGTCACGCGTGCCACCTTTGGACTCTATAACCGACTCGACGACGTCTCACGGGTGTTCGTATTCCCATGGCTTCAAGCCGCCAAAACGTTTGGTTTTGCCCTCCTCCTACCCACCACTCTCGCAGGCGGATTGTTCATGCTGGCCCAAGTGTTTCGCCGGTGGCTTCATTACGCCTGCTATCGATCAGGCGGCCGTGGCGGGGCCCTACCCAGTCATATCACACGCATCATGACCTACCTTCTACTGGCTTTGGGGATCATCTTCATCACCGGCAGCACAGCGATTCTCGCAGCGTGGCATTTCTGGATTATCTTCGCATGGCTCACCCTACGCGGCGCCCTGCAAGTGCGCGACGTCACACACACGATTCGATGGCGCGGAAAGCCTTTGCTTGAATCCCCCGCTTCTGCCCTGCCCCCTAAATGATCCTACAAAACAGGGGACTCATATAACAGAGCCGCACCACTTTGAAGAATCCCAAACAAAACCCTATCTTTATCTTGACAGAAGCAACGATTCATCCTAGACTCACAGCATGAATCCCGCCGAATTCAAAACAGAATTAACACGCGAACCCTTCCGCCCCTTCAATCTCTATTACCCCAGCGGCAAGGTTTATGCGATTCGAAGCCAAAACCAAGCCGTTCTCTCACCCAGCACTCGCACGCTCATCATCGTTAAGCCTCCCGCTGCCGACTCTGACCCCGGCGGCATGATTTGCTCGATGTCATCATGATCGAACGCCTAGAGCTTCTCGAAGAAGCTCCTCTGCCCCCCCACTGGTGGCTCCGCAAAACCGACGACGCCGCGTAAAATCAAAGCATCCCCACGCCTCCCCACGGCCCCCCGTTAGCGGGTGAGTTTGCGGTATTTAATGCGATGCGGTTGATCCGCATCCACACCCAGCTCTTCGCGTCGTTTGGCGGCATAGGCTTGATAGTTGCCTTCAAAAAAGCGCACTTTGCTATCCCCTTCAAAAGCCAAAATATGCGTGGCCATGCGGTCTAAGAACCAGCGGTCGTGGCTAATCACCACGGCGCAGCCCGGAAAATCTTCGAGGGCTTCTTCGAGCGCACGCACCGTGTTCACATCAAGGTCATTGGTGGGTTCGTCAAGCAGCAACACGTTGAACTCGGTGGTGAGCATGCGGGCCAAGTTCACGCGGTTGCGCTGGCCGCCCGAAAGGCTTCCCACCTTTTGCTGTTGATCGGTGCCGCTGAAATTAAAACGAGCCACATAGGCCCGGCTGTTGATTTCTTGGCCACCCAATTTGATGAAGTCTTTCCCGCCGGTGATCGACTGCCACACCGTGTCGTCATCGCTAAGGCTTTCGCGCATTTGTTCGACATAGGCCAACTTCACCGTGTCACCCAAGGTTAACGTGCCCGAATCGGGCTGTTCTTTGCCCGTAATCATGCGAAACAGCGTGGTTTTGCCCGCACCGTTGGGCCCCACCACCCCCACAATGCCGCCGGGGGGCAGATCAAAACTCACGTCATCAAACAACAATTGGCTGTCATAACCTTTGGTGAGATTGCGGACTTCCAATACCTTGTCACCCAAGCGTGGCCCCGGCGCAAGGTAAATCTGAACGGTTTTGGCTTTTTCGCGCCCGGCCTTGCTCGCCAATTCCTCGTACCGCTTCACCCGGGCCTTGCTTTTGGCCTGCCTGCCCGCAGGCGATTTTCCCATCCAATCAAGCTCGCGTTTCAGTGATTTCTGGCGATTTTCATCTTTCTTGTTGTCCACGGCCATACGCTTGGCCTTGTTTCCAAGCCATTCGCTGTAATTGCCTTTGAACGGATGCCCGACGCCAAATTCAAGTTCCAAAATCCACGTGGCCACGTTGTCTAAAAAGTAGCGATCGTGGGTAATGGCAATCACCGTGCCTTCATATTGCTGAAGGTGTCGTTCGAGCCAGCCCACACTTTCGGCATCAAGGTGGTTGGTGGGTTCATCCAAAAGAAGCACGTCAGGCTTTTCTAAAAGCAACCGACACAAGGCCACACGCCGCTGCTCACCGCCCGAAAGCGGGCCCATTTTCGCGTCACCCGGCGGGCAACGCAGCGCATCCATGGCCATTTCAAGCTTGCTATCAATTTCCCATGCACCAAGGTGTTCGAGTTTTTCTTGCACCTCACCCTGACGCTCAATGAGCTTGGTCATGTCATCATCTGACATTTCCTCACCAAATTGGTCGTTAATGCGATCAAATTCTTCGAGCAAGTCAGTCACCGGCTTCACCGCCTCGCGCACGGTTTCCATGACCGTCATGTCGGGGTCCATCTTGGGCTCTTGCGGCAAGTAGCCAATGCGAAAACCCGGCTGAAGCTGCACTTCACCCTCATATTCTTTATCCACACCGGCGAGAATACGCAGAAGCGATGACTTGCCCGCCCCGTTGGTTCCCAACACGCCAATTTTGGCACCGTAAAAATACGACAGGTTGACGCCATTAAGCACGACATTTTTGTCGTACCGCTTGGTAACACCAACCATGGAGTAAATAATGCGTTCGGAGTTTTCAGCCATAGCGGGAACATGAAGGGTTTAAAGAATGACAGAGTAAAAGCGCAACACCAAAAAAGAGTGCGTGGCCCCACGCACCCCCCAAGAATAAGTGCATACGCGCCGCAGAGTGAGGAGCAAAAAAAGCCAACGGTAAAAAGGCCTTAGAACGTGTATAAGAAGCCTCTCACTTGGCCCCTCTCCCCCTCAACCTCTTCTTTCGCCTACGACAACTGCAGCAACGAAGCCCGGCCTCGACCCACGGTCACAATGTCGCCTTCATTTTTCAAAATGCGTGTCACAGCGGTGTACATGGGGCCGTCCATGCCTGTGCGTTCAATGATCTCTGAACGCGTGAATGGCTTGCCGCCTTTAAGCACCTTAAGCAAAGCCTTTTCAGCTTCTTCCCGAGCTCGTTTATCAAGGCGGCGTCGCTTGCCCCGAACAACAGGCTGGCCACTTACCACAACCGCTTTAAGGGGCTTAGGAGCCTTGGTTTTAAGCTGCACAGGCAAGCGAAGCTCATTGCAAAGCATGATGACCGCAAAAGCGGCTTCTTCGCGGCGCTCCCGCGCCAATTCATCGTCCCCAGCATTAAGCGATTCAATCGCCTGCTCAATACCCACTCGGGCGGGAGAATCTGCACTTAATGAGTCGCGCGTGATTTCAAGCTTCTTAATCTCTTTATCAGCGGCCAAGGCTTTTTCGGATTTGGTGCTTAAAAATTCCGTCATGGCTTTGGTGAACGGGTTTCGCAAAACTTCGGCAAGAGATTCTTTACGCATTACAACTTTCGTTTATGGCAGGCTAACCAAAGCGCGGCGCATGGCCACATCAATGGAATTGGGGAGGTTTCCGAACGGTTTTCGAAAAAAGGTGGGGTTCAGCCAAATCACACCGAGGTGTTTGAGCAGAAGACAAAAGAATAAAAGAATCGGCGTTCACCGTCAATTGTCCTATTGGACAAAATTTAAAAACATCACCCCGCAATCTCCCAAAGTCCGTTTCAGACTTCTACAGGGTCTTTTTGCTCCAACATTGCCGCAAGCTGTTCCCGCGAACTGGGCTTCGTTTCAGCCGCAACAGCTTCCGAATCCTCTTTGCGCTCATTCGTCGAGATCGAAGGAGACGCCGCCAAGTCTGCCGAAAGAGATTCATGTGAATCCACTTTGCGATCCTCATGAATTGACGCCGCTTGCTCATTCACAGCCAACGAGCCGTCAGACCCCACATCTTTCATATCCACACTCACCCGCGTGCTCACGCCGCGTTCTTGCATGGTGATGCCGTACAGCGTGTCGCAGCCCATCATCGTGCGTTTGTGGTGGGTAATCACAATAAAGTGCGACTTGTCCAAGAAGCCCTTAATCACATTAATAAAGCGCTCGGTGTTGGCTTCATCCAGCGCCGCGTCCACTTCGTCCAAAATGGCATACGGGCTGGGACGGCTTTTGAAAATAGCCATCAGCAGCGCCACGGCGGTCATGGTTTTTTCACCGCCTGAAAGTTGGCTCAATCCACGCGGCTCTTTGCCAGGCGGCTTGGCACGAATGGTAATACCGCTTTCGAGTACATCAATGTTGCCGTTTTCATCGGCTTCAAGCTCAAGCTCCGCCCGGCCGCCCCCAAAGAGTTTGCGAAACATGCCTTGCTCGCCCGCAAAATTTTCTTTCACCTGTTCAAAGGTTTCGATAAACCGCGTGCGGCTGTCATCGTTAATGCGTTCGATCAAGGTGTGCAGTTGACGCTCGGCTTCCTCGATGTCTTTAACCTGATCGCCCAATTCATCTTGCTTGTCGGCCAATTGAGCCTCTTCATCAATGGCGTCCACATTGACCGTTCCCAAACGGGCGATCTTGCCTTGCAGCTCCTTCATCTCGGCCTTCACAGCCTTCCAATCAATGTCGTCGGGGGCAGAAACCTTTTGAAGCGCTTGGGTTTCTGAATTCTCTGGGTTTTCTAAATCGCCCTGCTCGCCCGCCACTGCAACGTCTTGCCCGGCCATTCGTGAGGCATAAGCTTCAGACACGCTCAGCCCCAATTGATCGTGACAACGCTGAGTCACCGCCTCGGTTTTCACTTCCAACTCACGCTGGCTCATCTGGGCTTGGTGCAACTGCTTGTCGAGCGATTCAACCGCAGACCGCCTTTGAGCAGCATCGGCTTTAAGGGTCGCCAACAATTCATTGGCCACCGTCACCTTGCGGGTCATCAATTCACATTGCGTGATCAATTCATCCAGTTTTCTACCTGCATGGCTCGCCTCTTCAACCGATTTAACGGCAACAGCCTTCAATTCATCAATGCGCCGATGATGGCCCGACAGTTCTTCTTCCAGCAATTTGTGCTGACGGTTCACGTCGGCTTGGGCAACCTCGAATTGACGGCTTTGCCGCTGGGCCGCATTCAATTGTTCGGCTCGCTGGCCTGCTTCAACCCGCAAAGTGGTCACGGCTTCACGCGCCTGTTCGGCGGCTTCTTGCGCTTTGGCGATGCTGGCCGAAAGAACGGCTTGGCGTTCTTCACGCCCCTCCGATTCTTGAGCAAGTTTGCCCGCTTCGGTTTGATGGGCGGTGCGCTTTTCGTCGGCTTCACGCAATTGCGTATGAACCGCCTGAGCTTCTGCTGTAAGGCTCGGGCGTTCTTTTTCCAAACCACCAATTTGCCCCGCCAACGAATCCAAGCGACTGGCAAGCTCGACCTTCACGCCATTGGCATCGAAAATCGATTTTTGAAGCTGGCTGGTCACTTCTTCAAGGTGCGCGGCCTGCTGGCTTAACGTCGCCAAGGTGGATGCGTCAGAGCTGATGATCGCGTCAAGTTCAGTCAACTGTGATTGCAATGCCGCGAGCTCTGATCGACGACTAATCAACCCGCCACCTGCCGCGTTGGACACCGGGCCTGCCACCACACGACACTGATCATCAAGCAATTCGCCTGCTTCGGTGACAAATCGGTAACCCGCAGGCAAGCCAGCGCGAAGCATCATTGCGGTGTCGAGATCACGCACCACCAACGTGCGGCCTAACAAACGCCACGCCACGGGCCCCAACCATGTGGGATAACGAACCAAATCGATCACGCAAGGCACCTGCGACGCCAAGGCATGAACGGCCCCCACGTCAGGCAACGGCGGCTGGTCAAGGGCCAGAAAGCTCACACGTCCGCCCAAGGCATCGCGGGCCGCTTGCCCCACATCGTTTGAGCAAAGATCAGCCAAGCGATCCACCACCAACGCTTGCTGATACTCACCAAGGGCGGCCTCCACCACGCCTGCTTGACTCACATCACAATCAATCAGCTCGGCCATCAGGCCACGAACCAACTTGAACTCACCGTCATCGCTCGCCCGGGCAAGCACGGCTTTCACCGGATCGCTCACCCCTTCAAGGCGGTCTTCCATTTCTTGCAACACATTGCGACGGGCATCAAGCTCGGCCCGACGTTCACGGCTTTCTGCCAAACGGTCGCTGAGTTGACGTTGCTGCTCACCAAAGCGGCTTGCAAGCGATTTTTGTTCGTCTAGTTTGGCCGACTCATCAGTGATGAGTGCAATGGCCGTCGCCAATTGCACTTGCGCTCCATCACGCTGGGTCAGCATGGTCTCAAGCTGATCCGCCACCTCGCGGTTGCGATCATCAAGGCGTTGACGGGTGCCCACAAGTGATTTTTCAAACGTATCAATCGAAGCAATTTCATTTTGAAGTTTACTGCTACGCCGCAACAAATCGGCCAAGCCGTTTTTCTCATCTTCCAATTCCGATCGCGTCTCATTGAGTTTGTGCTGGAGATTGCGATGTTCTTCTTGCGCATCATCAAGCCGCTGCTTGCTGCCCGCTTGGGCCTGGGCCAGTTCGTCCAGCTGCGCGTTGTGTTCGGTGGCTTCTGTGGCCAGCTCATTCTGCCGTGCAACAAGCCCGTCAAGCCGGGTTTGATCGCGTTGAATCTGGCCGGTCACATCATTTAGCGTGGACTCGGCAAATGCCTGGGCTTGCTGGGCCTGCCGGCGGGCACTGTCTTGCTCCACACGGGCTTGATCGAGCTGGGCCGATCGCTGAGCCACTTCCGCCTGCTCTGTTTCAGCCTCTAGCAAAGCCGATTCGTGCTTGTCGAACTCGTTTTGGGCAGCCAACCGATCAACTTGAGCTTGCTCAAGGGTTTCGTTGATCGCGCTAAGCTGCGTGGTCAGCCGGTGATACTCCGCCAAGCTAAACGTAAGTTGAAGCGTTTTAAGATTGGCACTGTGCTCTTGAAACGAGCGAGCGCGAGCCGCTTGCATTTTCACACTGCGCAATCGCTTTTCGGTGTCTTCAAGTCGTTGACGCACGAGCGCGAGGTTTTGCTCGGTGCGATCAAGCTTACGCAAGGCTTCTTTTTTGCGCGCCTTAAATCGCGAAACACCTGCGGCTTCTTCGAAAATTTGCCGACGCTCCGCCGCGTTGGCTTCGAGCATACGCGCCACCTTGCCCTGCTCAATAATGGAGTAAGCGTCAGTGCCCACGCCCGTGTCCATGAACAATTCTTTGATGTCGCGCAGCCGAGCCCGCTGATTGTTAATGAGGTATTCACTGGTGCCATCGCGATAAAGCTGACGCGTCACCGCGACTTGATCGGTGTCGATGGGCAGTGCTCGATGCGGGCGCCCCTGAGATTGAGAACCAAGAGGCAAAGGCTGATCTGACGCATCGCCAGCCTCCCCCGAATCGCCCCCCGGCACGCTTGTTTCTTGATCGAGTTCACGCTCCACCTGAACCGATTCCCCAGTGCCCCCATCCGCTGGCGTCTCCTGCTCAATCACTGGATTATCAAACGTCAGCGTCACCGAGGCCATGCCCGCGGGCTTGCGTTTGGCACTGCCGTTAAAAATAACGTCCAGCATGGCCCCACCGCGAAGGCTTTTGGGGCTCTGGTCACCCAACACCCACTTAATGGCATCCACCACATTGGATTTACCACATCCATTGGGCCCAACGATGCCGACAATGGGCTCGTTGAAGGGGATTTCTGTTTTGTCGGCAAATGATTTGAAGCCGGCGAGGGTGAGCTTGGCTAAACGCATACGGGTCGACCTCCATGTCGGACCGGGAATGGATCTGCGGGAACACAGCACAAAGGAGCGGCAGGCGTCTCCACGCCTGCACAACATCCGAGCCGAAGCCCGAACAAAGCGGTTCTTTCTTCTCTCTGCATTATCGGACATGTTAACGGGGCCCGATGAAGTCCGCTCAAAAACGAGCGCCGATCATCGCGACTATTTTCCAAACCCCTCACGGCGTACGCTTTTTGTTTGGACGCCGTTCAGCCCCTTCACACTCACAAATCATCGCCCGATTCGACTGTTTCAGCATTGGGCACTGACGCCGTTTCAGGACGCCCTGCCTGATTCTTAGGCTGACTGCCTTCCAACAACTGGGTAAACAAACCGCGATCAACGTGAATCTGAGCGTTCACACCGCCGTCTTCAACCAGCTGATAAACCGCATCAACCACCTCGCCGTAAGTCAAATTAAAACCCAATTGCGGATCGTTGTCACCCGTCCACTGATGACCCAACACATAGGCCAACGTGGCAAGGGTGGGAAAAAACGAATGCGTGGTGCTCACCGTTTCGCGCTTGCCGTCTTTTATTTCAGGCCGCTGAAAGAAAAGCTCTGCGGGCTCTCCGGCCTCTTCAGATCGCCGCACCATCAAACGCCCATTCCATATTTCAGAAAAAGTGGGTGTTGAGAATCCTATTTCAGAACCAAAAATAACCAATCTCGGATAGCCACGCTGCGTGATGTAGACCAGCGGTTCTTCCACAGGCACACGGTCAATCACCATTTTCAAGGAACCATCAGCCTCGATCATTTCTGTACGTTCCACCAAGGGGTGGCCAATGCTCACCAACGATTCATATGCCGCGATGCGCACCGCAACAATCGGATCATCCAGCAATGTGCGAAGCGCCCGAGCGCCACGCACGCTGCTAGGCAAATTCACCAAGGCTCCGGCAACCTGCAATCGAACATCAACGTCATCGTGTGAAGCAAGCTCCATCAACCGCTTGCTGGCACTTTCATCACCCAGCGCCGCACCTGCATGAAGCGCGGCCAACGACACATCAACACGCTCATGGGTGTAATAACGCCGCAACACCACACCTGCCGCAGGGCCCAACGCCTCCCAGGCCAAGCGAATATTTTGAGTGCGGGTAGGGTCTTCAATTAACTTCTCGGCCAAGCGCTGGGCTTCAAGCGGCACCGCATCAGGCGAACGATCGGTCGAGAGATGTCGAACAAGGTCCACAAAATAGCCCGGCCGACGATGAAAACGAGCGGGCACCGAGAGTTGAATCACCAAGGGAGAAATGGCATTGGCCGAAGCCAAACGCTCGCCTGGCGCCGCAGGAAAACGCTCGTTAATGCAATTGGCAATGGCCGTGGCACGACTGCGGCTGGCTAGATTAAGCACCAATTCTAAAGGGCGCGTTTTCTTCACCACGCCACCCGACGCCACCACCGCCCGACGTTGATAGCTTTCAATTTCAAAACGGGTGTCGGCCACGGGATCGGTGGGGCTTACAAAAATCGCGCCTCTGGCAATACCCACCGGTTCGACGTATTGATCCGTACGCCCGCCACCTGGCGCCAAATCACTTTCCCACAATCGACCGCCCGCCAAACTAATGGTGCGACGATCGGCGGCTTCCACCAACACATCAAAACGTGTGCCCGCCACGGCTCCTGGCGGAATAAATCCCAGCACCCGCACCACGGCGGTTCGATCGCTGGCCAAAAGTTCCTCTGGGCTCAACGGCAAAATGTCGTCATAACGGGCCAACCCCACGCCACGCTTGGTCATGTCGTTAATCAGCCACTGCTTCAATTGTGGTGGAACCTCATTGGACCCCGTGCCCGCAAGATCCACCACAATGCCATAGCCCGTCACCGGCAATGTTCTGCCGTATTTCAACTGCGTCAACGAACCCACGGTGCCATAGAGATATTGCGGCCCACGGTAGGTCGCTCCAGGCGACGCATCATTCGGTCGGCCCGCTGAACCTTGACACCCCCCCACAGGCAAAACCACCGCAACAGCCAACACAAGAATCGCCAAGAAAGCTCGGGACGGGGTAGGTGTCAACATAAAAAGACTCCGGATTGGCATAAAAACACCTGGGCTAAACAAACAGGGACTTGCGATTGTCTGCCGTGTATCAAGTCAGGTCAAGGGCGGCATTCCTGCCTTCTGCCGATAGACTGGCCATTTCATGCACCCCGATCTCTCCCACATTTTGATTGAACGCGACGCCTTGGCCCTGCGAATTAAAGACCTTGCGGCCGAAATAGCGTCCACCTTGGCAGGGCCCAATGATGCCATTCCCGAGATCACCCTCGTGCCGATTCTCACCGGAAGCATTATTTTTGTGGCCGATCTAATTCGGCACCTCCCGGTGCAAATGCAAATCCACCTCATGTCTGTTTCGTCGTACCCCGGCACGGCGACCTCCAGCCAAGGGGTCACTCTGCGTCCAGAGCTGTCGGGCGTGCCCGACAACCTCACAGGCCGACACGTGCTGGTGGTCGATGACATTCTTGATTCAGGCGCCACACTCAACGCCGTGCGAGCCGAACTCAAAAAACGTAACCCCACCACCCTGCACACCGCTGTATTACTTCGCAAAAAACGCCCTGAGGCCATGAACACCCCCGTGGATTTTGTCGCCTTCGACATTCCCGATCAATTCGTGGTGGGCTACGGACTCGACTTCGACGACTACTATCGCAACCTCCCAGACATTGGTGTGCTGCACCCCAACGTCGTGGCTCGAGCCCAAGCCCAACAAGCCGGAGCCATCAGCTCATGACCACCCCGCCCCCTTCCGACACGCACCCTTCCTCCGATGAGCACCACTTGGCGGCAGCCGATGCCGAGCCACTGACAAACGACGCCATGCACAACCGCGCGGGAGCCTTGCTACCGCGTGATCTCTTGCAACCCGGCGAAATCATTGTGCTTTTGGTCAAACCTTCGGCACTTTACATCGCGCTTTCATGCCTTAAATCACTCACGCTCATTGTGCTACTTACCGTCTTGGGCGTGTCGATCGCCCGCGCCACCGACACCCACGATCTCGCTCAGCAACTCGCCATTGGCGGCTTGGTGCTCTTGCTGGCCCGCTTGGCTTGGCAATTTTTCGAATGGCTGTCGCGGGTGTATGTCATCACCGACCAACGCATCATCACCGTTAGCGGTGTCCTGCAAGTCCGTGTGTTTGAAGCCCCCTTAAAACAAATCGCCCACAGCGAGCTTTTTTTCTCACTGCGAGAACGCCTCTTTGCCTTGGGCACCTTGGTGTTTAGCACCGCAGGCACCGCCCGCAGCGAAGCCGCGTGGGAAATGGTCGCAAATCCACTGGACGTTCACGCCAAAGTGGTGAAAACGTTGAAGCGATACGGGCGGTGACCGTGTTGGGGTGTGGGTAACCGTTCACGGTTTTAACAAGCGTATTTGCGTTGACGCGCAATGGGCAAGTCATCTCGGGCAAGAGATTTTACGCCAAGACGCAGAGACGCCAAGACGCCAAGAAAGCCAACAAGAACACTTTTGCTCTTTGGCATGCGTGCGATATTCAGTGTCAGGTGGAGAGGCTCTTTTTGAAGTGACACGTAAGACAATTGCGACGCCTTACAATCGTTTCTTCAAGCAAAGGCGTTTGGATAAATCGGAGACTGATCGAAAAGACTAAGAAGCCGTCGGGCTTATTCCCTGTCTTTCTTGGCGTCTTGGCGTCTTGGCGTCTTGGCGTAAAGCTTCTTCGCGATACATCCTCGAACAAAAGCCGTAAACGGTTACCTATTTGCTAATCCCTAACTGCTGCCCCCCCCAGCCCCTTCGATGATGAAACACATCGGTTCAAAACGCCATTCAACCGCGAATGCGTGCCGATGCGGCGTGGCCGTCTAGGCCCTCGGCTTCAGCCATGCGGGCGATGTCTTCAATGGTCTGTTTTTTCATGCCTTTGGGATAGGTCACCGTGCTGGTGCGTTTCAAAAAGGTGTACACGCTTACACCGCTGGTGAATCGCGCGGTGGTGCCGGTGGGCAAACAGTGCGACGGGCCTGCGTGGTAATCACCCGCCGCCACGGGGGTTTGGTCGCCCAAAAACACCTCGCCCGCGTGGCGAATGCGTTTAAACATGGCGGCAGGTTTGGCCACCGCAAGATTCACATGCTCGCAGGCAATATCATTGGCCACCGCCACGGCCTCGTCTTGATCTGGCACCAACACCACGCAACTTTCGTTTTTAAAGGCTGCCAAAATAGCGTCGCCACGGCCGCGATTTTTCAATTGCTGATCAAGCTCAACCAGCACCGCATCAACCACTTCGGGCTGCCACGCCACCAAAAAGCACTTGCCTGGGTTGTGCTCTGCTTGAGCGATTAAATCAGCCGCCACCCATGCAGAGTTGGCCGTGTCATCGGCCACCGTGACAATTTCACTGGGTCCGTAAAAGCCATTGTCGGTGCCACACACCCCGCCCAGCTGCGCTTTGGCCAATTGCACATACACATTGCCAGGCCCGGCGACAATATCCACCTTGTCAACGCGGTCGGTGCCGTGGGCCATGGCCGCAATCGCTTGAGCACCTCCCAAACGATAAACCTTGCCAACACCCAAAAGACGAGCCGTGGCCAACACCGTTTGAGCAACGTCTTTCACCGGCGGTAAATTGCCATCGGCGTCTTTTTCAGTTCGGGTGGGCGGCGGGCATGCCACACTTAGGTTTTCGGGCTTCACGCCAGCCACCAAAGCGGGCACCGCCAACATTACCAACGTCGAAAACAACTCTGCCGTACCGCCGGGCACATACAAACCCACACGGTCCACCGGTGTCCAACGCATTCCCAGTTCGGCCCCATCCACTTTGACCGCGCCAGGGTCATTGGGCATCACATGCTTCTGATACGCCGTGACGTTTTCAATTGCACGAAGAATCGACGCCTTTAAATCGGGATCCAACGCCGCCAAAGCCGCATCCAGTTCTTCGTCGGCGACCTGAATACGCGACGCACCAAAATCGGGGTCGGCATACTCACGCATCATGCTTACCAGCCCCGCATCGCGCCGCACACGCACCGTCTTCATGATTTCAGTCACCGTTTCAGCAGCATCACCCCGTGGCGATGCCGTGCCGCGCAAGCGATCAAGCACACGCGAGAAATCAGTGCGGCCCGTTTCAGTATTCAAATCAAAGATAGGAAGCATGCTGCAAGTGTACGTCAGAGAAAATGTCCTGCGTGATTGAGACGTCTTCGCACCGTGTCACGGTGTCGGCCTGTGACCCCTTGAACAGTCTTTTGCGGTTCACAAAACAGGCGTCCCGAACATCCGCAAGCATCAACGAAGAACAATTCCCTTCATGCAAGACCCTCTTCTATGATCGGCGATCACCGCTTATTTTTCACTGATTTCAGCGTGCCAAACAAAACCCCGCCCCGGTCTTTTTAATCACACCGCGTAATTCCAACATCGTAAGGTCGCCCATCAAAGAACCCATGGCCCCGTGGGTTTTTGCCCCAATGGTATCCAACGCCATCGCCTCTTCACCCTGCATCGCCGTGACAATGGCCTGCTGACTTTCTGACAAACCCACGGTGGCCGGCGATGAAACCAAAGGCGTCGTGGTTTTGTCTGCCGATGTTTTTTTAACGTCAGAAGCCTCCCACGCTCCTTTTAGCGTTTGCCCCGCATCACCCAACTGATCCAACACATCGGCCACCGAAGTCACCAGCGTGGCATGCCCCTCACGAATGAGATGGTGGCAACCTGCAGCCCCCGGTGTGTCCACACGTCCTGGCAAGGCCATGCATTCGCGGCCATGCTCTTCAACCGCCAATCGTGCGGTAATCAAAGCGCCCGACCTTTTCGCGGCTTCAACCACCAAAATCCCCAAACTCAGTCCTGAAATAATACGATTACGCCGTGGGAAATTCTCGGGCCGCGGCCCCGTGGCCAACGGCAATTCACTAATCACCGCGCCATGCCCACCACGGGCAATTTCTGAAAAAACATCCAAATGCGCCTCGGGATAGGGCTTGCTCAACCCCGAACCAATCACCGCCACCGTGCGGCCGCCAAGCCGCAGAACCGCGCGGTGGGCGGCAATATCAATGCCGTAGGCCCCGCCCGACACCACACACAACCCCGCCGCCGCGGCTTGGGCCGCAAAACGATCGGCTTGCTCGCGGCCATAAGCACTGCATTTGCGACTGCCCACAATGCCCAGCGACAACGCGTCACTTGCACGCAGCTCGCCATGAATCCACAACAATGGCGGCGGATCAGGAATATGCCGAAGCAGCGTGGGATAAGCCGCTTCATGCATGCCCACCACCGCTGCACCTGCACGCGCCACCGCATCCAATTCACGATCCACCGCCCCGCTTGCCGCCACGGTTTGAATGGCTCGAAACACCTGAGAAGACTTGTTCGCTGAAATCCCCTTCACCTTTGCCAATTGCGTTCCGCCCGCATCAAGCGTTGCCGCCGCCGATCCAAACATCGCGCGGCACCGCCCCACCAACGTCGGGCCCAACCCCGGCGTAAGCAAAAGCGTGAGCAATGCACGCGTTTCCGCATGAGCCTCACCCTCAACGGGGGCGTCAACAGGGGCGACATCGACCACGCTATTTCAACTCAAAACGAACAGAAACCGCCGCCGTGATTTCAATCTGTCCCGGGTGATAGTCCTCCGTTGAAACCGCCAACGCTTCCGTCAGAAAGACCCGATTGCTTTGCATCGACGCCAAAGAACGCGGCCCCTTGGCCGATATATGCAACGGCGGTCCAATTTCCGCATCCAACACCGCCGCCATGGCCACCGCCTTGTCGCGAGCCACCGCCACCGCGTCTAACCGTGCCTGCCATCGCAATTCTTTTTCTTGCGTGCTACGCGATGTCATGGTGAAACTATTACCTCCTCGCGCAACCCCTTCTAAAAAATCATCGAAATCATCGAGACTGCGCTGCCGCAACACCACCTCGCGCTCCATGCGATATCCCGTAAAAATTCGTTCTTCTGTTTGCCTATCGCGTCGGTATTGCCGCTCGACCGAAACACGCCCCATCTCAAAATCAGCGTCGTCCACCCGCAACTCACTGCGAAGCTCCGCCATTGCTTCGGCCCGCGTGTCATTGGCCCGTTTCATTTTTTGAGCATCCATCCCTTGGTCAATCAACGAAACCCGCCACTCCACAAAATCAGGCGACACACGTATCGTCGCCGTGCCCGTCACGTCAATGGAACGCCTCAGATCATCGTCATCGTGGCCTGCATGCCCCAACGGCACGCCTAAAACCGCAATGATCATTGTCAAAATCAGCCGACTCAAAAACGCATTCATCGAAAACTCCAGACTCGTCCGTTAAGAAGATTCAGCACCAGTAAAGACACACCTCAAAAGAGGTATTAACATTACCCTAACCGAATTAGCTGGCCCATTCAACCCCCAACTCCAATGCCCCGCCCACGCCGCCCCCCGGAACGCCTTCTGGTCGCATCGCCTTAATGCAAACGGCTTGACAATCTTGCCTCACCCCAACACACACTCACTTGGTGGCGGTAATCATTTTATGCTTACGCTTGATGAGGTCCATCAAATGCTCCACCTCGGTCATGGCCGTGGGGGTCCATTTCACCCAGTGAATTTCAACCGCACACTTGGCACTGCGAATGCCATCGCGAATGTAACGATTCAATCGCTTGGTTGGCAGCGCAGCAATCATTTCTTCGCGCAAGGGAATGCAAAACGTGGCCTTCTCAGGATCTGGCACAAAATAAGCCAACGGTTCCGTGGTGCCTGTGGTCGTGGGATCAAACGAATATTGAATCGTCCACTTCCATGCGTCGCCGTACCACACCAAGCTGCGTTCAACACCTTCATAGGCATGGGTGCGTTCAAGCAAGTTGTTTAGCAAGTTGAAGTGTTGTTCTTTTTGAACCGCCATGAGTGTTTCGAACGTGGGCTGATTCCAACGGTCTTCCCAAGCAGGGACAAGGGGTTCAGATGTTTTGCTGGCCATGGGTTCACCCTCCCGAAAACGGGAACAAAAAGAGGAATTACAAAGTCGGGCAAGCCCGGAAGTGGTCGCGGTCGCGCGGCCAAGCCCCATAAAGTAGTTTGAAGCGGCCTCATTCACAAGCCCGCAACTCTATTTACTGTATAGGCATGCCCCTTGCCCCTCAAAACACAGTGCCTCCTCACAACAACTTCACCGTTGTGGTGCTGGCCAAAGCCGCCGTGCCCGGCCAAGTTAAAACCCGCCTCACCCTCGGCGACAACGGCCTATCACCTGAAAACGCCGCCGCTGTTCATGCCGCGATGATGCAAGCCACCTTGGATCGCGTGGCCCTTTTCACCCAAGCCCAACACGGCCTATTGGCCATGGATCACCCCGCAATGGCCCCCCAAGCGGCCCGCAAAGCGGGTTGGACCGTGATTGACCAAGGCGACGGTACCTTGGGCGACCGAATTGCCCGCGCATGGGCCGCCGCCGGAAACGGCCCGGTTGCCTTTTTTGGCGTTGACTGCCCCGATGTGCCCTCCCACGCCTTGGCAAGCATTCAATCCACATTGCAAGACCACGACGCCGCCGTGGGGCCCGTGGATGACGGGGGTTACTGGACCTTGGCCGCCGCCCGCCCACACCCCGAATTACTGGTTGATATCGACTGGGGCACTGGCGCGGTGTACGATCAAACCCAAAATGCCGCTGCGCGAGCCCACATACAATTGGCAGCCCTTCCTCAGTGGCACGATGTTGACCACCCAGCCGATCTTCTCGCTCTGCGAGACCGGCTTCATCAGTCACGGCAACACCGCCACGACCCCGCCCTCGACCAACTGGCCGATGAGATCAACCGCCTGATTGCCCCACCTTTCCAATAAACCCTTTGCCCCCACAAAGCCCATGGCCACCACGCCCCCCGCCTCTTCAACCTCTTCTGTTCGCGACTCCGACGCCGATTCCATCGGTGAGCATTCAGTCATTTTGCTGGTGGACGACAACGAGCAAAACATCGAGCTTCTTCAGGCTTACCTCGAAGCCCTTCCTTGCACCACGCTTAGTGCTTTTGATGGCGAACAAGCCATGGCCATCATCGAAGACCCCAACCAGCCCAGCCCCGACCTGGTGTTGTTGGATGTCATGATGCCACGCATGTCAGGCTTTGAAGTGTGCCGCAAAATCAAAGAAGACCCACGCTTTCGCAGCATTCCCGTCATGATGGTGACTGCCCTGAACGAATTGGCCGACATCGAACGCGGCGTCGAATCTGGCACCGACGACTTTTTAACCAAACCCGTCAATAAGCTCGAATTGATCACCCGCTGCCGAAGCCTGCTACGCGTGCGACACCTCAAACGTGAACTCGAGCGCACCGAGGCCTACCTTAAAGAGCTCGGCAGCAAAAAAGCTAGCGACTAATTGGCCAAACGAGCAGAGGGCATCGCGCAAACACTTTGAAGTGGGTGCGAAAAGCCGGAAATAGCAATGCAGAATGAGTAAATGGCCATTCGCAAGACGCAAGCGTCATGGGGATGCGGTTTGGGGATGTGGTTTGGCAATGTAGCCCTACCTTTCTTCGTGCCTTTGAGCCTTTGCGCTTTCGTGTTCTGCCTTGGGGTTGTCAAACACACGCGTTGTCTTCAATCATGACGCCCAAAAACCGGTGAGCAGTTACGACATCCCATCACATCGCGACTCACTTCACGTCCGAAAACGCTTCCGCCCCGCATTCTGCGACTTTTCGGGCATTGGGGCCCCCATAAAAACCGCGTTCACTTCGCCGTGTGCCCCTTCAACAAAAAACGCCGCAAACCTGCGTGCGGTGTTCATGCGGCATGAGGTGAAACCCGATCATTGATGCGTTGGCTTGCTCGGCGATTCCGGGCGGCACGAGGACGGTGCAGTGAATTTCTCACTGCACTCCGTGTCTGGAAGACAACCGGCAAACCGAACGTATTCGGCTGCTGAGTTTTATTTCAACCGCCGGATGGCCATGAGGGCCATCTTCATGCGGAAAAGAAGGATCTTTGATCCAGGAGCCTTAAAAGATGAGTCGTATCAATACCAACGTGAACTCCCTGCTTAGTCAACGTGTTTTGGGCCAGCAAAACCGCGGCCTCAACACCTCGCTCGAGCGTCTTTCCACCGGCCTGCGAATCAACCGCGGTGCCGACGATCCCGCCGGTTTGATTGCCAGTGAAAACCTGCGTAGCCAAAAGGCTTCGATCACCGCCGCCATCGGCAATGCCGAACGTGCCGAACAAGTGGTCAACGTGGCCGAAGGTGGCCTGCAAGAAGTCAACAACCTTCTTCTCGAAGTGCAAAGCCTCGTGGGCCAGTCGGCCAATGATGCTGGTTTGAGCGTTGAAGAAAAAGAAGCCAACCAACTTCAGATCGACTCGATCCTTCAAACCATCGACCGCATCAGCGACACCACCAGCTTCCAAGGCACCAAGCTGCTCAACGGCAACTACGACTTCAACGTCGAAAGCCAACACAGCAACGTCACTGACATCACCGTGAACGCCGCCAAAATCGCCAAGGGCGACCAACGCGACCTCACCGTCGTCGTGACCAAGTCGGCTCAAAATGCCGGCCTGTTCCTCTCGATTGGCAGAGCCGACACCCTCTCAACCGCGGCTGGTTCAGGCGGAGCTTTCGTCTTCGAACTGGCTGGCAACAAGGGCAGCCGTGAATTCAGCTTCGTTTCAGGCACTCAGCTCTCGTCCGTCGTCGATGCCATCAACACCTTCAAAGACGTCACCGGCCTTTCGGCCTCCGATGTCGCTGTGGGTTCCACCGGCATTAAGATCTACTCCACCGAAATGGGTTCAGAGCAATTCGTCTCCGTTGATCTCAAAAAAGACGCTGGCATCACCGGCAAGATCAATCAAATGAGCAGCAGCGACAGCGATGTGGTGTCAACCGCTGGCAGCACCGCATTCTCTGCCGCCAACAACCCCATTCGTGACGAAGGTCAAGACGTGGATGCCACGATCAACGGCATTAAAGCCACCACCCGAGGCTCCAAGGCTTCCATCGCCTCAGACTTCTTAGACGTGAGCGTCAACCTGACCAAAGCGGGTGCTCAAGCCCAAGCTTCCATCGCCGCAGGCACCATCACCGGCGGCGGCGCCAATTTCAACCTGGGCCCCAACGTGGACATCGGCAACAAGGTGTCCATTGGCATCACGTCAGTGGCCAGCCGTAACCTGGGCAACTCGACCAATGGCTTCCTCAGCGATTTGGCTTCGGGTGCCGACCAAAACGTCATCGATGGCGACCTGACCAAAGCTCAAAAAATCGTGAACGACGCGATTGGCCAAGTCAGCAAGCAACGTGGTCGTTTGGGTGCCTTCACCAAGAACACCGTGGGTTCGACCATTCGTTCGTTGGGTGTGGCTCTGGAAAACACCAGTGCTGCTGAAAGTGCCATCCGCGACACCGACTTCGCCAAAGAAACCGCTGCCCTCACCCGCAGCCAAATTTTGGTGCAAGCCGCAACCAACTCGTTGGGCATTGCCAACAGCAACCCCCAAAACGCCCTGTCACTTCTTCGATAAGACGCTGGGTTAAATTCAATCAAAACATTGACGCCGCGGCCCCATTGGGGCCGCGGTTTTTTGCGTAGACCCATAATCACTCAAAATGAACGCCGATCGCGGCATTTACGCGGTAAAATCAGCCCGATAAGCGCCAAGCGACACGCCCCCTCTCGCCACCTTCCCGCACTCGCCGAGAAAGCTTCTGGCAAAACCCACGGGTTAGGCCAGTTGGGCTGGATGAACAAGCCCCGCTTTCTATCTCAGGCAGGATGCCTCCGATTACTTGTGCATCACCGGCGTCTCTTTTATCTGACACGCGGTGAGTTCACGGAAGGACACACACGATGAGCCGTATCAACACCAATGTTCCCTCACTTTTAGGCCAGCGCATTTTGGGCCAACAAAACCGCGCCCTAAACACCTCGCTTGAGCGGCTATCCACCGGCCTGCGAATCAACCGTGGTGCCGACGACCCCGCCGGCTTGATCGCCAGTGAAAACCTGCGATCTGAAAAAGCGTCCATCACCGCCGCCATCGGCAACGCCGAACGTGCCGAACAAGTGGTCAACGTGGCCGAAGGCGGTTTGCAAGAAATCAACAACCTTTTGCTCGAAGTGCAAAGCCTCGTGGGCCAATCGGCCAACGATGCGGGCATCAGCGTTGAAGAAAAAGCAGCCAACCAACTGCAAATCGACTCGATTTTACAAACCATCGACCGCATCAGCGAAACCACCAGCTTTCAAGGCACCAAGCTGCTCAACGGCAACTACGACTTCAATGTCGAAGACCAACACAACAACGTGAGTAGCATCACAGTCAACGCCGCCAAAATCGCCAAGGGCGATGAACGCGACTTGGCTGTCGTCGTCACCAAATCGGCTCAAAATGCTGGTCTGTTCCTCTCGATTGGGAAAGCCGATGTTCTTTCAACCTCGGCCGGTGCAGGTGGCCCTTTCGTCTTCGAACTGGCGGGCAACAAAGGCAGCCGCGAATTCAGCTTCGTTTCAGGCACCCAGCTTTCATCCATCGTTGATGCCATCAACACCTTCAAAGACGTCACCGGCCTGTCGGCCGCCGATGTCGCCGTGGGCTCCACGGGCATTAAAATTTACTCCATCGAAATGGGCTCAGACCAATTCGCTTCCGTGGATCTCAAAAAGACCGCAGGCATCGCTGGCAAAATCAATCAAATGAGCGCCACCGACACCGACGTGGTTTCAACTACTGGCAGCACCGCTTTTTCTGCCGCCAACAACCCCATTCGTGACAAAGGTCAAGACGTGGACGCCACAATCAACGGCGTGAAGGCCATCACCCAGGGTGCAAAGGCCTCCATTGCCTCGGCGTTCTTAGACGTGAGTTTGGACCTGACCAAGACCGGATCTCAAACAACAGGTTCCCTCACCGCAGGCACCATCAAAGGCGGCGGAGCCAACTTCAACCTTGGCCCCAACGTGGACATCGGCAACAAGGTGTCCATTGGCATCAAGTCGATCGCCAGCCGTAACTTGGGAACCGTCGAAAATGGCTTTTTAAGCAGCTTGGCTTCGGGTGCCGACCAAAACATGATCGACGGCGATTTGAGCGGCGCTCAAAAAATCGTTAACAATGCCGTCAGCCAAATCAGCCAGCTTCGTGGCCGTTTGGGTGCATTCACCCGAAACACCGTGGGCGCCACCATCCGCTCACTGGGTGTGGCCTTGGAAAACACCAGCGCTGCTGAAAGTGCCATCCGCGACACCGACTTTGCTTCTGAAACCGCGGCACTCACCCGCAGCCAAATTTTGGTGCAAGCCGCCACCAACACGTTGAGCATCGCCAACAGCCAACCTCAAAACGCCCTTTCGCTTCTTGGATAAGCGTTTTAGAGTCGCTCAACGCGCGTATTCAGAAAAAATCAAATGCCGCGGCTCCTTCGGGAGCCGCGGTTTTTTAATGCGCTCACACGTTCGGCGTGAGCGCGGGTCACAACTTGCGGCCTTCCATTCATCGAAGCGTCCGATATGATGATCCAATACGGTTGACTCGGCCTCTTTTGGCCTGCGAACCGATCTTTGTTTTTGGGAAACAACCACGCTCGCCGAGCGTGACGTTTAAGCCCCACCCGCCCCACCGCCCTCACCTTTGGTTTGCCTTATGGCCTTGACCCGTCGCCACGTTGTGCTTTCTGGCCTCACCCTTGCTGCGGCAGGTTGCGTGGGTCGCGTGGCCCGTCGTGGTGAACCTTCTTTGGCCAAGGTCAAGACACCGCTTTGGCCCAATACACCGCGCGGGGCCACAACAACACCAAGCCCGCGTCGCACACCAACGCGCACAACGACCACCCCAAAACCCACCGCATCCGCAACCACCACCGCCATCGCAGGCGTCTCCGTCATTCGCCGCGCCAACTGGACCCGCCACGGGCTGGCCTCGCGCAATGTGCATGCCATGAGCGGTATTAAGCGCATCACCCTGCACCACGAAGGATGGCGCCCTGTCACCTTCACCGATGCCAGCTCCACCTACGATCGCATCGAGCAAATTCGCCAAATTCACACCCGCGACCGAGGCTGGTCTGACATTGGCTATCACTATGTGATCGACCGCGCCGGCCGGGTGATTGAAGGCCGCAGCGCAACCTACCAAGGCGCCCACGTAAAACAAAACAACCCCCACAACCTGGGCGTGTTGGTGCTGGGTAATTTTGATCGCCAGCAACCTTCGGCCAAGCAATTGGCCACGCTCAGCCGCTTTACCAAGGCGTTGGTCACCACCTACCGCGTTCCGACTTCCAAAGTGCGTACCCATCGCGAGCTGAAACCCACCGAATGCCCTGGGCGGTATTTGCAAGCCGCCATCAACAAAATGCGTTCCAAACGCCAATTGGGCTAAGTCGCGGCCAAACCACCATTCGTAGCCATTCACCGCTTTCTGTGGGGCGTAGGCGCAGGGCGCGAGGAAGCTCTACACACTGTGAAAATGGCCACTTCCGCAGCGCCTTTTCACTTAGTTCCTCAGCCCCCAACCCCTTCTCCAGCGCTATGAAGAGCCTGTGGGCGTTACACTTCTTGCATGGTTGAATCTGTTGCCGAATCTGACCCTTCTGAACCCCAAGAGAACCCACCCGAGATGAATGTCGAAGGTGAAGGCGAAAGCATGCGCGAGCATGAAGCGGAAGGCAAGCAAGACACCCCTGCTGAAACCGCCCCACCCGAGCCTGCCTACGAAGCCGACTTTGACGTGCTGTGCCCACGTGTGGAAGCCGCACTGCTTACCAGCGACCGCGCCATGACCGCAGGCAAGCTGGCTGAAGCACTGGAACTGCCCGTAAGCAAGCCCGTGGTTCAAGCCATCGAACAACTCAACGCCGCATACGAATCAACAGGCCGCTCGTTTCGCATTGAAGCCGTTGCGGGCGGATACAGCGTGATGACACTGCCTCAGTATGCCGACGTGCTGCTCGCGCTTAAACGCACCAAAGGCCAACAACGTTTAAGTCCCGCAGCGCTCGAAACTCTGGCCATCGTTGCCTACAAACAACCTGCACTGCGAGCCGACATCGAAGCCATTCGCGGCGTCGCGTGCGGCGAAACCTTGCGGTCACTCATGGAACGCCACCTGATCAAAATTGTGGGCCGGGCCGAAGAAATCGGCCGCCCCATGCTTTACGGCACCACCAAACAATTTTTGGAAATTTTTGGCTTGGCCAACCTCAAAGACCTTCCCTCGGTGGAAGCCACAGGAACCTCTTCGTGATCGCCCCCGCCTGTTTTCGCCGCCTTAGCGCCTGCTTGCTCTTACTGCTTTCGCTCACCCCCCTCGCCGCGTGTGGTTCTTACGCCCTGCGCGGCACCGTGGTGTCAGGCGACACGCCTTCGGTCATTTGGGTTAAAGCCAACGATCCACGATTGGATGCCGACGGTTTAGCCTCTGCCCACATCACCGTGCATCTGGACCCCGACCGCCTCAACCCCAAACCCATCGGCGCCGCAAGCACCAACGGCGCGGGGCAATTCACCCTGCCGCTCGCCGAACCCGGAGCAGGACTGCTTCTCATGAACATTGAAGTACTCGCCCAGCGGCAACCCGACCACATGCGAATCACCCAACAACTTCAACTCCCGCAACGCGGCCAACAACTACTCATCACCCTCCGACCCGGCAAAGACAGCGCCCTACCACGCCCCGGCAACCTCATTGATCAAACCCTGCAAGACGCCAAGCCTTTTTTAAACCCGTAAAGCAACCGCATACGCATCTGTTTAACATCCCAAGACAAACACGAAGTGCCGAAGGCATCAAGGCACGAAGGAAGACATTGAATCAAGGGGATTGCGAGTAATCCATCTGATTCACGGTTCACGCGGGGCCATGCTCTTCAACCAACTTTCTCCTGCCTGCCTTAATCGGGTTCCAATCTGCGCAATCTGCGCAATCTGCGCAATCTGCGGACAAAACTGCCTTTTTCAGAACCTTTTCTTCTTACCGATTAAGCCCCACCGCGCAGCCGCCGCCCTTCCCACGGCAAACCTTCCTCAAACCAACTCTTCAATGTTCCCGCCACGCCTGCGGGTGATACACCGATGCGGTCGGTGATGGTTTGTGAATCGCCACGCATGACCTTCTTTCCTTTTCGCAACAGCCGCGACACGGCATCGAGCAGTTTGAGATAACGGCCAAAGGTCAAGGTGGTGTCGGGCATGAGTGATCGACGACGATTCGCCATGCCCGGCTGGCCGCCGCCCACGGTCATCCACCAGCCTTTTTTCTCACGTGGCGCAGAGGTTTGTTTGGCGTTTCGCCTTGTTTTCGCGGACTTTGCGGCGGCATGGTTCGCGTCTTCGCAAGGCTCTACGCCGT
>JAZGFZ010000191.1:0-3225 GCA_036480015.1 Algisphaera sp. | reverse complement strand
AGTGCCAAGGGCGGTCGCGATCACAGAACGCAAGCTATTTTGCCGCTTAAAGGTAAGATTTTGAACGTTGAAAAAGCTCGGCTGGATAAAATTTTAGGCTTCGAAGAAATTCGCACAATCATTCAGGCGTTGAATTGTGGGATTGGTCAAGACGATTTTGACCTGGCTAAATTGCGATATGGAAAAGTCATCATTATGACCGACGCCGATGTGGACGGAAGTCATATTCGCACGTTGTTGTTGACGTTTTTCTTTCGCCAGATGCCTGACTTGATTAAACAGGGGCGTATTTTTATTGCTCAGCCGCCGTTGTATTTGATCGAGCGTGGCAAGAGCAAGGAATACGTGCTTAACGAGCGTCGCATGCAAAAAGTATTGGGTGAGCTGGGGCTTAAGGATGCGGCGTTGGTGGTTTACGATGACTACGATAATGCGAGCCGAACAGAAGGTCGCCGTATTAAAGGCGATGAGTTGAAAAGCACACTGGCTCTTTTGAATCAAATTCGCGATTTGGTGCAAATTGTGCAACGTCGCGGTTTGAGTTTTAACGAATTGATTGCCAAGCGGGAAGAAGACCCACGTGGCGAGCGGCGTTTGCCACGATTTACGGTGGTGGTGACGGCTGACGAGCGATTTGACCCAAGCATCGTGGGAACGCATTTCTTTTGGGATGCTGAAGACGAAGCCGACTTCCGTGAAACACATCATTTGCGTTTGGAAGATGAAGAACAGGTCGTTGCGGCGCCAGGTAAAACCGTCACGTTGAGTCGTGTGGTGGTGAGCCGTGAGATGCACGAAGTGGTTGACTTGGAAAAGGCGTTTGAAACCCTTGATGCGATGGGCTTGTCCATTGTCGACTATTTCTTGAAAGCAAGGCAGACCGTGACGGGGGCGCAGGCTCCCACCAAGTTTGAATTGTTGACGCCCTCAGGTGAGTCGGGTCGCATTGAACCGGTGGTGAATTTGGCTGGGGTGGTGGATGCGATTCTTGAGGGAGGTGGACGCGGCCTTGAAATCAAGCGATTTAAAGGATTGGGTGAAATGGATGCCGATCAGTTGTGGGACACCACGATGAATCCTGAGAACCGAACACTTATGCGTGTGACTTGGGATGCTGCCAGTGAGGCTGAAAACTTGTTTAGCATTCTCATGGGTGAACATGTGGAACCACGACGCAAGTACATTGAAGATCATGCGCTTGAAGTTAAAAATCTTGATGTTTAAGGGGCAGGCGTCAGGAAAATGTAAAAACGGACGGCCGCTCATGGCAGGGGTGGCCGTTGTTTTTAGTGAAGACAGGCCAGTTGACGTTGTAGGTCGTTGAAGTTTTGGGGGCGGTCAGCGGCGTTGAAGCGGAGTAGTTGAGCGAGCAATGTGATGAGGTCGTCGGGCAGTTCGCTGCGAAAACGGCTGGCCAAGGGGAGTTTGCGGCCGTGTCGGCGGGGAACGATGGGGAGGCGTCCGGTGAGTAGGGCATAGCCGATGACGCCGAGGCTGAAGAAGTCGGAACGTTCATCGGCGAGGGGGTTTTTGTCGCGCACTTCGGGGGCCAAAAAGGCGGCTTCGGCGGGGTAGAGGTCGGTGAGTCCGTGGGCGGTGTGGGCAGCGCCAAAGCCCAAAAGACGCAATTCACTTTCGTCATTGAGTAGAAAGTGTGAAGGGAGCAGCCGGTGGTGGAAAAAGCCCCGTTGATGGGCACTGTCGAGTGCGGCGGTTGCGGCGGTTAAAAGCTTGAGTACAAAAGGGACGCTGAGGGTTTCGCCGCTGGCAATGGGATCGGCGAGTGTGGTTTCTAGGGGTTCGGTGGCAAAAAAGGAATTGTCGGGTGATTCTCGTAATTCGAAGATGCGGCCAATGTTGGGGTGATCCAAGGCGGCGAGGGCGCGGGCTTCTTGCATGATTCGAAGTGGGGCGTCATCGTCGTTGCAGGCGTTTGGGTTTTCAACTTTGAGGGTGACGCGTCGTTCGAGTCTTGGGTCGTTGGCGATGTAGAGCGTGGCGTTGGGGGCGTCGCCGATGAGTCGCCGCATGCGATAGCGACCGGGGCCGAATCGCAGCAGCAGGGGAGCGTGGCAGCGTGGACAGGTGTCGTAGCTAAAGGGGTGGTCAGGGTCGGGTTGGGCAGACCATCCGCAAACAGAACAGGCGCCGCTTTGGGCCCGACCTCGGGCGCGGCGTTCTGTGGTGGGGTGATCGGGGGGGGGCGGATTGGCAGGAGGCATCGTGGATCTCGGGATGACGCATTCACCGATAAGGCGAGCGTTTTGAAACCGTCTGATTGAGAAAGGGTGGGTGCCAGTGAAAGGAGGCTTTGGAGGCGATGCGTGTGCCGTTTGTGCGGGTTGAAATGAAAGGGCTGGCGGTTAATGCGTGTCGGGTAGGGATGTGGGGTTTTCGCCGCGTTCCAAGGTGGCGATGCCGGCGTGCCAGAAATCGCGGAAGGCGTTGGCGTCGTTAAGAGATTGCAACGCACGTCGTAGCCCCGGCCAAGGCTGAAGGTGGGCGCTGTATTTGCTGATGCGGGTTTGGAGGGCGCGTAGGGCGCTGCGTTCACCACGGTAGTGGACGAGGTTTTCAAAATGCGCGAGTACGCAGCGGGCGCGGTCGGCCCGGGGGTAGTCGGGTGGGTTGGTGCCGGTGGCCAGGCGGTAGGCGATGTCGCGAAAAAGCCAAGGTTGGCCAAAGGCGCCGCGGGCGACCATGATGCCGTCGCAGCCGGTGACGGCGATCATGTGGGCGGCGTCGTCGGGGGTGGTGATGTCGCCGTTGCCGATGACGGGAATGTTGGGGTGGTGTTGTTTGACCGATTGAACCACTGCGGTGATGCCTTCGAGGCGAACCGAGGGTTTGAATTTCATGGCGGTGGTGCGGCCGTGCACGGTGATCATGCTGGCGCCCGCGTCGCAGAGGCGTGGTGGCAGGGTGTCGGTGATGATGGAGTTGTCGTCCCAGCCCAAGCGGATTTTGGCGGTGACAGGCACGTTGACTGCGTTGACCACGGCTTGGGTGAGGGCGACGGCGTGGTTGGGGTCGCAAAGCAATTGGGAGCCGCCATGTTTTTTGGTGACTTTATCGACGGGGCAGCCCATGTTGATGTCGATGACGGTGGCGCCGTGCGATTGGGCCCATCGGGCGGCCTCGGCGAGAATGATGGGGTCGCTGCCGTAGAGTTGCATGCCCACAGGCAGATCGTCAGGGCTGGTGGCGGCTCGCCACATGGCTTTG
>JAZGFZ010000190.1:0-16275 GCA_036480015.1 Algisphaera sp. | reverse complement strand
TTCTTGGCGTCTCCGCGTCTTGGCGTCTTGGCGTCTTGGCGTAAAGCTTCTTCGCGATACATCCTCGAACAAAAACCATGAACTGTTACCCCTCCCCCAACACAAACAAAGGCGGGTTCGCAACGTTGTAACACGTCACGAACCCGCCTCTTATCTTCAGTGAAATTTCAGTACAGCAATGCACAATCGCAATGCGATCATGCCAGTGCTTGCTCCAAGTCGGCGATGATGTCGGCGGCATCTTCAATGCCCACGCTCACACGCACATACTCAGGATTCACACCCGTACGCTTTTGCTCTTCGGCGGTAAGCTGCGAGTGTGTCGTGCTGGCGGGGTGAATCACCAAGGTTTTGGCGTCGCCAATGTTGGCCACGTGCGAGCAAAGTTTGCAACTGTTGATGAACTTTTTGCCTGCTTCAACGCCGCCTTTGATACCAAAGCCAAGAATGGCACCTTGGCCATTTTTCAAAAACTTCTTGGCGTTGGCGTGGCCGTTATGCGATTCTAAGCCAGGGTAGTTCACCCACTCCACCTTGGGATGGGCCTCAAGGTATTTGGCCACAGTCAAAGCGTTTTCGCAGTGGCGAGCCATGCGAAGGTGCAGGGTTTCAAGACCTTGCAAGAAAAGGAACGCGGCAAAAGGACTCATGGCCCCGCCGGTGTCGCGCAAGTGGTGGGTGCGAATGTGAACGTTAAAGGCAATGTTGCCCATGTCGCGCAAATGTTCTTCAAAAACAGCGCCGTGGTAACTAGGGCTAGGGCCACAGAACTCAGGCCATTTTTCAGGTTGATCGGCCCACTTGAAGTTGCCGCTGTCGATGATGGCGCCACCAATGTGGGCGCCGTGGCCTCCAATAAACTTGGTGGTGCTGTAAAGCACAATGTCAATGCCATGCTCGATGGGCTTAAGCAGCATGGCGGTCATGGTGGTGTTGTCGCACAACACAGGAATCGCACCGTGGGGGGCACTGTGGGCGGCATCGGCGATGGCTTTGAAATCCGGCACGTCAAGCTTGGGATTGCCAATGCTTTCCATGTAGACAAAACGCGTGTTTTCATCGCACAGGCCGTGAATGTCTTCGGGCTTGTCGCTGTCAAAAAAGCGAACTTCAATGCCCAGCTGTTTAAAGGTTTGGGTGAAGAGTGTCCACGTGCCGCCATAAAGGCTGGTGCTGCTCACAATGTTTTGTCCCGCATGGGCCAAGGTGAGACACGCGGCGGTGATGGCGGCTTGGCCGCTGGCGAACACCAGACCTGTGAGGCCGCCGTCAAGTGCGGCCAGCCGTTTTTCAAGCACATCGTTGGTGGGGTTCATCAACCGCGTGTAGATGTTGCCAAATTCAGCCAAGCCAAAAAGCGACGCCGCATGATCGGTGTCGTTAAAGGCGTATCTGGCGGTGGCATAAATGGGCACCGCAAGGCTGTTGGTGGTGGGATCGGGAACCTGGCCTGCGTGGACAGCAAGGGTTCCGGGACGGTGAGATGCATCGGACATGGGGGAGGCTCCGTATCTTCGCAGGGCTTTGCAAATGAGCCCTTTGAATGGTGTGGCCGGAGGAAACGAACCTTGGCCATGGGCCAGAAAGTACGTTTCTTGGGCAAAATGTGTCACTCGCGAACGTTCACGAGCGCGACTGGACATCGTAACACCATTCACCCTTGCTTCGCAATTCTTGCCCGATTCAATTTTTTGCCTCAGGTCAGGTGGCAAGTTGCGGCTTTTTGTGGCACGCTACCCAAACTATGAGCCAAACCACCCACGCCGATCGTCTTAAACAAATCATCGCCCACCACCACACGGTGACCGACCGCCCCAACCCCATTGCCTCCGAATGGACCTCCGGCGTGTTCGACCGCCTCACCCACCCCGTGGTTGAACCCGAGCACGTCCCGCTGACATGGCGTTACGACCTGGACCCCACCACCAACCCCATGCTGCTTGAACGACTGGCCATCAACGCCACGTTTAACACCGGGGCCATCAAACTCAACGGTCAAAATTGCTTGGTGCTTCGCGTTGAAGGCGTCGATCGCAAAAGCTTTTTTGCTGTGGCCCGCAGCGACGACGGCCTCACCGGCTGGACCTTCGACGATCAACCCGTGGTCATGCCCGAAATCGACGGCAACCCCGACACCAACGTGTACGACATGCGTGTGGTGACCCACGAAGACGGCCACATTTATGGCCTGTTTTGCACCGAGCGTAAAGACACCACCCAACCCAACGACCTTTCGGCGGCCACCGCCCAATGCGGTCTTTGCCGCACCAAAGACCTCATCACTTGGGAACGCCTGCCCGACCTTAAAACCCCATCGGCCCAGCAACGCAACGTCGTGCTTCACCCCGAGCTGGTCAACGGCAAATACCTGCTTTACACCCGCCCTCAAGACAGCTTTATTGAAGCTGGCTCGGGCGGCGGCATTGGCTACGCCTTTGCCGACGCCATGGATCCTTGCGTGGTCACCGAAGAAAAAATCCTCGACCCCCGCGAGTACCACACCTACAAAGAATCCAAAAACGGCTTGGGCCCTGCCCCCATCAAAACCGATCGCGGCTGGCTGCACTTGGCCCACGGCGTGCGTGGCAGCGCCACAGGACTTCGCTATGTGATTTACCTGTTCATGACCGCTTTGGACGACCCCACACGCGTCATCCATCGCCCCAGCGGCTTTTTCATCGCGCCATGGGCCGATGAGCAAAAAGGCGACCTTTGGTCGGTCGCCTTTGGCAACGGCTGGGTGGCCCAAGATGACGGCACCGTGAACATTTACTACGCCACCAACGACACCCAAACCTACTGTGCTGTGTCTTCCATCGACCGCTTGGTGGACTACTGCACCAACACCCCCGAAGACCCCCTACGCAGCGCTGCATGCGTGGATCAACGCGTCGATCTCATCCAAAAAAACCAAGCGTTCCTCAAAAACGCTGGCGCCCACCCCTTGGGCTAAACAACTGCCTTAAACGCAGAACAACACAACCCTCAAAAAAGCGGAGGCCCCAACGGGCCTCCGCTTTTTATTGACCAACACCACAACACTTTGCGGCCCGCAGCTGATTTGCCCCCTTCACATCACGCCAGCCCCTCGCCCCCCACGAGAAAGCCAAAAAAAAGCAAACAAGTGGGCTTGCCTCTTGCTAACTGCTACACGCTAATTCCCAACCGCTCCCCCCCCTCCTCACACCCGATCACGAACATACGCCTGCACCTTTGCCAAATCGTTGGGCAGCACATCAAAACGTTCTTTGCGGTCGTAAAGATCAGCAAGGTGTTCAGGCAACGGCGGACGAACGCCCGTGGCTTTTTCAACCGCATCGGGAAACTTGGCCGGGTGAGCCGTGCCCAAAACAACCATGGGCGTGTCGCTTGGGTTTGTTTTACGATCGGCCAATGCCGCCGCCACGCCAATGGCCGTGTGCGGGTCAAGCAGCTCGCCGGTTTTTTCATGCACCTCTTTCATGGTGGCCAAGGTAAGCTGCTCATCCACACACTGAGCGCCAAAAAGAGCACGCGTTGAATCAATCGCTTCTTGCGGAACGGTGAATGTTTGCTCGGCTTGAAGCTGGCTCATCAATCCCGACACCGCCGAACCTTCTCGGCCAAGCATGTCAAAAAGAAGCCGTTCAAAATTGCTGCTAATTTGAATGTCCATCGACGGGCTCATGCTTTGAGCCACTGGGCCCAACGTGTGTTTGCCCGTGTTCATCACGCGGGTGAGAATGTCGTTTTGATTGCTGGCGATCACCAACCGTTCAATGGGCAAACCCATTTGAGACGCCGCGTAACCCGCGTAAATATCGCCAAAGTTGCCTGTGGGAACACTAAACGCGATCTTTTGCGCAGGCCCGCCCAGTTGAACCGCTGCAACAAGGTAATAAACAACTTGAGGCATCAGCCGCGCCCAATTAATGCTATTCACCCCACTCATGTTCACGCCATCGCGAAACGGCGTGTCATTAAACATCGCTTTTAAAAGATTTTGGCAATCATCAAACGTGCCTTCAACGGCAATGTTGTGAACATTGGCGGCGTCCACTGTGGTCATTTGCCGACGCTGCACTTCACTCGTGCGGTTGTGAGGATGAAGAATAAAAATGTCGGCATGCTCGCGCCCCACAAAAGCCTCGATGGCCGCACTGCCTGTGTCGCCACTGGTGGCCCCAATGATGGTGACTTTTTGCCCACGCTTGGCAAGCACGTGGTCAAACAACCCGCCCAAAACCTGCATGGCCACATCTTTAAATGCCAACGTGGGACCATGAAACAATTCAAGCAAATGAAGATTGGGCCCCACCGCCGAAAGATCAATCAACGGGGTCACCTCGGCAGCACTAAAGCTGGCGTAGGCGGCCTCAATTATTTCTCGCAATGCCGCAGAATCAATCCCCCCGGCAAAGGGCGCCATCACGGTTTGGGCCACCTGCACATAAGGCTGTCCTGCAAATCCCGCGATTTGATCGCCCGTCAGTTGCGGCCACGATTCTGGAACATAAAGCCCGCCATCACGGGCGAGGCCTTCCAGTAAAACGTCTTCAAAATCAAGGGGGGCGGCAACGCCACGGGTGCTGATGTATTGCATGAGAGACGCAGAATAGCAGGCCCCAATGCCAAACACCCGCCCGATGGCCAAGCGGCCCCTTGGCCACTACCCTCTTGACCATGTCTTCTCCACGCATCGGCATCACCTTGGACAACGTGGCCAACCACGCCTCGTCCGGCAAATACGAAGTGGGCTTGGGTTACAGCCGCGCCGTGGCAGCCGCAGGCGGCACCCCCCTGCTACTGCCCCATGAACCCACCTTGGCCGCCCACTACGCCAAACTTTGCGACGGACTCCTTTTGACCGGCGGCGTCGATCCCAACACCACCGCTTTGCCAAGCCACTGGCCCGGACACAGCCCCATGCACGCCCAGGCCCGCGTGATGGACCCCCAACGGCAAGCCTTCGAACTTGCCCTACTCGCCGCCACCGACGCACACCCCACCAAGAAGCCCGTGCTGGGCGTGTGCTTGGGCATGCAGCTCATGACCCTGCACTGCGGCGGCACACTCAACCAATTTTTGCCCGACACACACACGCCCTCGGTGGTGGACCGACACCGCGATGGAGACCACACCGTGACGGTGACCACAAGCGGCGTGCTGGGCGACGCAGGCGACACAGGCGTCATCCATTCACACCACCAGCAAGCCGTGGCCCATGCAGGCACACTACGCGTGGCCGCCACCGCAGAAGACGACATCATCGAAGCCGTAGACAACCCAAGCCGAGGGTTTTACGTGGGGGTCCAGTGGCATCCCGAACGCGGCGATGCCGGGCCACTCAGCTGGGGGTTGATCAAACGCCTCGTTAACGCCTCACGCCCGAATCAACTTTAAAAGAACCAAACCCTGCTTGGTGGCTTCACAAGCCTGTGAATCCAGCCTGTCATGGTTTGCCCAGAAAATCCAACGCTAAGAATTCGTCTCAACCGTGCGATTGGCCCTTCACCACACGACTGGACGACGGCTCTTTCACAAAAAACGTCACCAACAACACCAACCCCACACCCCACATCAGCGCCACGTCCGCAATGTTAAAAATCCAAGGCCAAACCTCGGTGAGCCCACCGGGCCAAGAGAAACCAAAAGGCAAATGAACCCCCGGCAACATGTGAAGCATGTCACGCACCGCAGCATAATGCCAACGATCGTAAAGATTGCCCAACGCCCCGGCCAAAATAAGCGCCAACGCCACATGCAACACCCAAAACGTGCGCGGGCTGCGATAGAAAAGAAGCCCAATCGCCCCCGTGGCCACCGCACTTACCACAATAAAAACCCATCGTTGGCCTTTGCCCAAGCCAAACACAGCGCCCGTGTTGGCCGTTAACCGAAGGTTCAAAACCTTAGGCATCACCACTTTCGCGTCGTGAGGGTACTGCTGCCAAAACGCCGGAGGATTACTGGCTGCCAGATCGGTAAGCACCACAGGGGTGCCCGCCACCGTGCGAAAGCTCCAAGCCTTCACACCCAAATCAGCGGCCAGCACCATGGCCGTCAAAATGAAAAACAGCGCAATCGCCTTGGGGCTACGACCTGCGAAAAGTACAGTAGAGGCTTGTGAAGTATCAGCCATGGCTTAAAAAAGGCACCCTTACAATCCGCGGCGTTCACGCTCACGGGCCACTTCAATGCTGTACTTCGCCCACGGCTTGGCTTCCAACCGGGGACGACTAATGGGTTCAGCCGAAATCACACACACGCCGTAGTACCCATCCACAAGACGTTGCAACGCCTCGTCAATATCAACCACCGTGCGACGCTCACTTTCCATCAGCCCCAGCGTGAACTCCTGCTCGTAATTGTCGCTGCCCACATCAGCCATGTGCAAAGGAACATGCGACAAGTCACCCGATGACGCACTGCGAGCGGCTTCAAGCCCCGCAACATCCCCCATGATTTCAGCCCGACGCTCAAGCAGCAACGCACGAAACGCATTGATGTCTTTGCGTGACAAGCCACTTTTTACTTTTTTAAGCTGTGCCTCGGTGGGCTTTTCATCACGATCAAGCACCGTTACAGGCTTTGGCGCCACATCAAGCGACGCATAAGGCACCTTGGGAGCCACAAATTTAGAAGGTGGGCCCTTCACAATGTTGGGTTTGGGCCGAGGCGCCACCACCCGTTTGGTGATGATGGTGGGGGCCGACCGCTTTTTCTTTTTGACGGGAGCAGGAACCGGCGCAGGAGCAACCTTGGGAGTGGTTTTTTTAACCGGAGCCTTCTTCTTGGGCTTAACCGCTTTGGAAACGACCTTCTTCTTAGGGGCGGCCTTCTTTTTAGGTGCAACTTTTTTCTTAGCCGCGACCTTCTTCTTAGGCGTTGCCTTTTTGGCCACCACCTTCTTTTTCGCAGAAGCCTTCTTTTTGGACGCAGATTTCTTAGCCGCAGACTTTTTAGCCGCAGACGCCTTCTTTTTCACGGAAGGCTTCTTTTTAGCAGCAGAAGCCTTTTTCTTTTTCACCGTGGGCTTCTTTTTCGTCGCTACTTTTTTGGAAGACACCGTTTTTTTCTTCACGGCGGCCTTCTTTTTGGCCGGAGCCTTCTTCTTTGACGCCGACTTCTTCTTAGACGACGCCTTCTTTTTAGAAGCAGCAGATGCGGGTTTTTTCTTAACGGACTTGGCCACCTAAGTGCTCCAATGAACTGGGTTAACGAACCAAAAAAAAGGCAACGGGCTCACGTTAAACACAGGCTATTAGACCTGTTAAAAGCCAATCCCTCAACTTTTCGATTCGGTTGAAAGAGGCGGAAGTGTATCGACGCTCCCGAAAAAGTGCAACGCCTGAACACCCAAATGCGATTCCCCCCGTAAAACCAGGGGCCCTTTTTGAGCATGCGTTCGCAAGCAAACACAAGGCGTAACCTTCAATGAACGAACGTATTACGCCAAAACAGACCGCGAGGTTCGCCCCCGACACCCTTAAAAAAGGCCTGAAAAGTACGTTTTTTCTCTAAAAACATACTTTTCTAGCGATTTCACACAAACGCTGCCCCGAACGCCTCGTTTTAGTCGTTGTGACGTTTGCGTAGCCGGCCGCTAAGCCGCAACAACAAATGAACACGCTCAAACTCATCCACCCAGTCCTGAATCTCCGCGTCAAGGTCTTCTTGGGGCACTGGAGCACCCGGCAACGGACAATGGGCCCCCAACGTTTGAGCCGCCGCGATGCGGTAACGACTCAACAGCTTATCCCCCGCATACCCCACCAACTCAAAATCTTCAGCCGTAAAAAGAACCATCGGCACACGGTGGCCCGCATTCACCATGACCTGTTTTTGAAGGTCCATGTGTTCGTCGCGATCAAGCCAACTGATTTTGACTTTACCCTTGGCGGCATCTGCAATTTTTTGCAGCATGGGACCTTGACGAACACAATCGCCACACCAAATGCCCGAAACCACCAGCACATGAATCTCACGGGTAAAAGCCCCCAGCAATTGGCGCTGCGCATCGGTGAGCTTGACCTGTGCATGAATCTGCCCCCAACCCTCTTGCTGACGTTCATTGCCCGTTGCAAGATAAGTCGCAAAATCATGCCCTGCAGCATGCTTGTCACGCAGGTAAGAGGCGTGGGCAATGGAGTTGGGGTTGGACATGCGAGTTCTCACACAAAGATCAGAGCATCTGCCTAACCCAAATCATAACACAGCCAGCATGTTGCCATGAATGGGCTGCATTGATTAAACACTCATTTCAGTGTTTACGCTGCCGATTGCGTTCAATGACATGCGTAATGCGATCAGCCAAATCATCCACATTAAAAGGCTTGATCAAATAATCATTCACCCCCGCACGAATGGCATCCATCACTTGGGCTCGGTCATGTAAAGAGGACACCATGATCACAGGTAGATCGGGCTGTGTGAGACGAACTTTTTTAAGAAACTGAATGCCACACATGCGAGGCATATTCCAATCCAACAAAACAATGTCAGGTGTGATTTTTTCCAGCTGTTGAAGCCCATCCAGCCCATCGGTGGCCTCAACCACCTCAGAAAATCCCAAGGGCGCAAGACATCGCTGATACATATTGCGAATCACTTCAGAATCATCAATCACCAAAGCTTGCATGCTTCGCTCCTTTAACTCCCCCTTAAACCTATCGGCCGTTTGGAGCCTTAAATCCACCCCCTTTAATAAGGCCACCCCCTAGGCGAGCCTTACCAAGAGCCTGAAACGATCACACCATGGAGTAAACCCTAGGCCTCGACGGGTCGATAACACCAATACCTTCATGAGTACCCCTTCCCCCACCCCCGACGATCGAACCGTTTTTGACGGCCCGCTTACATTGCGCTCGGTCACTGGGCTGGCGGCACTTTTTCGTGATCGCCTCACCGTGAATGGCGGCCTCGAAAACTGCAACATCGAAACCTTGGGCATGCTACAAGCCGCCTCCGCCACCTTGGTGGGCGGCCAATTGCTCGCCGCCGGAGAAGTCGTCGTCGGAACCGTCGGCGATGCCGCAGGCACCCCCACCGAAGTCATTTTGGGCGCCACCATTTCAGCACCCGACCAATTGTCTTTTGCCCAGCAGGTACTCAACGAGGAGGGCGCCGCCGTGGAACGCACCCGCGACCAAATCAAATTACTCGAAACCGACGCCGGCCAGTTTGATCACACCAAACGTGAAGAACTAACACTGGCCATGTTCGACATGCCCGACCTTGAATCAGGCATGAAAACACTTCAAAAACTTCTGGGAAAAGCCCACCAACGATTTGGCTCGGGCGGACAACCCACCGTTTCTCTCACCGTCAAACAAACCCTTCACGCAGGCGTCACCCTCCGCATCGACAACTCCGCCATGAGCTGGACTTGCGACGAAGACTTGATCGGCCCAGTCAAAATCAAACTCAACGACGCAGGCGAACTCATTGCCGAATCTGACGCCAAGGGAATTCAAACCCTGGCCACAGCTCAAAAAGGTCTCAAAGAATCACTGGAAACCGACCCTCAATGGTCAGGCGCCATCAAAAACGAGGATCAAGCAGCGTAACCAATTTCTGGGGCATTTTCGAGGGGCCAAACAATCAGACTGACACATGCTCACATCTCACCAAACTGTGAGAAACAAAACCGTTCATCTTTTTGATGCCCGCTTTGAAACCAACATTTGCGCCAAACAGAACATCAAGCCAAAGTGCAGCAAGTGTTCGTCTTGCCTTTCTTGGCGTCTTGGCGTCTTGGCGTAAAATCTCTTGCCAAGACGACTTGCCCATCGCTCGTCAACACAGATCCTCATTAAAAACCGTGAACAACCCACTGGTCTTAAATGCACAACGGCGTCCCGCCATCTCTAGCAGAACGCCGTTGCGTACTTAGCTTTTTCTTTAAACGCGAAACTTACGCTGCGCGAGCAAGGGTTTCTTCAATGCGTTCTTTAAGTTGATCTGGCGTAAATGGCTTAATCAAGTAATGCGTCACACCCGCCTTAATGGCTTCGACCACACGCGATTTCTCCGCCTCGGTGGTCACCATCAAAATCGGCGTCTTGTGTCCCTGGGCACGGAAGGCCTTAAGGAACTCAATGCCATTCATCACCGGCATGTTCCAGTCCAACGTAATGAGGTCGGGCAAGCCTTCACCTGTGCGATCAAGGGCTTGCTGGCCATCTTCAGCCTCAACGATGGTTTCAAACCCCAAAGGGCCGAGGCTACGTTGCATGATGGTGCGAATGGTTTTGGAGTCGTCGACGACTAAGGCTTTCATCGGAGGGTCCTTGCGGATAACGGGATCTATCAAAAAAATTTAAGAACAGTCAACAAACGACTTGTTTTTTAACTGTATCACTTCAATTCAAACAAAAAGAAAATGGTTATGCGGCGAGCATGACCTCTATGGCGAAATCGCCCGACTGCCCTGTCACAGGAAGCCAAAGTTCAGGCGTGCGTTTCAATACATCGGGACTCATCTCAGTAAGATGAACCACTTGCGGGCAACTAATTGAACAAGACATGCCTTCAAAGTGTGCTTTGGCCGATCCCACCACCATGTTGGCCAACTCGCCAATGGCATCTTCAAAAGCTTCGTCTTCCGCCTCAATGGGCATGCCCACAAAAGCTGAAACGAGGTTGACCGCCGTGGGAGTGGGCAAGTGAATGGTGGCTTCGCCCGACACATCACCACTTATGGAAATGGTGCCGCGAACAACCGAGCCTAAAATGGGAGGTCGCCCTGCTTCAAGGCGAGCATCACCCACGGTGACATTTTCACCAAGCATCATGCAGCAAACTTCAGACACAGCCTTACCGAGCGTGTCGGTAAGCATATTAAGGGTTTCTTGGTTCATATCCGGCATTCAGGGTCGGAGAAAAGGAAATACAAAGGTTCTTCAATCAACGTGGTGGCTTTACGCCACCGGCAACACGTTTACGCCGCTGGCTTCGTGCCTGTACGCAAACTTTCTAACAACGACGCCACGTTAAGAATCAAGCTCACGCCGCCATCTTCACGAACCGTTGCACCACTCACTTCTTTGCTGTTTTTAAACATTGGGTCCAGTGGTTTAATCACAATTTCTTGCTGGCCAATCAGCTCGTTCACTTGAAGGGCTGCGCGGCGATCGCCCAGTCCCACCACCACCGCATTGGGCAAGGGCTCGTCCTGCGTCACGCCATCAAGGCGTTGCGACAAGTCCACCAACGGAATGATTTCATCACGCAAACGCAACACGTTACGCCCACGAACCGTGGCCAACGCGTCTTCTTCCGGCTGAACAATTTCAACAATGTTGGTCAATGGAATGGCGTACACCGCATCGCCCACCTCGGCCATCATGGCTTGCATAATGGCCAAAGTCAGCGGAATTCGGAAAGACACCGTGGTGCCTTCGCCCACCACCGAGGTAATATCAATCACCCCGCCCAGCTTGGTAATGTTGTTGTTGACCACATCCATGCCCACCCCACGCCCTGAAAGGTTGGACACAGCTTCTGCAGTGGAAAATCCAGGGGCAAACACCAAGCGAACCAAATTTTGATCGGGCATGACCGCCAACTCTTCCGAGCTGATCAAACCCTTTTCAACTGCCTTTTGACCTACTTTTTGCGGATCAATACCACGGCCATCGTCGATGATTTCAACCACCACATGGTTGCCTTCATGGTAAGCAGAAACAGTCACTTCCCCTGCTTCGGGCTTGCCTGCTTCAATGCGACCTTCAGGGCCTTCAAGGCCATGGTCGGCACAGTTGCGTAGCAAGTGAACCATGGGATCGGCCAACATTTCAATCACTGATTTATCAACTTCGGTGTCGCCACCTACAAAATTAAGATTGATTTTTTTGCCCGTGGCCTTGGCCAAATCACGCATCACCCGTGGGTAACGACCAAAAAGTTTATCCATGGGCTGCATACGGGTTTTCATGATGCTCATTTGCAAATCGCCCGTCACGCGATCCAGCGCCGAAGACACCTGCTCAAGCTGATCATTAAAACCACTGTCGTTTCCACTGGGCAAAGAACGGTAACTGCGGGCCAGGCCCAAAACGCGATTCTTTTCAAGCACCAACTCACCCACAAGATTCAACAATGATTCAAGCCGATTCACATCAACGCGAATGGTTGCTTCAGTGGCAGGCGCCGTCGGTTTAGAAGACTTAGATGCTTTGGCATCTTTTTTGGATTCCACCACAGGCTCAGTTGTTTTCGCCTCAGGCGCCTCTGTCGTCAATTCTGGCTTGGCCGCTTCCTCAGAACGATCACCTTCTAAAACACCGTCGTGAATCAAAATCCCCTGGACATCGCCAATCAAATCGGTTTCAGGCAATGCTTCGCCGTGGGTCAATGTGGCCAAACGCTCACGCAAGGTATCGGTGGGCAATTCCAAAATCACACCCGATTCAAGACCTTCTGCACGGCGTCGCATCACTTCAATCAGCGTTGCAAAACGAAGTGTAAAAGCCGAATGGAATTTCGCATCAAGCGAGGGTGCCGCCGCAGACGCCGCAGCCAAAGCTTGAACGTCATCTACAAGAACATCGATTTCAAAGAAATCCGCCGTCAGTTCAAGCTCTTTGGCTTTCAGTTGGATTTCAGCATCGGCGTCGGCCCCATTTTCAGAGTCCACCAAAATCACTGCCAGTGATTCTATTTCATTCAATTGGTCACGTAAGTCAGTGATCATGAATTCAACTAGATCAAGCTTGGCGGACGAAAGCTCCAGCGCAACACCACCCGCATGGCTTAAAGCCTTCGATGCATCAGATGCTTGTTCGTTCGACGCTGTGCCTTCCTGGCTTTTGTCGCCCGAAGCAATTCCCTTGAGTGCCTCCACCAAAGCCGGCGGCGCCTCTTGGGGCATCTCACCACCATTGAGCGAGTCCAATTGACTGCGAAGAACATCCACCGACTCCAACAAATGCGTCATGACCTCTTCGGTGATGGACACCTCGCCTTGGCGTGAGAGGTTCAGCACGTCTTCAGCCACATGGGCAATCGAAACCACCGGGTCCAACGCAAGAAAACTCGCCGACCCTTTCACCGTATGCATGGCACGAAAAACCGAGTTAATCAGTTCATCATCTCCGGCAGATTTCTCAAGCTTCACCAAGTCCTCTTCGAGTTTTTCGATGAGTTCATTGGATTCAGTTAAAAAATCACTGAGAATTTCAAGATCGATTCCATCAAGCGACATAACGTTTCTCCGAGGTCGCAGAATTGCGAGATTGGTCTAAAGGGGTAGGCGAATAAGCGAAACTGCCCTGCTGCGGGTGGGCGAAAAAGTCGTCTTGATGGGTCAAGCTCTCGCTGTGACCTACAAAGAGCGATCCATCAGGCGCAAGTGCTTTTTGAAAATGGGTCAAACATCGCTTGCGTGCAGCGTCATCAAAATAGATCATTACATTGCGGCAAAAAATCACATCCCATGTTCCACGACGTGCCAATCCCACCGAATCGGCAAGGTTTTGGTGGTCAAAATCCACCATGCTGCGAATCGAAGGATCAAGCGTAAAACGCCCAGGGCTTTCTTCTGTGAATGCTGTTTTTCGCTGACGGGCATCCAAGCTACGCACAGAATATTCTGTATAAACCCCTACGCGAGCCACATCGATGGCCGCATCAGAAAGGTCGGTCCCCAAAATCGTGATGTTCCACTTTTTCAACTCAACACCCAAGGCGCGACGCAAAATCATGGCCAAGGTATAAGGCTCTTCCCCTGTGGAACACGCCGCCGACCACACCCGCAAGCGCTTGGTGGTGGCACGAGCCTTCAACAATGATGGCAGCAATTCGCTTTCAAAAACATTCAACTGGCGAGCATCACGATTGAAGCTTGTTTCGTTAATGGTGATGCGATTGCAAAGAATTCGGAATGTCGATTGACTGTCTACTGCCGTGGTAATTGCCCGCACATAACTGTCGTAACATTCGACACCCAAGTCGGCCATATGGCCTTCCACCCGCGATGCAAGCAAATAAAGCTTGCCGTCGGCATACCAAATACCTGTGCGATCATAGAGAAGCTGACGCAACGTCTCGATTTGATCGGCCGTCAAATTAGGGGAGCAAGGAGTGGACATAAACAATCAAACAAGGTGAAAAGGAAAATAACGCTGCGTATCGCAATCGAATTACGCCGCCATCTGAGCAAGTGGGCCTTCGGCCTCTTCAAGCACGCGATCAACATCAAGCATCATCAAAAGGCGTTCTTTCAGCCGGGCCACACCCGAAATAAATTCTGCATCAGAACCCCGGACCACCGTTCCCGGAGGATCCACTGTCGCAGGATCAATACGAATCACTTCGTTCACCCGCTCTACAACACAACCGAGCATGCGGCTGTTTACTTCAATAATAATGATGCGATTGTCTGGACGAAAACCCGTTTCGCCCAAACGAAACCATGCCCGAAGATCAATCACAGGAATGATGGTGCCACGGAGGTTAACCACCCCCAACACTTCTTCAACGGTGTTGGGGACATGGGTGATCGCCATCAACCGATTGATTTCACGTACGCACAACACGTCAATGGCATACTCTTCTTTGCCAATCCAAAAACTAACCACTTGGGAGAATTCAGCTTCCGGCGCGTCATCTAGTTCATCAAGGTGCGTTAAGGTGTCATCATTCATGATGGAATCGTCCAGGTTGACAAAACAAAGAAAAAGGGAACAAGGGGCATTCGAACAAAGCCGATCGAGCCGCGTAAACGACCCAACCAACGGTTGGAAGTTTTAATCAAGAAACGGGCTCAATCGTTACGGTTTCGGCCGAAGCCACATCAACCGATTTCGATTCAACCGAATTCACTTTAAATTCACTCAGCAAGTCGCAAAGCATTTCACTCTGCTTGCGAAGGCCATCGGCTGAGCTTGCCACCTGCTTGGCTCCCGAAGCACTGGTGCGAGTAACCTGTGTGATGGATTCAATACTGCGCGACATATCATCTGCCGCCTGGCTCTGCTGCTCGGTGGCGGCTGCAATGCCACTAATGACACTGGCAACTTCTTGCGTGCTTTGAACAATACAGTCCAAAGACTCTCCCGATTCTTTGGCGCACCGAACGCCTTCTTCAACGCGACCTGTGCCTTGCTTCATACGATCAACGGCCGTGTTGGTTTCAGCCTGAATGGCCTTGATCGATTGGCTGACTTCTTCGGTGGCGTGGGTGGTGCGTTCAGCAAGTTTGCGTACTTCGTCCGCCACCACTGCAAAACCACGACCATGCTCGCCTGCCCGAGCGGCTTCAATGGCAGCGTTCAAAGCCAAAAGATTGGTTTGGTCGGCGATGTCGTTAATCACGTTAATCACTTGACCAATTTCTTCGGCCCGGCAACCCAACTGCCCCACGGCACTTCCCGAATCATTCACCATGTCAGCAATTGCACCAATGGTAAGAACCGTTCGTTTCACAACATCCCCGCCTTCACCAGCACGCTCACCTGCTGAATTGGCCGCTTCACTGGCTTCAGCCGATCGGCGGGCCACTTCAAGCACTGTGGCAGACATTTCTTCAACACCCGCAGCCACCTGCGTGGTTTGATTCCCCTGCTCTTCAAGGCCACTGGCCATCGTATTGGTGGTTTGGGCAATGTCATTGGCCGTGGAAAGAACCTCCACACTCACCGTGGTGACCTGAGCAATGGTGTCGTGAATACGACCCACAAACACATTGAACCAATGCCCCAATTCGCCCAATTCGTCACGGCGCGATTCATCCACTTTTTGAGTGAGGTCCGCATCGTCTTGAGCAATGTCTTGCAAACGAGCCGTGAGATCACGAATGGGTTTCACCAACGCCTTACTCATCATCCATGCAAGCGTGCTCAACAAACCTGCCAAAACCACTGCCCAAATCAACATGCTAGCGCCCAAGTGGCTCGCCGCAAGCGTCACTTCTTTCAAGGGCATTTCAGCCGCAATCGCCCACTCTAAACCTGCAATTTCAACCGGAGCGTAAGCAATCACACCCGGTTTACCATCCAGCGTGACTCCATGGGCAAAACCCTTTTCGCCTTTAAACGCATGGTGAATGGGGTGACCTTCTACAATTTCGGCACTCAGCAAAGCACTTTCAAATCCTTCGCCACGACTGTTGCTGCGAAGTTTGCCGTCATGACCCACAAAATACGTTCGGCCTGTTTCACCCAACCCTGCATCACTCAACACAATTTCATTGATCGCGTCCACGGGCATCTGAAAAACAGCAGCGCCAACCTTTTTACCGTTGTGGAACACCGGAGCTCCCGTAAAGCTGGCAGGCGCGCCATAACTGGGCTC
>JAZGFZ010000189.1:0-17115 GCA_036480015.1 Algisphaera sp. | reverse complement strand
AAACTGCCCGACGGTGTCTTTCGTCGTGAAATCACCGAAACCAACACCAGCCAACTCATTCGGCTTTCACCGTAGGGGTGTGAAGGGACTGAGTGGCGAAGGGGCCGAAGGGTTGCGTGAAAGGCAGGTGGGAAAGGCATTTCTCGATCTGCCTTTTTGCCTTCCTTGGCTCCCTCACTCGCCCCCTTGGCGGTTAAATTTTCTTCGCTTACGGCCGCGGGTGAAACTTGGCGAGCACTTCTTTAAGGCGCGAGCGATCCACGTGGGTGTAAATTTGTGTGGTTTCCAAATTGCTGTGGCCCAGCAACTCTTGCACCACCCGCAAGTCGGCGCCGCCCGCCAACAAGTGCGTGGCAAAACTGTGCCGCAGCGTGTGCGGATGCACATTGTCCAAGCCCGCCTTCTCGGCATGACGCTTCACAATTTGCCACACCACCACACGGGTGATGGGTTGGCCTGTGCGCGAAAGAAACACGCGGTCGGTGGGTGAATGCTCACGAATCAGGTCTTCGCGTAATTCTTCGCAATAGCGACGCAAGGCACGCATGGCAGGTTGCCCAATGGGCACCACACGTTCTTTTTGGCCCTTGCCCATCACCCGCACCACACTCAGGTCAAAATGCACGCCGCCGATTTCTAAGTCCGACAGTTCGCTGGCGCGTAAACCGCCCGCATACAAAAGTTCCATCAAACCCACATCACGCAAATACAGCAGTGTGTCGGGGTCAGGAGCCTGCAACAGTTTTTCAATTTGGTCTTCACCCAACACCGTGGGCAAACGCTTCCACGTTTGCGGCTGAGTCAACTGGTCGGCAGGGTCTTCGTCGTGGTGCTCGCGCGATTTAAGAAAGCGGCAAAACACACGAATCGTCGCCACATGCCGGGCGATGGTCGAAACCGCCAAGCCTTTTTTCTCAAGCGAGCGCAAGTGGTCGGCAATGGCTTCGGCGGTGAGGTCGGTCCAGGCCCGATGTTTTTGGCCCACCATCCAAACCCACAAATCGCGCAGGTCGCCGCCATAAGCCGCCAGCGTTGCGGGTGAGAACCCACATTCAATGCGGATGTAGCTTAAAAACTCACGAACCGGCCCTTCAAAGCGAGAAACCGGTTTGGGCTTGGGAGGTTCTGCGATTGCCGAGCCCGCGAAAGCGCTCGCCGAAGCCATCGAGTGGTTGGCGATCGAGGGTAAGAGTGACCGCAACGGCATGTAAGCGGCCTTGCTGTGCGATTGCACCGCGGCCACTTGATTCGAAGCTGACGCGGTGACGGATGAAATGTTGCGGGTTCGAGCTTTCACGATCCTGCTGCTCCCAAGCGAGTTGCTGATAAGTCGGGCACGCCCGATGTTCGCCAAGGCAATATAAAAAAGCCTCATCCAAACGTCGTAGCGTCAAACGCGTGTCGCACCGGTGATCCTCACCGTTGATGTGCGGGCATTCCGTTTCCGATGGTTGATCGGTGTAGCCCATAAGTGACTCTGCCTCCATGCAGGTAGCGTCATATCGGGCGTCCCTCGCGTCTTGCGTGAATGCTTCTTGCAGATCCACGTTCATAAGGGGGCGGCGTGTACCCTAAAGAGACCTCAAAAAAGGTGGCCCCCGCGGCCCAATCGGTCATCCTTCAGCAGACGTCACCTTTGTGGCAGGCCCGCCGCTTGCCGAATGCGTGGCGTTGTCTACAATGCTTCGTCAACGGCGATGTAGCTCAGCGGTAGAGCTAGGGATTCATAAGCCCTCGGTCACTGGTTCAAATCCAGTCATCGCCATTGCCCAGAAACACTGACCCGCCTTGGCGGTTAAGCTTCTTGGGCGACCTGTTGGGCGACATGCCCCAAGGCTGGGTGCTTTGTTTAACAAAGCACATTTCCAGCCTCGCCGGAGAGGTGGCCGAGTGGCTGAAGGCAACGGTTTGCTAAATCGTCGTACGGGTATTACCCGTACCGCGGGTTCGAATCCCGCTCTCTCCGCTAAACAAGCTGGCAGCCCTTTTGGGGCTGCCAGCTTGTTTTTTAGGGGTACTCAAAATGGCCCTCCTCGCTTCCATCAAAAAACCCGCGAGCCAAACGGCTCACGGGTTTTTGAGGTTATTGCGGATTAAAGCAAGGCTGTTCCGTACCCCTGTTCGTCCATACAGGTACTACGTTTTTCAGACCCCCTAAATGGAAGATGTACACATGACCACCTCAACCCCACCCAAATCCACTTCTGCACCCGAGATCAAACGCTGGACCGCCAAACGAAAAGCAGCCGTTAGCTAGACCTGATCAAAGGCAAAACCACACGCGCTACACTGGCAGCATGCCTGCAAACGTTGTCAATATTGAACCTTTTGTTGCGGTATGTGCGAACGACCGCCGTGAATTGGACTATCACCCCCTGCCCCGCGCCGAGCAAATAGCGGCGAAAGAGGCGATCCAGAGAGTTGGAGAATCCGACATTGGTGGCGATGAAAGCCAAGCTTGAGACAGATGAAGGCCGCAAGGTGTATCGGCTTCGTCAGCAAACTGTTAAGCCGATATTTGGGACGGTGAAGTTTGCGTTGGGTTTTCGAGAATTCAGGATAGAGCAAGCCAAAAGTTTGGTTGTAATCGTTGAGTTCAGGCTGTTGTTTAAATTGAGGCCGACGTATCGGATGATGTGCTTGCAATCAACCCAGCGATGGCCTCGCCATAAAACTCACTTCCCAGTTGGGTGAGGTGGATGAAGTCGTGGCGTCCTGCGCCTGTGGAGTCAAAGCCTTGGATATAGCCCAATTCCACCATTTGGTCTTTGGTTAAACCGCCACTGAGGGATCGGAGATCAATAAATGAAATGTCTTGGGTGGACAATGCTTGTTGTTGCAATGCGGCAGAATAACTTTCTAATTCAGGGTTGCTGTCTTGGTCGTAGGTGCCAAAGGTGACAAAATGAAGGTCGTTCGCGTCATTGCCTGCCACTGTCCAGTCGGATCGCACTTGGGCGATGAGGGTGCTGACATTGTCGATGAATGCTTCTGTTGAGTCGCCATCGGCAATTCCGTTAAGGCTGGGATTTGTTTCGTTTTTATCATTGAGGCCTTCCATGACAAAGACCAACAGTTTGCCGCAACCGCCATCAACCACGCGATTAAGAAGCTCTGCGCGATTGGTCTCGCCCAGCGGGGCGTACTGCTCTTCGTAAAGTTCGCGGGTGGATTGGCCGCCGTACCCCCAGCTGGTGACGGTCACCCCGGCGGCATCGGTTTCAAGAAGCCGCAAGTTGCCAATGGTGAGTGGGGCATTGAGGGGCGTGCCGTCGGTTTCAAAGGTGGCTGCGCTGGGTTGGGTAAGGGCGAAACTTGAGGCAGCATCGGTGTTGCTGTTTGCGGTATCAAAAGCATAAGAACGCTTTACTTCGTCGTCTCCGGTAATGGCTTCAGCGGCCACTTGTTGAATCGATCCGTCGGCTGCCGTGCGTGTCACGTTGTAAGTGGCGCCATTTCCGGAAACCCATGTTTCAAGAGTGAAACCGCTTAGTGGCTGCGCAGTGTCTCCATCACCTTCTAACGTGACGCCAAATTTAGCGACGTTTTCACGGCCTGGAATAACGGTGATTTGCCCCCAAGGGTGCTGGCTTTTGCCAACTTGCGGGTTGGGGCTTTCAGTGTCAATAAGGGTGTCTGTGTTGGTGCCAGGAATAAAGCGGTGTGACCAATCTGCAATGTTTTGACCAAATTGCTCATAGCCGTACCCCGAGGATGTTGATACGCCAAAATTGCCTGCCAGCAATCCCGTTCCAGCCAAGCCGAGGGTGCGGTGAAAACCAGCATTTAGCCCGCCATCCCAGCCTACATTTCGATTGAAGACCATGCTGTCACCCAGCACCAACACGTCGGCTCGGCCGCTTTGGGCCGAGTTGGCCCAAGTGCCTAGGCCTGTTTTGAGTAAGGGGGCCAGTGCGGGGTAAGTTGGATTGTTGTTAAAAAAGCTTCCGCTCCACGTGAGGTTGTATGCAACGGTTTCAGAAGTTGTCTCGGAAGCAATGGGTGCAACACGAAGGTAATAGTCGCCGTCTGCTGGAAGATCGGCCTGCAATTCAAGGTGATCGCCATCAAGGTTGGCGGTCTCTATTTGCTGTCCATCGGCTCCGTATAAAGCGAAAGTTACTTGGTTTTGAGAAACAGACACAGGCAATGTTGCCGTGAAAAGACCGGCGCCCATTTGTACGCGATACCAATCTTCATCGGTGGCGGTGGCCTCTCCGTCAATTTCAGTGAATGAGCCTGAGGGGCCTGAGAGAAAATAAGACGTATCAAGCGTGTCATTTTCTTCGTAAGCATCTTCATCGATGGGATCTGTCGGATCTGTCGGATCAGTTGGGTCTGTGGTTCCTCCGGTCCATGCAATGCTGTAGACATTGCCTTGGTAGCCGCCTTTGCCGTAGACAAAGAGATAAAGGTCGCTGGCTTCTAGCAGTTCGATTGAAACGCTTGAAATGTCTTGTGCGGAATAATTCCCAGCCAAGTAGTTTCCTTGATCGTCAAAGATTTGAAGGTTGAGGTCTCCGTCAGCAACAATTGCACCAAGTGTTGCGTTGAAGGTTCCTGCTTGGGCACTTACCTGATACCAGTCGTTGTCTGTTGCGGTTGCTTGAAGTGTTTCACTTTCTCCGCTGGTTAAAACGGATGCGGTTGCGAGGGCATCATTTTCTTCAAAGCTGTCTGGGGATCCTGCGACGGGACCGGTTGGGTCGGTCGGATCTGTTGGGTCTGTGGGGTCGGTTGGATCAGTAGGATCCGTCGGTGCGCTTTCTCCCGACCAAGCCAAGTCGTAGGCATTGCCTTGATAGCCGCCCTTGCCATAAACAAAGAGATAAAGATCACCCGCTTGGGCCAATTCCAAGGTGACGTTTGAAATGTCGTTGGCGGCATAATGGCCTGCCAAATATTGGCCTTGGGCATCGAAAACCTGAAGGTTAAGATCGCCGTGGGCCGTGATTGAAGTCAGGGTGGCGGTGAAGGTGCCTGCCCCCACACTCAGGCGGTACCAGTCGTCTTCGGTGGCGGTGGCGAGCCCCTGATCGCCAAGGAGCGATCCTTCGACGCCCGTAAGTTGGGCGGCTTCGGGCCGAATGTTGTTGGTCTCATAGGCGTCGAAATCGACCACAAGGGCATCTGCTGCAGCAATGTCATCGAGCACGTCGCTTGCCGACAAGCCGATGGCGGCGGAATACAACGCGCGTTGCTCCAAGAGCTCTAATCCCCCAAAAGCATGAGGCGTTTGGGGCTGGACGGGCTTTGAATACGATAGCGCAGTTGGTTTCATCTTCTTCCCTATTTCTCGTCTATTTTCTCGTCACTCGGCTTAATTGCTGGAAATCACGCTTGTTACGCAATTCCCCCCTAGAGTCAGAGCTGACCCAGTATATGCCACATTCTCCAAAGTGCCGGAACATTATAATCAAAAACCAGGAAATAATGTTTTTGAAGCGGTGACCTATATTCAGTGGGAGTCGGCGATTGCGTGGGCTTTGGCAGGCTTATGCGGCGGTGTTGATCGCCATCCGCCCATGATGGGGGTGCGTTTCATGCGGGCATAGAGAATCAGGCCCAATCCGGCCAAAACAAGCGGGAGGCTGAGCAGTTGACCTCGGCTGATGCCGTGCCACGTGGCGGCGTCGGGCACACGAAAAAACTCGCCGCCAATGCGAGCGGCGGCGTAAGCAAGACCAAAAGCCCCGACAAGGGTGCCAGCTCGGCGGGGTTTGATCCACACAACAATCAACACCGCCAAGACCAACACTCCCTCAAGGGCTGCTGCGTACAGCGGTGAGGGATGGCGGGTGGGCAGCACTTGGGCGGCAGCGGCTTGCAGGGTGACCGAGCCCGATTGAATGCGGGTGATGATTTGTTCGGCGGCGGCAGTCCACAGGCCAGGGTCGTAAGAAAGCGCCGCGGCGGCGGTTTCAGGCTGAATTGAATCGCCTGCGACCTTAACCATTTGGCCTAGCAAAGCGGGGTTGTGAGCCAGTTCTTGTGGAAACTGAACGGCCAAGGGGAAATCGGCTCGGCAAGGATCGCCCAGTAATTCACCGTTCACAAAATTGGCCAAACGTCCGCAAGCAAGGCCCACGGGTGAGCCAAAGGCCAAAAGATCGGCCAGGTGAAGCCACGATTGACGCTGCCGCCACGCAAACCAACCGGCTCCAAGCAGAGCGCCAATCATGCCGCCGTGCGATGCCATGCCGCCCTTGAGCATGTCGAGCACACCCCAATAGGGGAAACGGCTGGTGTCCCACGTGGTGAGTAATTCGGGGCGGTAAAAAACAACGTAGCCCAATCGTCCGCCAATCATGGCGCCCAGCGCGGTGGCAATGACCAAATCGCCCGCACGTTGGGGAGCCAGTGTGGACACCCCCACGCGACACACGCGACGAATCAGTAAGAAACCCCCGAAAAACCCCAGAAGATACGACAGGCCGTACCAGCGAATGGGCCCGCCTTCCCACAGCATGAGGGCGTAGGGGTCAATGGTGTGCAACCAAGCGGCAAGTGTGGGCGTGGGCATTAAAACCAAGTCTTGTAAAAGCGAAGAAACCATTCACAGGTTTTGGGACATCATCAACCGAGGCAAAGCGTGTGTTTTGTGACTTTGAACCAAGGGGCTGAGGGGTTGAGTGAAAGACAGGTGAGGAACGTCAGGGGCGAAGGGGAATAGCAGTTAGGGTTTAGCAAATAGCAAGACACAGACAGAAATCCAGCGTGCATGCCTAGATTCCCGGCTGCGCGTACAAATCTGGGTTCCCGCCTGCGCGGGAATGACCGAAGTGGCCCGCGACAAGGGTCTAAACCACACGCGCCGCCTGCGTCTTGCTAACAGCTATTTGCTATTTGCTAACTGCTAACTGCTAATCCCAATCCCCAACAGCCATCATTCGCCCCTGGGTCCACTTCTTCACAAACAGACTTACTTCCGCTTGTTCTTTCCACGGTGGCCTCGCTTTTGAATCACGGTGTTGCCCTTGGGCGAACGGCCTTTGTGATACGTTTTTTTCGCAGAAGGCTTGTTGTTTGTATTCGACTGAGTATTGGAATCGGTGTTGGCGTTTTGCTCGCCCCGGCCGCCCCGCTGCTTTTTCTTTTGAGGATTCGCCTCTGTGTCGGAGTTCTTTGTGGGTTTGCTGGTGGGCTTGGCGGAGCGCTTTTGGCCTTGGCCACCACGTTCACGATGGTCTTCGCGGCCGCTCTTGCTCCCCTTTTTGTCGTCTCTGCCGCCTCTGTTGCGAGAGCGGTCGTGTCCGCCGCGCTCTTCGGGCGGCACGGATTCCACCACGGCGTGCACGGTTTTGATGATGGCCAATTCGAGCTGGCGTTTGGCCAAATCGACACTGGAGACGCGAACAATAAAACGATCGCCGATGTTGATGACTTTGCCCGAACGCTGGGCGACCAATGCGCCGGTTTGACGATTGAGCATCCAGCGGTCGCCACTGTCTTTGCCTTTGCTCTTGCTCTTTTTGTTGTCGTCGTTTCCGCCTGAAGGCAGGTCGTTTACATGAATAAAGCCATCGACCAAGTAGCGGTCGATTTGCATGAACACGCCTTGGCCGGTGATGCCGGTGACGGTGGCTTCAAAATCTTCACCCAGTTTTTCGCCCATGAGCTCGAGCACGAGGTATTGCCGCAGCCCACGCTCGGCTTGCTCGCTGTTGCGCTCGGTGGTGGAGCAGTGCTGGCCGATGATGCGCAGTTCGTCTTCGCTGGGCACGCGGTCGTCGGCTTCGACTGCTTTGGCAATGGCTTTTTTGGTGGGCTTGCGTTTTTTGCCCGCTGAAAGTTTGGCTTGCGCGTCGATGATCGCATTGAGCGAACGGTGGACGATAAAGTCGGGGTAGCGTCGAATGGGGCTGGTGAAGTGGGTGTAATGTTCGCTGGCCAGAGCGAAGTGCCCGGTGAGCATGGGGCTGTATTCCGCTTTGCTCAGCGTTTTAAGCACGGCCATGTGAACCGCAAATTGCTGGGGTTTGCCGCGAACGGCTTCGAGCAATTCTTGAAGTTCTTTACGCGAAGGTTTTTCGGCAATGTTGTAGCCCGCCACACGGGCAAAGGTTTTAAGACTGCCCGTGGCGTTTTGATCGGGGTCGGGGTGGCAACGCCGAATCATGGGCACGTCGATGTTGTTGAAGGCTCGGGCGGCGGCTTCGTTGGCCTCGACCATGAACATTTCAATGATGGTGTGTGTGAAGGCGTCGTCTTCGGGTTCGGCGTCGATCACGCGGCCGGTGTCATCGAAAATCAATTCCACCGACGGAAGCCCCAGCACAATCATGCCTTCGGCAAAGCGGCGTTTGCGAATGACCTTGGCCAGTTCGTTCATGTGCTTGAGGGCTTGAATAACTTGGGCGGAATAGTTGGGTTCTTCTTTGGCGTGCTTTTTGGCTTCGTTCACGTCATCGTCGATGAGTGCTTGGGCTTCAAGGTAGGTCAGGCGTTTGGCCGACCGAATCACCGATCGGGCAAAACGCTGGCTGAGCACTTTGCCTTTTTTATCAAACACCAAAAAAGCCGATTTGCTGTAGCGGTTGACGCCTTCGAGCAGTGAACACACGCCATTGCTGAGCACTTCGGGCAGCATGGGAATGACCTTACGCGGCAAATAGGTGCTGTTGCCACGGCGATAGGCTTCTTCGTCCAGTGGGCTTCCGGGTTCGACATAGGCGGCCACATCGGCAATGTGAATGCCCAGTTCCCACACGGCCGATTTGGGATAGTCGGCAAAGGCTTCGTCGCCTTTTTCAATTTTGGTAAGCGAAATGGCGTCGTCGTAGTCTTTGGCGCTGGGTGGGTCGATGGTGCAAATGAGTTCGCCGGTGAGGTCTTCGCGGTCGTCAGGAATCTCATCGGTCAGGGTGGCGGCGGCTTTGCGGGCCTGGTCCATCACGTCATCAGGAAAGGATTCATCCAATCCAAAGGCCCGCATCACTGCAAGGGTTTCAATGTCGGGCAAGCCGGCTTCACCCAATACTTCGGTGATCACACCTTCGGCATCGGCGCCGCGATCGTCGGGGTAAGCCACCAAGTCGAGCACCACTTTGTCGCCCACTTTGGCATTTTTGCTTTCGATGTCGCGAATGAGCACGGGGGTGGTGAACATGCGGCCGTCCACGATCACGCCAAACTTTTTGCCCTTTTGAATCAGTGTTCCCGCGTAGGCTTTTTCGGCCCGAGAAAGCACTTCGGTGATTTTGCCCACATACGGCGATTTGCCACTGCCGCCGCCGCTGCGGCGCTGTTCGTGAATGACCTTGGCCACCACCCGGTCGCCGGTCATGGCGTCGCGCAAGCTACCTGGGGGAATAAACAAATCGCCGTGTTCGGTGGGGTTGTCGGGCTGGAGAAAGCCAAAGCCTTTTTCATGTCGGCGCAGGGTGCCGGTCATGGTTTTGCCCGGAGGCGGCAGCGCAATGGTGTCGGCCGTGCCAGCGACCACATGGCCTTCGTCGAGCAAATGGTCGACGGCCTCGGTGAAGGCCTCGACTTGATCTTTGGGAATGCCCATGGCCTCGATGAGATCGTCGAGGGTGCTGGGTTGGTAGTGGCGTCCGGCGACGTGGTCGAGAATGCGAGAAGCTTGCTTTTTGGGCATATCGTGCGTTGTCGCGCGATGCCGCGAAGCGGGTCGAGCGAAATCCAGTAAGGAAGGGGCGTTTGAAGAACGTGTGGGCTGGGCCATTCGTCCTCATCAATGAGAAGCGGCCACGGCCATACAAAAGGGTGTTCGAATGTTCGGTTAACCTCTTATTGTAACACAGAAGCCCCATAACCCTTGAAACGGACCTTTTTCTTATGGCCGACGCCATCTCTGACACGCAAGTTATCGAAGCCGCAGCCCGCTTGGGCGAGTTGCTTGCTGCCCACCCCAAAGTGGCGGCCTTTGAGGCGATTGTTAAAAAATTAGAAGCCGACACCGACGCCCAGCGATTGGTGACCGACTTGCGACGGCATCAGCAAACCATGGCTGAAAAAGACCGTGCAGGTCAACCCATTGAAGTGAGCGACAAACACAAAATGCGTGATTTGCAAGCCGGTGCGGCAGGAAACGCCCTTTTGCGCGAGATGCAAACCGTGGAGATGGACTATGTCGATCTCATGCGGCAGGTGGATCAAAAAATCCAGCCGCGCTAAGAAATGAGCGACCGTTCACGGTTTTTTTGCAGCCCTGACCAATACTCCCCTTCTGTCATTCCCGCGAAGGCGGGAACCTAGATTTGTGCGCGAAGGCGGGGATCCAGATTTGTGCGCGAAGGCGAGAACTCGGATTTATGCACGAAGGCGAGGATCCCGCCCCACACGCCAGATTCCCGCTTGCGTCTTGCTAACTGCTAACTGCTATTTGCTAACCGCTACCCCCCTTCTCACCTGTCCTTCACCCAGTCCCTTACTCACTTAGTTAGCCCCTTCTGTCACACATCCAATGCCATGGCGTCGCGGTCGCTGAGCAGGCCGCCGTCGGAGCGTTTTTTGACTGTGCCGTCGCGTTTCCAGCTTCGGGCGCAGGCGGGCTCGTCGCGCAGATCCACGGCGGCGTCGGTGGCGCCCGCCACCAGTGTCACGCGACTGATGCCGCAGAGGTCGGCCAGGTCGATGGGGCAAAAGTTGCCCAAGCCTGCGGGGTCCACGGCAAGGCCAATGTCCAAGGGGTTTTTAATGTCGTTGGACTTTCTGAAGTCTTCGATCAATTTCATCCACGATTCACGTCGCGTGATGACGGCAGGCCAATCGGCATCGATGGGGATTTCAGCCATGCATGACACGTCGGCAAAGCCCACCAAGTGAACACAGGCATTTTCATCATTGGGATGCAATGTTCGCCACGCTTCGTCGGCGGTGTGAGGCATGATGGGCGCGAGCAAGCGGGCCAGGGTGGTGGCGATGCGGTGTAACGTGCTTTGGGCGCGACGGCGTCGCGGGGCATTGAGGGCATCGCAGTACAAGCGGTCTTTGGTGGCCACAAGGTAAACCGAGCTAAGGGTGTCGTTGCAGAAGTTGTAAATGGCTTCGGAGGCTTTGCGAAATTGCAGGGCTTCGTAGGCTTGAACAACGGTGTTGCTGAGTTTGATCAGTTCGTGGGTGGCCCATGCATCGGGGCTGGCGGCGTCGGTGGTTTCAAAGCGTACTTTGTCTTTGGCGAAGTCGAAATCATTGAGGTTGCTTAAAAGAAAACGCATGGTGTTGCGCACTTTGCGGTATTCATCGCCAGCGATTTTGAAAAAGTTTAAATCGACTTTGATGTCGTTGTCGGGGTTAAGGCCCGCGACCCACCAACGGCACACATCGGCGCCGTAGTCTTTCATGAGGGTTTCGATGCCCAGCGCATTGCCGCCCGATTTGCTCATTTTTTTGCCGTCTTTGTCAACCATAAAACCATGGGTGAGAACGGTTTTGAAAGGGCTCTGGCCTGTGGTGGCCAAAGCAGGCAACAACGAGTGTTGGAACCAGCCGCGGTGTTGGTCGCTGCCTTCTAGGTAAAGGTCGGCGGGGTACGCATCGCCTGCTTGTTTGTCGCGCCAGCCGGTGCGCAACACGGCATTCCAAGATGAGCCTGACTCGAACCACACGTCGAAGGTGTCTTTGCCTTGGGTGAGTTGCGTCGGATCGGTGTTGATGTTTTTAGGAAGATCGGCATCGTTGGCGGCGTCGTAATGCGCTAACAGATCGGCAGGCGACATGTAGAACCATGCATCGCTTCCTTTTTCGGAAACCACTTTGGCCACGGCCTTTACGCTGGCTGGGGTGAGCAGCGGTTGGCCTTGGGCATCGAAAAAAGCAGGAATGGGCAGGCCCCAGCTACGCTGGCGACTGATGCACCAGTCGGGGCGACTTTCGAGCATGCCACGCATGCGATTGCGGCCCCAACCCGGTAAAAAGTTGATCTCGCTTTCGGTGACTTTTAAAGCAGCTTCGCGCATGGCCGTTGAGCCATCGGCCAAAGGCTTGTCCACGCCCACAAACCACTGTTCGGTGGCGCGGAAGATCACGGGTTTTTTGCCACGCCAATCGTGTGGGTAGCTGTGGGTGAATTGATAGTCGTGAAACAGGTGGCCGCTTTCGCGCAAATGTTCGACCACGGCGCCGTTGGCTTTCCAAATATGCTGGCCTTTGAGCCAGTCGGGCACGGTGTCGTCAAAGGTGCCGTTGGCGAGCACCGGGCAGTAGACATCAAGCCCTTCGCGCAAGCCGGTTTGGTAATCGTCGCTGCCGTGGCCGGGTGCGGTGTGCACCAAGCCGGTGCCGTCTTCAAGGGTGACATATTCTGCATGGGCCACCTTGCCTTCGCGATCGCAAAAAGGGTGGTGGTAGGCCACGCCAATGAGATCGCGTCCGGGGAAGGTTTGTTTGGGCTCGGCGGAGTCAATCCCCCCTTGAGCGAGCACTTTGGCGGCCAAGTCGGTGGCGAGAACCACCTCGCGGTCGCCCACTTGATAGATGCCATATTCGTAGCGTTCATGAACTGCAACGGCAAGGTTGGCCGGAAGTGTCCACGGTGTGGTGGTCCAGATCATGAGTGAACGGTTGGGCTCATCGACGCAATGAAAGTTCACAAACACGCTGGTGTCTTCGCGGTCGTGGTATTCCAACTCGGCTTCGGCGAGCGCGGTTTGGTTGTCAATGGACCAGTGAACGGGTTTGAGGTCACGGTAAACCACACCGGTTTCAACCAGCGATGCAAACACGTCAAGCACGCCTGCCTCATACCGAGGAAGCATGGTGAGGTACGGATCGTCGTAGTCGGCCATGGTGAGCAAACGCTGCATCTGGGCCTTTTGTGTTTTGACGAATTTGTTGGCGTAGCTTTCGCATTTTTTACGAATTTTAAGCGCGTCCATGCCTTTGGCTTTTTCGCCAAGGTCTTGCATGACTTTGTGTTCGATGGGCAGGCCGTGGCAATCCCAGCCCGGGGTGTAGGGGCAGTCGTAGCCGGCCATGGATTTGGTACGCACCACCAAATCTTTAAGCACCTTGTTAAGCAAATGGCCCAAATGAATATCGCCATTGGCATAGGGCGGGCCATCGTGAAACACAAAGGGGCCTTTGGGGTGCTTGGCGTCGCGCAGCGTGCCATACACATTGAGCTTGTCCCAGCGTTTGTGGCTGGCTGGCTCGTTTTGCACCAAGTTGGCCTTCATGGGAAAGGCTGTTTTGGGTAGGTTCAGGCTCTTTTTGTAAGACGGCGTGTCGGTCATGGCGTGGGCTTAGAAAGATCAGCGAAAGTTTATGAGGGAGCATCGTACCCGCGAGAACAAAACAGCCCCGCACAAAGCGGGGCTGGAAATGGCAACGAAACAAGGTGTTTTGTTTTACGGCGCCGTGTTGCTGGTAGAGGTAGAAGCCAGTGGGTCGGGATGGCCCAAAGATTTGGAAAGGCGTTTGGACCACGCGCGAAGGAAGCGTAGCTCTTGTGCTTCGACACCAAGATCGACATTTGAGCCTTCGAGCGAACCAACACGCAGTGCGGCAAGCCCGTGGGTTCCAGGGGCGGCGTAATGCGGCGGGCCCGCTTCGGGCGTGGCATGCAAAAGGTGGCCGGCGGTTTGCAACAGATCGGGTTGAGCAAAAGCGGCCAGCTGAATGTCGCCCAAATCAATCCAATCTTGCGTTTCGGGGGCTTGTCCTTGCACGCGGCCTGAGGCCAGAACACGTAGGGCGTGAGCCTCTTGGGGCACAATCACAGGAGGATTAAGGCGAAGGGCTGGGCCTTCGGGCGTGCCTGCAGCCAAAAACCCCTGCGTGTCAACGGTGAGGTGACCGCTGCGGCCATAGGCCAAGCCGGTTGCGGCGGCGGGATCAAGCACGCATAGAAACCCTGAACCTTCAAGGCAGACATCAAGGTCGCGGTTGGTTTTCACGGGCCAGCCCGCGTGGCGTGTCGTTTTCATTTGGGGTCGCATCACGCCACTGGTGAGCCCGTCAGAGCTGTTCCATGCTTCAAAAAGAGGGCGAACCGCTTGAAAACCAATGGTTTTACTGTTGTGAATGTTATTTAAGACAACGTGATACGCGGCCTGAACACCTTCAAGCGTGGCGGCGTGGCTACGTGGAACCAGCAAATTAGCGTGTTCGGCGGCTTGGGCGTCGGGGCTTAATGCGGCACGCGATGTGGCAGAAAGCTGTCCCGCCCCACCGCCTGCTCCACTCACAACACCGAGGGTCAAAAGAGATCCTGCAGCAATCCAACGTGCACCAATCATCGCGATCAACTCCTCGTGGGGGTTCGTGTGCCGCGATACATTAAGAAGGATGTTTCGCGGCGTTTGATCCCAGGCGAGCCTTTAAAAGCATTGAGAGCTTCGGAGGGCTCAGGGATTCAAGGGTTATCGGCCATTGCGGCTTTGCGGCTGTACTTTGCGGCCTCGTGATTCAATCCCGTGCGGCAGCGCGGCGCAAGCGGTCGTTGATGGCCCGGCCCAAACCGTGGTCGGGCACAGGCGTGGCGATGATGCCATCCAAAGGTTGGGCATCGAGACGGCGCAGGGCTTCAAACAAGTGTGCGGCCGCGACATGGAGATCGCCTTGGGGGCTGAGCGACTCAACGGTGGCAAAACCTTCGGGGTCGTTAAATGTCTCGTGGTTAAACACCAAAACGCCCAAGCGTTCGCGGCTGCGGCGCTCGCGTGAAACGGATTGCGTGTCGCTGGTTAATTCAAGCGGCACGCCCGGGGCATAATGACGCTCGAGCATGCCCGGCGAGCTAAGTTTGGCGCCCGGCTTGGCCACTGCCACCGCCCCGCCCGTGACTGCTTCGATGGCTTCAACCGAGGTGCCACCCAAACGCAGCACCACGGCCTGGCCTTGGGCGTCAAATCCCACGACCGTGGACTCGACGCCGGTGCGGCACGGTCCGCCATCAAGCACAAGGTCGCATGGCACGGTGACATGGCTTGCGCGGGTGGGGCTCACCCCGCCAAAGGGGTTGGCCGACGGCGCGGCAACGGGCACGCCTGCGGCATCAAGAAGTTTGCGGGCCACGTCGTGATCGGGCACGCGCAAGCCCACGGTGCGAAGCCCCGAAGTCACAATGTCGGGGATGGCATCGGTTTTGGGAAGCACCAAGGTGAGCGGTCCAGGCCAAAATGCCTCGGCCAGTTGTCGGGCAAGCGGCGGAACCTCGGCGGCCCATTGCCACGCGGCATCGGGATGCGGCACATGAACAATAAGGGGGTCAAAATGAGGCCGCTGCTTGGATGCAAAAATGTGTGCCACGGCATTGGCGTCGCAAGCGTTGGCGCCCAAGCCATAAACGGTTTCGGTGGGAAAGGCGACGAGCCCCCCGCTGCGCAAAAGTTCGGCGGCGTGCTGGATTTCGGCAGAGGTGGGCATGGGGTAAGGCTTAAATAAAATGCGATTTCATTAAACGCGGCGTAAAAACGCCAAGTGTTCGAGGTTTTTACCTTTTCCGCCACGAATGGGAGACCGCATGCACCCAAGCACTTCAACCCCCAAGCCCGGCAAAATGTCTTGCACCACGCGCTGGGTGGACGCGTCGGCTTCTTCGTCGGTCAGTCGATGCTGGCCGCTTTCGTAATGCGGCTTAATGAGCGAAACGATGCGTGACTCGGGTTTGTCGTTAAGCCAACGCAGCGCAGCGGGAATGGCTTTTTCTTGTTTGGTCCAGCCCAAGTCGAGGCTCACCAAGTCGCACACGGGGCCATCGGGTGGATCGGCATGCAGGGCGTTGGTGCGTTCCATGACCACCACGTGATCGTCTTGCCGAAGCTTCCAGGCCAATTCGCCATAAGCGGTGTCCACGGCATACACCTTGACCGCGCCGCGCTGAAGTTGGCAATCCACAAAGCCCCCGGTGCTGCACCCCAAGTCCGCCCCGGTGAAGCCGGTGATGTCAAGATCGAAATGGTCGAGGGCACTATCGAGCTTGAACCCGCCGCGCGAGGCGAAGCGTTTGGAGGGCAAATCGTTTAGGAGCGGGTCGTGGGGAGAGGCATTCACCACCTCAGGATAGAGCAACCGGCACTCTTTTTGTGCTTCCGGTCTTTTGAGCAAATCATGGGCAGGTTGCGTGATCTGCACAACCCTTGCAAACCCATGGAGATCAAGCGAATAGGCGCCGTCTTTTTTGATTTTTGGCCAAAATGACGAAGGCTTGGAGCATTGCACCTCTTTGGGGAATCACCCCGTTTTAATCCATTGACCCTCTTTCTGAGAGAAGAAAAGACCCATGTTTTCCAAAGCCACGCTCATCGCCGCCCTTGCCGTCACTTCTTCTGTTTCTCAATTTGCTTCGGCCAGCTCGGTGCCCACCTTGGATTTTCTTGCGTCAGAGGTTGTGGTGCAAGCCGATGTGGCCACCCCTGTTTTTATTCGCACGGCAGCATCGTTGGGCGACATCGTGCAATCCAGTGATTTGGAAGTTCGCATGTCGGCCGCGGGTGAAGACATTTCAGGTGCCATTGGCACCGTGCACTCGCTTTTTCAATCCAACGGCGACCTGGCCATGGCTGGCACCAGTCATCACACCAGCCGTGTGCTTGACCCCAACTGCGATTTGCTTGATACCCCGTCGGCCATTTTTCCTGCGTTTTACCACGAGATCCGCACCACCATCAACGCCGTCAAAACAACGATCTTTTCATTGTGGGCCGCTCCTGAGTCTTCAGAAATTGGCTTTGATCGTGAGCTTCTCGCGTCACTCAGCATCACCGACGCCATCGGCAATGCCGTGGATATTTCAACTCAACTGGCCGCGTTGAATGGCGATTCCAGCGCTCGCATGTTGGAGATCACCTTGGCTCCGGGCACCTACAGCACCCACATTGGCGTGGGCAGTGGTTTACGTGCCGGTGACGATGAATTTCAACTGCGTTCCAACGTGACCGCCGCTCCTACCCCCAGCGCTGCCATTGCAGGTCTGATGGGCTTGGGTGCGTTGCTTGGCCGACGTCGCCGCACCGCCTAATCGCATGACTCCTTAGAAGGCAGAATCCGAAACCCCGCCTCTATTCTGAGGCGGGGTTTTTTTATGAGGGGCATGTCCCAAACGTAAATGGCTACCGTTCACGGTTTTAACAAGCGTATTTGCGTTGACGCGCAATGGGCAAGTCATCTCGGGCAAGAGATTTTACGCCAAGACGCAGAGACGCCAAG
>JAZGFZ010000188.1:0-4694 GCA_036480015.1 Algisphaera sp. | reverse complement strand
GACTAAGAAGCCGTCAGGCTTATTCCCTGTCTTTCTTGGCGTCTCCGCGTCTTGGCGTCTTGGCGTAAAGCTTCTTCGCGATACATCCTCGAACAAAAAACCGTGAACGGTTGCCAAGCATCTGCCTGAAATGTGCGAACGGTTATCAGATGAACACCGCGAATTTACGGGGCCCAAAAAAGAACGCCGTCATCGTCTGGCACTTGAGCCATGGGCTTGGGCAAAGGAGGGCCCAAGGGGATGAATGACGTTTGCACCCCAATGGTCATCAAAGATTCTTCGGGTTCCAAAGAGTCCGAAACACGGCTTGGTTCTTGGGTAAGACTCAAAGACGCTGGCGATTTAAGGTCGCCTGAAAGATCGGCGGTGTTTGCTTGAACTGCGGGCCATTGAGCAGAAGAAGCCTCGGGGGTTTGGGCTGGCGTTTGTTCGACGGTTTGATCGTTTGCGTCAAGCGTGGGCTGGGCGTGGGCAAACATTGTTGCGTTGGGAATGTCAGGGGAAGGTCGTCGAACAAGCATCGTGTCATTCACACGTGGTTTGCGAAACACCTGATCCACGGCCAATCCCACGCGTCCCAGTGTGGTGGCGGGCACAAACACAATGTCGCCTTCGTTGAGCCGTACGTCCAACGTGGCGTCACCGGTGGTTAGAACACGCCGCGTGTCAATCACCAGTCGGCGTCGTTTTTGAACTTCGGGGCTGGGGCGAAGCACCAGCACACGCCGTAAATCGGCCCGAGGCCCTGGGTGAGCGGCGGCCAACACACTGGCCAGGGTGTTGCTGCCGTCAAACAGTTGGCCGCCGGTGCTGTTGACTTGGCCAAACACAAACACGCGTTGGCTGGCATAACCCTTCACCCGCACGGTCACGTGAATGTCGTGTGAAGGTGAGAACCCGTGGGGCAAGTCGTGGGCCATGGATGTATCCATGGCCACATTGGCCGCAGGTGAGTTTTCTGGAGCCGAAACCTGTGGCGTCGCAACTTGTTTGGATGAGCTGTTGTCAGGAGTCCATTGCAATTGCACTGCCGTTGCAATGGACTCAGGCGATTGGCCTTCGGCTTGAATGGGTGTGTGAAGACCGGGCATCATCAAAAGACCGTCGGGCCCCAAGGTGATGTCGTGTTCGATTGTTTGGGTGTCGTGCAACACGGTGATGTGCAAGGTGTCTGGCACGCCCACGTGGTAATCGTCGCCGGGGGTGGTGGGGCGTGGATCACGCACAAACGCCTTGTAGTCGTCGGCCCCGCGATAGGCTTGCGTTAAATCGGCGCTTTGACAGCCAACCCCCACCCCAGAGCATGCCAAGGTGAGTGATGCAAAAATCGTTTGAAGGGGGGAAAAGGTTCGCACGTACGGGTTCTATCGCCCTGACGGGGCCCAAAATTCATGTCATTGGGCTTGGGTTTTTACGATCTCAGCTTGACCAATCGCGCCAGTCGTCAAGGTTCCCCAGTGTTTTGTCTTAAATCACGCCTCAAGCAATTTTACCGCGGTTGTTTGAAGCCTTTTGCATGAATGACCACGGCTGAATCAAACACGCAACGGTGGTACACTTCTCCCCCGTGTCTCGTCTTCCCTCAGACAGGACGCCTTTCGGGTCTGTAGCTCAATTGGATAGAGCACCGGTCTTCGGAACCGACGGTTGGAGGTTCGAATCCTCCCAGGCCCATTTGAATCACATCGTTAGACGTGTTGTTGGCATTGCTTGGCAAAGCGGCTCGCGCACCAAAGAACATCCCAAGGCGAACACGAAGTCGCGAAGGCACAAAGGCACGAAGGGTGCCGAGAAAAGCGTAATCAAAGGGCAGGGTTAAATTCTTGGCTTGGTGTTTTTATTGACTTGCAGATATTTTCCGATTAGGGTTCTTGCTTGTGTCGGCGGGTGTTCCCCCGTGTTCTGGCCCGTATAGCACGCTTAATTCGTGGATATACGGAATCGTAGAATCAGCTGTTATGTGGCTAACCTCAATGCGGCAACTTTTCGGCTGCTCGGAACGCACCCTATGACATCCCCTGATGACCAACACGAATGGCTCGACGATAAAACAGCAGGCTGGATGGAGAACGAGCGCGACGCGCGTGAAGCACTTCGTTCGGAATCGCCCGAATTGTTTGCGTCTGTTTCCGCGATCCTTTTTGAATGCGATCCGATTGGAATTAACTTCGAGGATAACACCGATGAATACGACGCCGAGGCTGGTTCCATCATTTCACGATTACCCAAATGCTCTTCGGAAGCTGACGCACGCAAAATAATTCATGAGGAATTCAAGAAATGGTTTTCCGATACCGCAGGCAACGTGTGCCATTACACTGAATGCGTACGCAGGATTTGGGAGTTGTGGCAGGCGAAACAACGGCCATAATGCCAAATAACAAATCGGTAAGCACGAAGATACCCGTTGGGGCGACGATGGATCTTGCGTGTTTGATAACAGCTCTGGCATACTACCCTGACGCAAATCACACAGAACAAAAAAATGCACCCGAGCAATGAAGTTACGCGTTTTTAAATGGACAATGGAATCTCTGGGGCCAGGCCGCCTCAAAAAATTCGCAAGAATGATCTCACGCAAAGGTGCAAAGGGCGCAAAGCGAGGCGGTCAAACCTTGGCGCCTTTTGCGCCTTTGCGTGAGGTGTTTTTCTCTGGGGAGGGTTGGCCCCGGACGGGCTCTTCAATCCTCTTTCTTCAGCCTTTTTCCTGCAAAAAAGACCGGGCTTTGCGATATTTTTTGAAGCGTTCAAAATCTTTGGGCTGGGGGTCGGGCAGGGCGTCTAGGTCGAGGTTGTCGGCGATGTCGTTGAGTTTGACTTCGCGGGCTAAGGGGTCGGCTTTGCAGCGGATGACAAAGGCGTCGTAATCTTCACCTTCGCGATTGGTCATGGCGTCTACGCCGGTGATGATGCGTTCGCTAAAGCCTGCGGTGCGTAGGTCGTCTAGGGTGACGTCGCAGTCTTCAACGGTGTCGTGCAAAATGCCCACGATTTGATGGTCCAAGCTGCTGCCGGCCAACATGACGCGCACGGGATGAAGAATGTAAGGCTCGCCGTTGCGGCGAAATTGTCCGGTGTGGGCTTGGGCGGCCAGGGCAAGGGCGGTGTTGAGATCGGACATGGTGAATCACTTGGTGTGAAGGGTGTTTGAAGAAAACAAAGGGGGCATTGTTAGTGGTCATGTCCCGCGTGATCGTGGCCTGCGTGCTCATCATGTTGTGGGGTGTTAGAAGATGTCGCGGGGGGCGCAAAGGGCTTAAGGGGCGTGGCGGTTGGGGTGTTGTGGTCATGTCCGGCATGATCGTTGTGCAATCGGTGTTCAAGCTGCGACACGCCTGCCGCAATGCTTACGCCCAACAAAAGAACCAGCGACAATTTAACGCGGTCGTGATCGTGAAACTGAAGCTCGGGTAGTAAATCGCTTAGCGCAATGCACAAAAACGTGCCAGCCGAAAAAGCCAAGGTGTAGCCAATGACCGTGGAGCCATGGCCCAATTGGTCGGTCCCTAGGCCCATGACAAACAGCAGCACGCCCACGGGCACCATGGCGGCCAAGGCGGCGTTGATTAAATGCCGCGCGGCGCGATTGAATCCGCCCGAGGCGGTGAGTGAAATCACCGTGAGGGCGTCCAGTGGTTTGTGCAGCAGCACCACGGCAAAAACGGCAAATCCTGCAAAGGCTGCGGTGGTTTTGCCATGCGGGGCGGCGGCCGATACGGCGGCGGCCAAGGCCACGCCGTCAATCACACTGTGAATGGCCATGCCCACGGCCGCACCCATCCATGACATTTGAGTGCCCGGTGTGTCGCCCGCCATTTTGTGAGGGTGAACATGATCGTGATGGCATGCGTGATCGTGGGGTGCGTGGTCGGCCAAGTCTTCGGGTGTGGTCACCACATGGCCCGCGTCATCAAGCTCGGCCACTTCATGGGTGTGAAAGCTGAGGAATCGCTCGATGAAAAACATGAGCAAAAAACCCGCCAACAGCCAAAGCATGGCGTTTTCGGCGGGCACGGCTTCCACGGCATGGGGAATCATTAAAAGCACTGCTACGCCCAGCATAAAACCTGTGGTCAGGCTAATGATGAGCTGCAAACGCCGGTGGGTCATCTTGATCATCAGCGGCGCCAAACCGCCTGCGACCGAAGCCAAAACCACCAGCACGCAATAAACCGTGAGTAGCGCGGTGTTATTCATTGCGGCACGCTTCCTTTTGTGCAAGATTCGCAAAGCCCGCGCAAGGTGATGTCGTGACCGGTGAGCCGACAGCCATCGGGCACCAAGCCGTCGAGGCTGCCCGGACACCCTGGAATATCAATCACCCGGTCGCACGCCGTGCAGGCAAAGTGGTGGTGGTGCCCGCGATCGGCCGGTTCATATCGCATGGCACCATTGCCAAGGGCGACTTCTTTTAAAAGTCCGTCGCGTATTCCGGCTCCCACCGCGCGGTACACCGTGGCAATGCCGGGCCGAATCTTCTTTTTAAACGCCATGCGAATTTGAATGGCGGTTAATGGGCCTTCGGCCATGGCGAGTTGGTCGTAAATGGCTTGACGTGCGTTGGAGGGGTTGAGGGGCGGCATGGTGATAATAGATTATCACAATGCCTTCTCTCAATCGTAACCCTTTACGGATTTTTATTGACCGGGGTTGTCGCCATGTTCACGATTAACATGAATGGGCTGAGGATTAGG
>JAZGFZ010000187.1:0-14964 GCA_036480015.1 Algisphaera sp. | reverse complement strand
CGCAGCTCGTAATTGTGGGTGGACACCGGAAACACCATGCCCATTTGAAGTTTTTTGCCTTGGTCTTTGTAATCTTGAACGATGGGTTTGAGCGCGTGGGCGGTGAGCGGGTGAACGGGGTGGGGGGTGTCGAGTGCAAGGTCGTTTTGCTGCATCGCATCCCAAATGCGATTGCTCACGGTGATGGCGTTGCCATTAAGCCCCATGGTGAAGGCGGTGATGATGGTGGCCTTGGTTCCAATGCCAATGGTGGCGGCAATGGGTTGTCCGCTGAGCATGTGGCCGCCGTCTAAATCGCTGGCGATCACATTGTCGAGAAGTGTTTTCCAGTTGGACTGGGCGGTAATTTTGACCGTGAGGCCTTCGTCGTCGAAAAAACCTTTTTCTTTGGCGATGACCAAGGGCGCGCAGTCGACCAGCTTGATGAAGCCGAATTTCAATTCGTTTTTTTCGACATCGAGGGTTTGGGTTTGGGGAGCGGGGGCTTGGCTTTGCGTCTGAGGCTGGGCTTGAGCCCATGGCCCGATGACTAGAAGTAAAAATGCTGCTAAAGCGGCGCACCAAACCGCAACGTGTGCGGTGGGAAAACGAAGGGGGTTGGGTTGGGGCGGCATTGCCTTACCTATGGCAAAGGGTGTGCCAGTGCGAGGTGTTTGGGATTTGAGTTGAGTGAAATGGGTTTTTGGGGTTGGATCGTGGTTCAAAGAGGCTGGGGCTTGCAGTCTTGTGCCTAAAAAAAAGGCACATTAAACCGCAATGCTTTTGGGTTGTGCAAAAAAAGGGCGTTTGGCCGAAAGTTCTGCCTGATTACGCGGCGGCATCACTTTTGCGTAAGGGTGATGTGTTGGCCGCGCCAGCTGTACCCGCTTTTGAGCGGTCGGTAGAACCTCGATAAACCCCTCAACAAAGACCTTTGCCCGATGTGTGGAACCCACAACACCGATTACGACGGCTTTAACCCCGATCAACAAAACTACTTAAACGGTTTGCTGGGCCAATTGGATTTGCACGCCGCGTTTGAGCGTCCCAACACCGGGGCGCCACAAGAGGTCACGGTGTTTGGCACGCCCTACGAAGACCTTTGCAAAGAAGAAACCGCCAAGCTTGAAACCCACCCGTGGGATTTGTGGCCTCAAATGCGCGAACACGCACTGGCAGGTCGTTTTGCCCAAGACATCGACAGCTTCATGTTCAAGCATCACGGCATGTTTAACGTGGCCCCGGCCCAAGAAGGTTATATGTGTCGGCTGCGGATTCCGGGCGGTCTTTTGCGGGGCGACCAACTGGCTCAACTGGCCGATGCCACCGACACCTTTGCCGGCGGCTATGCCCACCTCACCACGCGCGGCAATCTTCAGGTGCGCGAAATTGCCCCCGTCAATTTTATAAAATGGTTGGAGCGGCTGTATGAAATGGGCCTCACCAGCAAAGGGTCGGGGGCCGACAGTGTGCGCAACATCACGCTTTCACCTTCGGCGGGGTTTGATCCCAAAGAGCTTTGGGATTTTCGGCAAGAGGCCAAAGACACCCACCAATTGATTTTGAACAGCCGCGATCTGCACGGGCTTCCTCGAAAATTCAACATTAGCTTTGATGGCGGCGGATTGATGTCGTGCGTGAGCGACACCAATGATATTGCCTATTTGGCAACCCAGGTGAATCAAGACGCCGATGTGGAGCCAGAGTTTCAGGGGCAAGTGGTGTGCCAAGTGTTGCTGGGCGGCATCACCGGGCACCAAGACTTTGCCCAAGGCAGCGGGTGGTTTTTAAAACCCGTTGACACGGTGGCCGCCAGTGGCGCCATGTTGCGGGTGTTTGCCGAGCATGGCGATCGCACCAACCGCAAAAAAGCCCGACTTAAATATGTGCTTGATGCCCACGGCATGGATTGGTTTATCGAGCGGGCTCAAGAAAAACTCAATGAAGAAGCCGGGCGGCTTAACTGCGAACCGGCCCAATTCTTTCGTGTGCCGCAAGCGGCTTGTGCCCCGCGTGTGGTGATGGATCGCCAAGCTCACATGGGCGTGCACCCGCAGCGCGACGGGAAATTTCATGTGGGTGTGCTGTTGCCCGTGGGCCGCATGACGCCCGACCAAATGCGCGGTATCGCCCAGCTAAGTCAGCGCTATGGTGGAAACGATTTGCGGTTGACTGTGTGGCAAAACCTTTTGATTCCGCATGTGGCCCAAGAAAACGTGGATGCCGTGGTGGCGGGGGTGGACGCCTTGGGCTTGTCGACCTCGGCATCGAGTTTTCATGCCGGGGCGGTGGCATGCACGGGTAAATGGGCGTGCAAATATGGTTCGGCCCACACCAAAGAAACCCTTGGCCCGCTGGTGGAGCATTTGGCGTCAAAGTTCATGCTTGACGCGCCCCTTAACATTCACGCCACGGGTTGCTCGCACAGTTGTGCCCAGCATTACATTGGCGACATTGGATTGCTTGGGGCAAGCACCGCCGAAGGCGAAGAAGCCTTTCAGGTGTATTTGGGCGGTGGCAGCGACAACGATCAAGGCTTGGCCCGGCATTTGGTGGGGCCGGTGCCGGTGAGTGATTTGCCTGCGTTTATGGAGAAAATCATTCAAACCTATCTGGACCGTCGCACACCAGACGAACGCTTTTTGGATTTCACCCGACGCCACACCGAAGAAGAATTGCGCGAGCTTTTGGTGGCTTAGCGCAGGCCAGAAAACCAAGAACCCCCTTTTTGTTGAACCGTCAGAATCGCCCTCAAGCCTTTGATTAAATGTAACCATGGTTAGCCAAACACACGATTTCTTAACGGACGATGCCCCTTTTGACGCCTCGCAACGGCAATGGGTCAATGGATACTTGGCGGGTCTTTCAGCCGTGGTTGAGGCGCACAAGGCCTCGGCCAGCGCCAACGCAGGGCCCCATCCCGATTCGCCGCCGATGACGATTCTTTATGGCTCGCAATCAGGCACCAGCGAAGCACTGAGTAAAAAGTTGCGTAAAAAATCGGTGGCCACGGGTTATAACCCTGCCGTGGGCGACTTGGACAGTTTTGACTTTTCGGCCTTGGCCGACGTAAAGCACCTTTTGATTGTGTGCAGCACCTTTGGTGAAGGGGATCCGCCCGACAACGCCGTGAAGTTCAGCAAATGGATTTTGTCAGACGATGCCCCGCGTCTTGAAGGGTTGGAATACAGCGTGTGCGCGATGGGCGATCGCAGTTACACGCATTTTTGCAAATCAGGCATCGACATCGACGCCCGTTTGGCGGAACTTGGCGCCACCCGCATGGTGGATTGTGTGACCTGCGATGTGGCTTATGAAGATGATTTTGACGCATGGTCAGAAGCTGTGTTTGCATGCGACACGGTGACTGAAAATGCAGGCGAACCGCCCACCGGCGTGGTGGACACCGACGAAGACGCGGCGCCAACAGGTTGGGATAAAAACAACCCTTATTTTGCGTCGTTGCTTGAGTCGCACAATTTAAGTGCGCTCGATTCGGCCAAAGAAGTCAATCACATTGAGCTTTTGCTTTCGGGATCGGGCCTTGAATACGAAGTGGGCGACGCGCTGGGTGTGTGGGCCACCAACGATCCGATTTTGGTGGAATACATTTTGGCCCACTGCGGGGTGGTGGGCGCCGATCGCGTGTTGATTAAGGGAGAATACTTTCCCATTCGCTTGGCCTTGCAAGCCAAGCTTGACGTGGTGACGTTGACTCAAGCCACGGTGGATGACTTGGGTATCGAAGCCGATGTGGCGTCTTTCAAAGGCATGCACTTGGTGGATGCCGTGGCCAAGCACAAAATAAACATCACCGCCCAAGGCTTGGCCGATGCGTTGCGTCCATTGCAGCCCAGGTTGTATTCCATTGCATCAAGCCCCAAGGCCCACCCCGGCGAGGTGCATCTCACAGTGGGCGCGGTGCGTTACGAATTGGGCGGCGAACCGCGCAAAGGTGTGGCGTCAACCTTTTTGGCCGACCGTTGTGGGTTTGGGGGTCGCGTGGGTGTGTATGTTCACAAAGCGCCGCACTTCTACTTAACGTCAAACGACGACGCGCCCGTGATTATGGTGGGCCCAGGCACCGGCATCGCGCCGTTTCGCGCGTTTCTTGAAGAACGCGAAGCCCGCGGGGCCAAAGGCAAAAACTGGCTGTTTTTTGGCGATCAACACGAGGCCACCGACTATCTCTACCACGAACAATTGGGGCAACTGCAAGAAAAAGGCGTGCTCACCCACCTGAGCCTCGCGTGGTCACGCGATGGCAGAGACAAGGTGTATGTTCAAAGCAAAATGCGCGAAGCCGCCGACGAGCTGTTTGAGTGGCTTGAACAAGGTGCTTGCTTTTACGTATGCGGCGACGCCGCCCGCATGGCAGGCGATGTAGACAAAGCCTTGCGTGAAATCATCGGCGAACGCAAAGGTTTAGACGCCAACGGCGTTCAAGACTACATGGACACCATGGTGAAAGAACACCGCTATCAACGCGATGTGTATTGAGGGTGTTTATTCGGATATTTAAGTGGAGTGGGTGAAGGGGACGCGTGGTAGCCTACGAGAACTTATTTCACACATCACCCCTGAAAAATCTGATTCTTCGCGTCCTCATTGGGTGGGATTTGATGCGGTTCGCGCGGTGGCGGTTGTTGCGGTGGTGGTGCTTCATGCCTTGGTTCCTTACCTCAAGCACCCCATGCCGGGTTTGGTTTGGTCGGTGTCGGTGATGGACGAACCCAGCGCACTGGCAGATGGCGTGTTTTGGTCGATTGAATTGTTTGTGATGCCTTTGTTCTTGGTCATCGCGGGTTTTTTTGCCTATGGGACATATGCCAAAAAGGGAGCCGGGGCACTGGCGTCCAGTCGCGCGAAGCGTTTGCTGCGTCCGTTGCTTTTTGGGCTTGTCGTGATTATCCCTCTTGATTTGTACATTTGGGTTTTGGGGTGGGTGGCTGAAGGTTGGGTGACCCCGCGAAAACTTAAAACCCTGAAATTTGATGGCGTGGTTGACAAAGATTTTTGGGGGCTGAGTCACCTTTGGTTTTTGCATTATTTGTTTTCGTACATCGTTTTGTTTGCCTTGGCCGCCAAGGTTTATTCGCGATGGCCCAAGGGATCAAAGGCTTGGGTGAGTCGGTTTTGTCTGTCGTTGCCTGCGGTTGTTGCCGTTGGGTGGGCCGTGGCAGCCACGGTGATTTACTTGCATCCTGAGGTGATCTGGGGATTCCAGCACGATTTTGCACCCGTGCCCAGCAAGTGGATTTACAACGGCGTTTTTTTTATGATCGGCTTGGCAATCGCCCGTGTTGATCCCGCCGCGCTGCGGTGGCGATCGTTCTCCCTTGCATGGTCGGCTGTGGCGATTGGTTTTGTGGCGACGACGGTGCCGTTTGGATTGGAAATGCTTGAAGGCACGTCGAATCAATCTCATGGTTCGCGCATGATGCTCGCGTTGATGACCGCCTCGTCATCGTTGCTGGCCAGCCTCATGATCGTGGGCATGGCGTTGCGTTACATTCGCGCCATTCCGGTGGCGATCCAATATTTGGCAGCCGCCTCGTTTTGGATTTACTTGGTTCATCACCCCATTTTGGGGCTGGTTCACATTGATTTGAAATGGATGCTGCCAGATGCCTCACCGATTCTTAAAGCAACCTTGGCCACCACAATCACGCTCGTCGGATCACTGCTTACATTCGAATGCTTTGTGCGTCGCAGCAAAGCAGGCCGTTGGCTGGGCATGGCCTGGGCCATGCCGCTTCGCTAAGGGGGGAGGGCAATGGGGGAATCGAAATCGGTGAACGCCTACGTTGATCGTTCGGCCATTTCCGGATTGCTTTTTCACTTATCCCCTCAATCCCTTATCCCCTCAGCCCCTTCATGACTACAGTCTCGACTGTTATCGCAACCCCAGTTTTCGGAGTATCTGATCGCGTACGGCGGTCGCGGGCAGAGGGGTGTTGTGAGCTTGAGCGCCAATGAGTAGTGGCCCGTGTTCGGTGGGAAGGTCGGTGCGGCCGTGGGTGCCGCGCACCAAGTGGGTGTCAAGGGGGATGATGTTCATGAGTTGGCTAAAGCCCAGTTTTTTCTTGGCCAGTTTAAAAGCCACGGCGGCTTGGCTTGCGTCGCTAAAAAGTTCGCGTGGGTCGTAGCCGGGCTTGCGGTGAATATCGACCGTGCGGGCATAGTCGGGGGCTTTGGCGTCGTCGTGCCACCAGTCGTAGGTGAACCAGTGGCCCGGAGCGGCAACAAGGGTGAAATGTCCAGCGCGGGGGTGGTTCAGGCGAACAATGTCTTGCACGCCGTTGATGCTGCGGCAGAGGGTTTCGATTTGCGCGATCTGATCGCTGCTGGCGTGGGGGCTGAAATACACATGCGCCGCTTGATGGTCGGCAACGGCAAAGGCGGTGCAGGCGCCGGGGTCGAGGGTTTCGAGGCCTTCTTCGTTGCGCAGGGCCAGGTGGCCTGCGTCACGCAGGTGGCGGTTGATGAAGATGGCGGCTTGGGTGGGGCGTGTGGCTTCAATGCCGTATTCGCTGACGATGAGTACTTGCGTACCTTGGTGGGTGAAGTGGTCGATGAGGTCGCCGACTATTTTGTCGAGTTCGATGACTTGGTGGGGAATGTCGGGGTGTTGCGGGCCCAATTTTTGCAGGCCGTAGTCCAAGTGGGGCAGGTAAACCAGTGTGAGGTTGGGCTTGTCGTGGTCGTGGGTGTGCATGGCGGCGTCGGCAATCCATTGGGTGGATTGAATGTTGGCCAAGGGCCCCCAAAAATGAAACAGTGGAAACGTGCCCAGTTCGCTTTGAAGAATGTCGCGCCAAGCGGGTTTGTTGCAATACACATCCGGAATTTTGCGGCCGTCGGCTTTGTAAATGGGGCGGGCTTGCACCACGGTGTCGCAGGTGCTGTAGGCATTGTGCCACCAAAACAGATTGGCGCAGGTGAAGTCGGGGTTTTGTTTTTTGGCAGTCTCCCACACTTTTTCGCCATGGACCAAGCGGTCAGAACGTTGCCAGAAACGCACGTCGGCTTGGTCGGTGTTGTACCAGCCATTGCCCACGATGCCGTGCTCGGCAACAGGCAATCCCGTGAGCATCGACGATTGCACACTGCAAGTCACCGCAGGGAAAGCCGGAATGAGCGGCGTGATATCCCCGTTGGCAAAATCACGCATGCGCGGAGCATGAGCGAGCAGACTGGGGGTGAGCCCCACAACGTTAAGAACAGCAAGAGGACGGCAAGAAGAAGGCATGGCGGGTGGAAGTCAGTCGTGGTGTGAAAGCGTTATTGTAGGGTTGGCAATTGGTGTGGTGAGTTCTTGGGCGGGGTGTGGCTTGGAGGGTGCTTTAGATTGGTTTTAGGATTTTTACGCCAAGACGCCAAGACGCCAAGACGCCAAGAAAGGCAAGAGAGTGAGACGCTTTCTGAAGGGCGTTTCTCAATCGCCTTGATTTGATTTTCTTTTTTTGCCTTCCTTGGCTCCCTTGCTCGCCTCCTTGGCGGTTAAATTTCTTTCGCATCACACTCTACAGGCATCCTCCTGAAAACCTTTGAACGGTTACAAGCCGCGAATGGGTGCGAATAGACGCGAATCTTTGATTCGGGGTTATTCTCATTTGTGTCTGTTTGTGTTTACGCGTGGGTAAAAGACGATGGGCGACTTGACGTTTTGTATGGAGATGACTTTGGTTTGTTAGCTGCCTTTGACAAACCATTGGGCGGTGGCGGTGAGGGCGGCGCAGCTGATGCAAAAGAGGGCGGCTTGGGGGTGGTTGGCTTGTAGGCACAGGGCGGCGTCGATGAGGGGCATGGCGATGATGAGGGTGATGACCCATGGGATGCGGCGGCGTTGGACTTCTTGGCGGGCGACGGCGGCGATGAGGAGTGTCCAGCCAAACAGAATGGCGGCGGGGATGAGGCGGGGGCCCAATGTGGTGGTGTGGGATGACCATGGGGCCATGGTGGCGGCAAAAACAAGTAGGGCGCGGCATGTGGCCATGAGTAAAACAGAACCGGGCCAGCGGTTGTGAAGCAGGTTGTAAAGCACGACGCAGAGGGCGAGGCTTGCAACAAGCGGTAGCACCCATGGGCTGGGGGTGTACACGGCGGAGGCGGTGATGCCTGCGAGTAAAAGAACGGCGGACCATGCTTTGGCTTGTTTGGGGCAAATGCGACCGCTGGGAATGGGGCGGGTGGGGCGTTGGGTTTGATCGATGGGGTGGTCGAGGGCGTCGTTTAAAAACATGCCGGCGGTATAGATGACGCTGCCTGCGATGAGGAGCATGAAGGCTTGGTTGAGCAGGGCCGAGAGGTTGGGGGATGTGACGGAGGCGGGGTTGATGTCGAGTTCGCGCATGTGGCATGCCATGCCCCATGCCATGCCCATGACGATGTTGGACCACACGGTGGGGAGGTTGCTGATGCGTGCGAGTTCAAGCCAAGCTTTGAGGGGATTGGCGTTTGGGGCGTTTGGGATCATGATGACATGGCCTCGTCGCGTACCCATGTGAGTTCGTTGGCGATGCCTTGGATGAGGGTGTTGTCGTTTTCAGCGGTGTTGTGGTCGTCGTTGCTGGAGTCGTGGGGAAGTACGTTCCATGCGTAGGTTTCGACTTCAAAATGGTGGGTTTCATCTTCGGGGGCAAGGGCTTTGAGCAGTTGGGGGATGTCGCTTTGGGTGGTGCTTAACACGCCTTGTGCGCCCATGTTTTTTTGATGCACGGGAACGTGAAAGTGAACCCGCCATTCGTGATCGGGTTGAGGGTGGGCGTCGAGGGCGGCGGGGAGATCGTTGAAGGTTTCGAGTGTGCCGTCGCTTTTGCGAATGCTGGTTTGGTGCAGGTAGCGCGGCTCGGCAAACAGGGCGAGTTGGTTGCGGGCGGCGGTGCGTTCATCGTGGTTCATGGTGCCAAATGGAATGTGCAGGGCTGAAGACAGTTGTACTTTGCCGACTTTGATGCCGGCGCTGCGGTAGTTGTTTAGGGCGGTTTGTTGGTCTTCGAACATGACGGCGGCGTGGCAGACGTCGTGGCATACGCGCAGGTAGCCCAAGACGCTGACTTGGTCGGCGGTGCCTAGGAGGTGGTCTTCAAAAAAGTCGACCAGTGTGGTGGAATTGTGGATGAGGCAGCCGGGTTCGGGTTCTAAGTCGAGGTGAATGTGGTGGCCGGTGGTGAGCTCGATGCGGGCGAGTTCATGCACGAGTTGGGTGAGGTTGGCTGCAGCGGCGGGGGCAAAGTCGGGGTCGGCGGTGAGGCTCCCGCCGACATGGGCGGGCCAGGCCAGGGGCAGGGTGCTGATGGAGCCTTCGGCGCCGTCGGGAAGCAGGGCGGCGAGCAGGGTGATGAGGTCGCGGGTGTGGTTGAGTCGGTCGCGCTGGGCCCAGTGGGGGAGGTAGACGGCGTCTTTGACCACGGGCTGGTGAAAGTTGCCGTGGGGAAAGCCGTTGAGGGTGTAAACAAGCAGGCCGCGGTGGGCGAGCCATGCTTTGAGGTCGGCGGGGCCGTTGGGCGCGGCGAGCACTTCTTGGGCGGCCGCAGCGGGAAACCACAGCCCCACGCCCATGGGGGCATCGGGGCTGACGGATTGCTTGATGGGCACGGCAAACCGGTCGAGGTTGGCTTTGAGTTGGGCGAGGTTGGCGCCGGGGTGAACGTTGGTGCAGTAACCCAGGGTGCTGGTGGGGCCAAGGGGGGATTTCATGGGTGGAGTTTAGGCGTTGTTGGGTGAAACAGGCTGGAAACGGGTTGGCTACGGGCTGGAAGCCAGAATGAAAGCGAACTTAAAACGGGGGCCGATTTCCTTGGTCCATGCATCTCGCGGTAAACTCTTCGCCCCATGGATGCCACCACTGCCCCACAAATTGAAACCCCCGACACAGGCCCCGGATCAGGGCCCCTTGTGTATTTGGAAACCTTTGGCTGCCAAATGAATGTGTTGGACAGCCAGCTGGTGACAGGGCAGCTGCGCGGATTGGGTTACCGGTTTACCGATGATTGGATGTCGGCGGATGTGGTGCTTTACAACACGTGCAGTGTGCGGGAGGTGGCCGAGAACAAGGTGTGGTCGCGCGTGGGCAAGGTGGGGCGACATAAGCGGGAACGCCCCGAGGTGATTTTGGGTGTGATTGGTTGCATGGCTGAGCGCGATGGCGAAGATTTGATGCGGCGTCACCCGCAGGTGGATTTGATGTGCGGCCCGGGCGAGTTGGATAAGTTGCCGATGTTGATCGACAACCAACTGAAAACACAGTTGTGTGATCGTGGAGGCGACACGGGGCCGCGAATGGCCTTGCAAGGTGGCAGCAGCCGACGCAGCGGAACGTTGGCGGCGGCGGAAGATCAACTTGAGTTGGTGGATTTGTCGCGGGCATTTGCGGGCGATGACACGCGGGCGGCGGGGCGATCGGCCTATGTGCGGGTGACGCGGGGTTGCAACAAATTATGCACGTATTGCGTGGTGCCACACACGCGCGGGGCCGAGGTGCATCGTCCGCCGTCGCACATTTTTGAAGAGTGCCGTAAGTTGGTTGAGGCGGGGGTGATTGAAATTACGTTGCTAGGTCAAACGGTGAATCATTATCACTATGACACGGCGGCGGCGGTGGAGGCCAATGGCGTGTTGCAGCCGCAGGTGGGCACGGTGATTCACCCCAATGTGGGCACGGGGGGCGAAAGTCCGGTGTTTAACGACACCACGGTGAGCTTTGCCAACTTGCTTCGGAAAATTCATGATGGATTGCCCGGCTTGCAGCGTCTGCGTTTTATCACCAGTTTTCCGCGTGATTTTGGCAATGATATTTTAGAGGCCATTCGTGATTGCCCGCGTATTTGTCGTTATTTGCACTTGCCGGTGCAAAGCGGAAGCGACCGGGTGCTGGCCAAGATGAATCGCGGGTATCGCGTGGCGGATTATCGCGATTTGATTTTGCGGGTGCGCGACATTTTGCCCGATGCGATGTTGGCGACGGATATTATTTGTGGTTTTCCGGGAGAGACCGAAGAAGACCACCAGAAAACAGCCGAGCTTTTGGAGTGGTGTCGATTTAAGAACAGCTTTATTTTTAAATATTCACCAAGGCCTGGCACGGTGGCGTTTGACCGGTTGGCCGATGACATTCCCAATGACGTGAAGAAACGTCGCAACAACGAATTGATTGACCTGCAAAACCGCATCTCAAGAGAGGTGCATGGCACGCAGGTGGGCAAAACGTTTGAGGTGTTTGTGGAGGGCGTGTCGCGTCGCACGGCCAAAAGTGTGGATGGCGCGGCGCCGGGGTCGGCGGCGGTGTCGTTGGGCTGGGAGCAGCCGCGCGAGATGACGCAGTTGTCGGGGCGCACGTCAGGCGATTTGATCACGGTGTTTGATGGCACCGAAGATTTGATTGGCCAAGTGGTGACCGTGCAGGTGACCGGTGCGGGGGGGTTGGTGTTGAGTGGGGTGCAGGTGGGGGGTTAGTTGGTAGCTGTTAGCAAATAGCCGTTAGCAAGAGGTGGAATGAGGCGCTTGCGTGGATTGTTCGGTCACTTCTGAATTGCCTTTTCACTCAGCCCCTTCGGCCCTTCATGACTCGGGTGTTTCTTGCGGTGTGTTGTCGTTGTGCACTTCTTTTTCGTGAGGCTCGGCGGTTTTGGGCCGCTCATCGGGCGTGGGTTCTTTGGACTCGGGTGTTTCGTGGGGCGCGTTGTTGTGGGGTTGTTCTGCGTTGGATGAGGGGCTGGATTGCGGATTGGATTGCTTTTGAGATTTGCCGCTTTTTTGGCGTTTTTTAAGCCGTTCGGCGTGCAGTTCACTTTCGGGGGTCATCACGCGGCCTGAGATCCACAATCCGCCGTATTCGTAATGGGGGTTGTCGACGCAGCGATCGGCCCAGCAGATGTCACAGATAAACGCCCATTGTTTGCGGTAGTTCACTCTGACGCGGTGGATGGTGGTGTGTGGTGTGTAGCAGGCGAGGCAGTCTTTGGTGCGTAGCTTGCGTTTCTTTCTTTTCTTGGCGGGCGGGGTGTCGCCGGGGCGCGGTGCACCGTCGTGCGCTTCGGGGGGGCGCTGGCCTTTTTTCTCGGATTGCGGGCGGTTGGATTTGTTGCCGGGCTTGTTGGGGGTGCCGGTGTTATTGGATCGGTTGGGGTTGGGCCCGCGATCGGCGGCGCGGGTGTTGTCGCCGTGTGTTTCACGGGGTGGTCGGGCGTTGCGGTCTTTGCGCGGGGGGCGGGGTTTACGCGACTTAGAAGACACGCTTTTGACGACGTGGCTTTCATTTGTGGCGCTGGGAATGGTGACGGGCGGCGGTTTGGGCCGGTTGCGTCGCACGGGCGGCGTTTTTTGGGGAACGGCTGGCGCGGTGTCCCCTGCGGTGGAGTGGGCGGCAGGGGGCTGGGGCGAGCCAGATGCGGCTGCGGGGTTGGGTGAGCCTTGTTGGTCTGCTGAGCCCGACTTTTTGCGCCGCCGTCGTCGGCGACGGGGCTTTGAGCCGTCGGGGCGGGGGGCTTGCGGATTGGATTCAGGGGGTGGCGTGTCGGTCACGACAATAGGTTACCCGCGATGGCTTGGGATCTCTTGCGTGGGGCGGCTTACACTGGCGTTTCTTCTGCCTTTTTCTTGTGAGAATGCCCATGCTTTTTGATGGCCACCTTGACCTTGCCATGAACGCCTTGGGGTATGAGCGAGATTTGCTGCTTTCGGTGGATGCGCTTCGGGCTCGGGAGCGTGACCCGGAGCCCACGGATGGCCGCAACACCTGCACCACCAGCTTGCATGAAATGCGAGCCGCGGGGGTGGGCGTGGCGGTGACCACCCTGTTGGCCCGGGCCAAGCCGTGGGTGGCGCCCGGGCGGGTGACGCGACGGGCCATGGGCGACTGGCCCACACAGGGCATGGCCCACGCTCAGGCCCGGGGGCAGTTGGCGTATTACGAATGGTTGGAAAAGCAGGGGCATGTGCGTGTGCTTCGCACAGCGGCGGATTTGACCGGGCATGCGGCGGCATGGAAGGCCGCACCCAAGGAGGCCAAGCCGCCACTGGGTTTGATTGTGACGTTTGAATGCGCCGATCCGGTGACGGACCCCGAAGAGCTTGCGTGGTGGCACAACTTGGGGGTGCGGACGCTCATGCTTACGCACTTTGGGCAAGGTCATTATGCGGCAGGCAATCCATCGGATGAGTCTGGCAATGAGCATGACGTTGACGGCCCGGTGACACCGCGGGGCCGTGTGCTGCTGGCTGAAATGCAGCGGCTGGGCATGCCGCTTGATTTAACGCACTTGAGTGACACGAGTGTGCGTGACGCACTTGAGCATTTTGGCGGGCGGGTGTATTCGAGCCATAGCAATTGCCGGGCCATCGCCCCGCGACAACGGCAACTCACCGATGCAGTGGTTCGCAGCATCGCCGAACGCGATGGGGTGTTGGGGGTGGTGACGTATTTTGGATTTATTCAGCGCGGGGGTTTTAAGGCGTGTTACCCCGCAGGTGGCGGCGTGCCCACGCATCAGGCAACGCTCGATCATTTGGCGGACCACATCGATCACATTTGCCAAGTGACGGGCGACCGAAAGCATGTGGCGTTGGGATCTGATTTGGACGGCGGCTATGGAGCCGAAGAATGCCCGCAGGGTTTGAATCGTCACCGTGATGTGTTGAAGCTGGGCGCCCTTTTGCGAAACCGTGGGTTTGGCGATGACGAAGTGCAAGCGTTTTTCGGCGGCAATTGGTTACGCTTTTTTGGTGAAACGCTGCCGGGGGGGGGTAGCAGTTAGAAATTAGCAAATAGCAGTTAGCAAGATGTAGAGGGGAAATAATCTAGACATAACCCCACGCCCCACCATGCCGGGAAATTTTGGGGCCGTACCCCACAATCGCCCCACAAGCGGTTACAAAAAGTAGGACAGGCAGGAATGTTTGTCTTGCCAAAGCTTCCGGTTACCGTTTACGTTTTTTTGTTGTTGTATATGTGGCACTGTTCACGCGTAACAGTTCAAGGCAAAACACGATGTCGCAAAGAAAATCCGTAAACGATTGCTTACCCTCCGTCATTCCCGCGCAGGCGGGAATCTAGCGTGTGGGGCTGGATTCCCGCCTGCGCGTACAAATCTGGGTTCCCGCCTGCGCGGGAATGACGGAGGGGGGCATGGCTGCCAGAAATATGTGAACGGTTACAGCTTCCGTAGCTCAGATGGGTTGTTCGCAATTCCCTTGATTCAATGTCTTCCTTCGTGCCTTTGTGCCTTCCACGCTTCGTGTTTGTCTTGTGGAAATCGTGGGGTCTGGCTCTCCTGTGGAATCCTTCGGAAGGAGCCGAACGACCAACGCAGGCGTTTCATTTCACCTTTCCCGATCGCCTCTTGCTAACGGCTAATTGCTAACCACTAACCGCTAACCACGATCGACCAACCCCTAAAAATCATCCTCCCCCGTCTCACCCGCCTTCCACTTCAGCCTCTCATGCCAATTGGGCGGACTCGGCGGCAGGGAAGCTCACTTCGATCCAGGTGGCGTCTTGGGTGACGCGGAAGTTACTGTTGGTTTTGGGCGGTAGCAGCAGGGTGTCGCCAGCGGTGACGTCGACTTCTTGGGCGCCGCCGCACACGGTGACGCTGCCGCTGAGCACCATCCACACGGTGGGCTGGTTGGTTCCGGCGGCGTCGGAGAAGCCTGCGGGGGCGACCACGCGGTCCATTTGGAAGTGTTCGCATTGAACCAAGCGGGTGGTGTGATCGTCGATGGCGGTCATGCGTTCGAAATCGGAAACTTGGGGTGGCCCAAAGTCGATGCAGGCCAGTGCGGCTTCGACGTGTAGTTCGCGGCCGGTGCGGCCCCAGTCGTACACGCGGTAGGTGGTGTCGCTGGGGGTTTGCACCTCGGCAACCAAAATGCCTCCGCCCAATGCGTGGCAGGTGCCCGAGGGTAAATAGTGGCAGTCGCCTGGGGCCACGGGCACTTCGATCATGAGTGGCACAACGGCGTCGTTGGTGTTTTTGGTCAAGG
>JAZGFZ010000186.1:0-3686 GCA_036480015.1 Algisphaera sp. | reverse complement strand
GCTTGGGGAGAAAAAGGCGGGCTAAATGCTTACGTCGGTGAAGGCCTTGGCGATGAGAGTTGGGCAGAAGGACGGATTTACCCTGCTGGTAACCCGTGGTTCTTTGGCCCAGGGCACATGATGAAGTCGCCCACCAAGCAGCGTTTGCTTGACACCATTTCGTTTATGCATGACTTGCAAGGCAAGTTTTACGATCGCTTTGAAAAGGCGATTCGAGACACGGGCTATGAGGGTGTGATTATGACGTCCAATTGGCAAGCGGGCCAGGCGTTTAGCCACTTTTCAAACCTGCACGCTGATTCACGTTTTGACATCATCGACCGACACAATTACTTCAACGGTGCAGGCTCAATGTTGGCTCGCCCCGGTGGCGGTATGTTGAGTTCGGGCATGCAGCAGGTCGCGGGTTTACCGTTTATGCTTTCGGAATGGATTCATGTGTTTCCCAATGAATACGGGGTTGAAGGCCCTGCCATTTTGGGGGCTTACGGCATGGGGCTTAACGGTTGGGATGTGTCGTTTATTTTTCAAAACATGGATTCGGGAGAGTTTCGCAAAGAGCTTAAGGATGCGTGGGATTTTGTTGCTCCACAAGTGCTGGGAGTGTTTCCTGCGGTGGCCCGTCAGGTGTATCGCGGCGATGTGAAAGAGTCGGATGTGACGTTTGTTCGCAAGGTGCATGAGCCTTCGCTGGTTGAAGGAAAGCTTGGCTTTGAAGACATGGTTGAACAAGGCTATGACAACAAAGAGTTCAGCTCGGATGTGGCCCCTGCGTCGACCTTGGCGATGGGACGCGGCCTGGTTGAGTTTACAGATGCCTACGAAACCTCTGAAAAAGTGGACATGGCCAAGTACACCCGCGAGGGCGTGTTGCATTCAAGCACGGAGGAGCTGGCGTGGACACCTGGAGCATCGGCTCACGATGGGCACATTGCCATTGACACGCCGGGCACCCAAGCGGTGGTGGGTTTTGCGTCGGGCGTGGTTACTGAACTGGCCGACGTGACCATCACGCTTGAGTCGAACTATGCGGCGGTGTATGTGACGGCTTTGAGTCCCAAAGGAACCCTTGCGAGCGACAAAAACTTGCTGGTGACCACGATTGCTCGCGTTCGCAACACGGGCATGAAGATGGTGGTGGGCGAAATGGTGGCTCGTGGCGAAGGTCCCATGCTTGTGGAGCCTGTGAAGGTTGAAATTCAACTGAACCGCAAGGGGAGTCCCAAGGTTTATGTGCTTGACCATGATGGCCGCCGAACCGACAAGCAGGTGAAGGTGAACAATGGAAAAATCGTCCTTGATGGGGCGAAAACTCACGCGATGTACTACGAAATCGTTTACTAAAGCGATTTAATCTTACTAAAGAGATAAAAAAGTTAACCCCCAGTGGCTTACGCCGCTGGGGGTGTTTTAATTGGGCGTCCCCTTTTTTGAGTGGATTTACGTGATCGGGGGGAGTCGCCGGAGATGACACCGTTGGCCTTGAGAGGCCCTGAAATAAGGATGTTATTTCAGGACTGTGCCTACGTTTTATTTTCGGGCGCATACCAAGGCAGAAAAAGAGACGTTATTCGATCTGTCTTTTTGTCTTCCTTGGTATCCTTGGCGTCTTGGCGGTGAAAATCCTCTTGAAAATCATGGGCGATTACCAGGAACTTTGAAAGACTAGAAATATGGATACGAGCAAAACCAACATGATGAATGACGCCAAGTACGTTTGGGCCCCTGCAACCCCTGGTGTTCGGCCTGCGCTGGATTGGGTGGTTTTTCGTCGTGATCTTGAAGTTGACGGGGCGGTGAGCCGTGCAGAGATTCACTTGTTTACGACCACGCTTTACCGCTTGCGGGTGAACGGGAAAATTGTGGGTTGTGGCCCGGTACGCTATACCACGGGCAATGAAGAATACGACACTTATGACTTGGTCAAAGAGCTGAAGTCTGGGCGCAACTGCATTACGGTGGAGGCGTGCTTTATTGACTTTAATAACTTTCAGCACATGGCTGAACCGGCCGGGCGGTTTTTAGTGTCGGGTGAAGTGGTGGATGCGTCGGGAACATCTGCGACGTTGGGCACACCAGGTGACTGGCGTGCGGTGCGGCCCACGGCGTGGTCGTCGCAGGTGCCGTGTTTTTCGTTCGCCATTGGGCCCATTGAGGCATTGGATCAAGCGGCCATGCCTGAGGGGTGGTGTGACCCTGAGAGCGATGTGGCGGCGCGTTGGGGCGGCACCGAGCCCAGCGCCCACCCTGAGACAGCATTGCCCACGCCACGCGACGTGCCGTATCCCACCGATGACATCATTACGCCCACGACCATGTTTGCAGCCCCGTTGGTGGATGACGAACAGACCTTTGGCTTTTTAAGCCAACACCCGACTTCGCGTGCGTCACACCATGAGTCCACGCGTGATGATTATTGCCGTTACGCGGCTTTTATTCACAGTCCTGAATCGCAAAGTGTGACATTGGGCGTGCACTGGGGGCCGCACTTTCTTAATGGCAGCGAGCTAAAGCCGGTGGATGATGCCGAGCGGGGTAATCGGCAAAATGCAACGGTGACGCTTAATGCGGGGTGGAACTTGCTGTGCGGTGAAGTGCAGCAGCTCATGCCGCTTTATCCGGTGTTGTTGGCGATTCCCAAATCGGCAGGGTTGGAAGTGCATTCAACACCTGATCACAATGACCCCTCGCCTTTGCGATGGCAGCTTGCGCGGCGCATTGGCAAAGAAGAATCGTGGGCAAAACGAGCGCCGCACTCGGCTGAAGAATTGGATTTGAACGATGCCACGTGGCATGTGGTTGAGGTGGGGCCGGGGAAGGGGCCGCAATTGCCTTCGCGTGAAATGTCGTGGGATGTTCCGTGTGAAGATCAACGGGTGAATGCTCCGGCGATGCCTTTGAAACGTAGCCAACGTGATGGGCCGTTTACAACGCTGTTTGATTTTCCCAGTGAGTACTTGGGGCATCTGGTGATTGAAGTGGACGCCCCCGCAGGAACACTGATTGATGTGGGCTACGACGAACGGTTACGCCCAGATGGTTGTTTGAATTGGTTTGTGTCGAATCCGATTATCGACACGGCGGATCGGTTTATTTGTGCCGGTGGCCCCGAAACGTTTGAGACGTTCTTCACACGTGGCGGTAAATTCTTGCAAATCACAATGCGTCCAAATGATGACGCGGCAGAAGACGCCCCGGTGGTTTTGAACAAGGTGTATCTTCGTGATGGCCGTTGCTTACCGGTGTTTGATAAGACGTATACGTTTAACAATGAACTGCACGATTGGACGTGGGAGGTTGGTATTGAAACACTGCGAGCCAGCAGTGAAGATTTACATTGCGATTCGCCTTGGCGTGAACGTGGGGCTTACCTTGGCGACAGCTATGTTCAATCGCTGGTTGAAATTTTGGCAACGTCTGACCACCGCATGGCCCGACGTTGCTTGCGTGTTTTCGCCGGAGGACAATGTGAAAATGGCATGATCCCATCGGTGGTGCCTTCGTGGCACACGTTGGATGCACATGAAGACTTTGTGCTGATTTTCGCGATTTGGTTGCACGACCACTGGAAGCTCGCTGACGACATCGACATTGTTCATGAATGCCTTCCGGCGGTTCACCGCTTGTTGGCGAGTCCATCGTGGCAAACATCATCGCATTCGTCGTTGTGGGATGCGCCCGAAGAT
>JAZGFZ010000185.1:0-6361 GCA_036480015.1 Algisphaera sp. | reverse complement strand
CGCTCATGCTCCGCGACGGCCCCGCGTCTTGGCGTAAAATCTCTTGCCAGAGACGACTTGCCCATTGTGCGTCAACGCAAACATCCTCCTGAAACCTGTGAACAGTTACGAGACGCATGGCTTACATCGACCCACACATTCACATGGTCAGTCGCACGACGGACGATTACCGCGCCATGCAGCTTGCCGGGTGTGTGGCGGTGACTGAACCGGCCTTTTGGGCGGGCTTTGATCGCGCAAGCCCGGCGGGGTTTTATGATTATTTCACGCAGCTCACCGACGTTGAGCCCAAACGTGCGGCGGCGTTTGGGATTGCTCATCATGCGTGGGTTTGCATTAATCCCAAAGAAGCCGAAGACCCCGGTTTTGCTCGCGCGGTGATGGCCTTGTTGCCAGAGTTTTTGGCCAAACCCAATGTGTTGGGCGTGGGTGAAATTGGCCTTCATCGCAATACGAAAAACGAGCTTGCCATTTTTGAAGAGCATCTTGCCCTTGCTGCGGCGCATGACCATTTGGTGTTGATTCACACCCCGCACCTTGAAGACAAGTTTAAGGGCACGCAGCTTATTCTTGACGCACTCAAACGCCAGCCAGGGCTGAGCCCCGAGCGTGTGCTGATCGACCACGTTGAAGAGCACACCATTGCCAATGTGCTGGATGCCGGTTACTGGGCGGGCATGACGCTTTATCCCGACAGTAAATTAACTTGTCAGCGGGCGGTGGACATGATCGAGTGCTACAGCAGTGAACGGTTGTGGGTGAACAGTGCGGGTGACTGGGGCCACAGCGACCCGCTAAGTGTGCCCAAGTGCGCCGCCGAAATGCAGGGGCGTGGGCACAGCGCCCAAGCGATTGAACAATTGTTGCTGAACAACCCAAGGGCGTTTTTAGAGCAGTCGGGGCGGTTTGTGGTGCCCTCGCTTTGAGCTATTGGGCGGTGAGATTCTTGAAGGGGGTGATGTGTGGTTGTTGATAAGCTGCTTTGAATGAATATCCATTCGCTTGAAGAAAACATAGTGGGCGACCGTTGTGTGCTGGAACCCATTTTGCCCAAGCACGCGGCTTTGTTGTTTGATGATCTTCAGTCGTTGGAGTTGTACCGCTATATCCCGCACGAGCCCCCTGTGTCCCTGCGTGCGTTGCAGGACAGGTACAAGGCGTGGTCGGCCAGAGGATCGTCTGATGGGAATGAAACTTGGCTTAACTATGCGGTTTACGGCCCGAAAATGGGGCGTTACTTAGGCACCCTCCAAGCAACCCTTCACAAAGAGGGGAAAACCGACATCGCGTATGAAGTGTTCCCGCCTTATTGGCGGCAGGGTGTTGGCCGCGAAACGGTGTCGCTTTTAACGTCGTGCTTGTTTGGCGGTTTTGATGTTGAATTGGCCACCGCGCATGTTGACACGGAAAACACGCGGTCTATCAAGCTGCTTGAACGCTTAGGTTTTACGCGCACCGCGTTTTTGAAAAATGCGGACTACTTTAAGGGTCGTGCGAGTGACGAATATGTTTTTGAGCTGCACGCCCGAGACGTGTAACCGTTCACGATTTTTTGTTGCTGTGTATGCGGCACTGTTCACGCGTAACAGTTCAAGGCAAAACACGATGTCGCGAAGAAAAGCCGTAAACGATTGCTCGCCCTCCGTCATTCCCGCGTAGGCGGGAATCTAGCGTGTGGGGCTGGGTTCCCGCCTTCGCGGGAATGACGGCGGGGGGGGGGGCATGGCGGCCAAAAATAGGTGAACGGTTACTGAGACGCAAAGGGGAGCGTGTGAAGGAAGGCCGTTGTGTGCGGCCTCGCGGGGCGCTTTTAACCCTCGGCTTCAAGAAAATCGGCAAATTCCCCGCGCTCGCCGGCTTCTTTCACGTATTTCTCAAAGGCGGAGTGTTGATAGGAGATAAACACAAACGCGTGGTGCAGCGTGAGCCACTCGATGTCGGTGGTGTCTTCTCCCAAGTCTTTGCGCATGCGGTTGAGTTCGGCGAGTAGGGGTTCGGGTTTCATACTGAAAAGGATAGCGGAGATTGGCTTTGTGAAAACACCCCCGCAAATAGAATTGCGAGGGTGTTCTTGGTTTGAATGCAACGCTTCTATTGCGGCTTTGCTTACGCTGCGATGGCGTCGCAGATTTTCTTCGCGGCGTCGGTGAGGTCGCTGCCCACGATCATGGTGGGAATGTCAGCCTTGGCGGCTTCGATGATCTTGCGGGCGGGCTCGACGTTGGTGCCTTCGAGTCGCACCACCAAAGGCACGGTGAAGCCCACGGTTTTGGCGGCGCCCACAATGGCATTGGCAATGGTATCGCACTTGGCAATGCCGCCAAAAATGTTGACCAAGATGCCTTTGACGCCCTTGTCGGCCAAGATGATGCGGAAGGCCTCGGTTACGGCTTCTTCGGTGGCGCTGCCGCCCACGTCTAAGAAGTTGGCGGGCTCGCCGCCGTGCATTTTGATGATGTCCATGGTGGCCATGGCCAAACCGGCTCCATTCACCAAGCAGCCAATGTTGCCGTCGAGGTTGATGTAGCTGAGGCCATATTCTGCGGCTTTGGCTTCGCTGGCGTCTACTTCGTTGGGGTCTTCGAGCTTGCGAAGTTCTTTTTGACGGAAGGCGGCGTTGTCGTCAAAGTCGATTTTGGCGTCAATGGCCAACACTTCGCCGTCGGGGTGGGTGTCAGACTTGGGGGTGACGATCAGTGGGTTGATTTCAACCAAGCTGGCGTCGGTGTCTAAAAACAGTTTGGCCAAGGCCATCATGATCTTGGCGGTTTGGCCCACTTGTTTGCCTTGCATGCCAATGGCAAATGCCACTTTGCGGGCTTGGAAACCCAGCAAGCCGGTGTCGGGGTTGATGGGTTCTTTGATGATTTTTTCGGGGGTTTTGGCGGCCACTTCTTCAATGTCCATGCCGCCTTCGCTGCTGGCCATGAGCACAGGGCAGCCTTGGGTGCGGTCCACCACGATGCCCAGGTAATACTCTTTGGCGATGTCGACGCCGCTGGCGATCAAAAGTTTTTTCACCGGCACGCCTTCGGGGGGCGTTTGAGGGGTGATGAGGTTTTTGCTGAGAATGGTTTTAGCTGCTTCAGTGGCATCGGCTGCTGTTTTAACCAGTTTGACGCCGCCGCCTTTGCCTCGGCCGCCTGCGTGCACTTGGGCCTTCACCACGGCCAAGGTGGCCCCGGCATCGGCAAGTTCTTTAAAGGCTGCGGCCGCTTGGTCGGCTGAATCAATCACCACGCCGCCGGGGACGGGGATGTTGAACTGTTGGAGTAATTCGCGAGATTGGTATTCGTGGATCTTCATGCCCCCAGCATAGCTGGTGGCGCGACTCTTCGTGGGTGGATGACATCGTCTGTTGTGGCTCGGGCGAGTCGAGCCTGCTTGTTGCTTAGGAGTCGCCCATGTCGAGGCTTGTTGTTGTCTGCGAAATCATTCCAGTATCAATTGGCCTAGCTCGATGGATTCACCCCGGCTGTTGAGAAACCATTCGCTTTTGAGCCAAGGCATGGCGTCGCGTAGGTCGCGCACGGCGGGGCTGATGCCCAGGGTGGTGCCGGGGCCGGGGTTTGAAATGCCTAGGGTGCGCCATGGAATGCCGGCGGTGACGGTGTAGCCGTGGGTGGTGCGATCGACACGGTGGGGAATGATGCGATGGCCGTTGCCAAACCATTCGTGGTATTTGCCCGAGTTGTCGTTGGGGTCGGCTTGGGGGTCGGGGGCAAAGCCAAATTGGAAGTCGGCGGGGTTCATCCAACGCAAGCCGTCGTTTTGCGGGTCGATGAACAGTTCGATGCAGTCGCCTTTGTAAAGCAGCTCATTGGAAAAACCATTGCGAAGTTCGGAGTCACGCACGCGGCCTTCGAAGTAGAGGGCTTGGTCGTCCCACGTGAAGGCAAAGGAAAGTTCGGTGTCGGGGCGGTTGAGGGGATCGCTGTTGGTGCCTGCGGCGGTTTCGGCTTTGGGTTCGATGGGCAGGGTGGTCCATTGGCGTTTGGTGTTGGGCCCTGCGGCGACGGCCACGGCGGTGGGCGCGGTGAGTCGGCGTAAATCGGGGGGGCGTTTTTCGAGCGCGTTGAGTGAGATGTTGGCGTGGGTGGTGGCTCGGTCGGGGGCGTTGGGTTTGAAGCCTGCGATTTGCAAGGCGCGTTGTGCATCGGGGTCGCGCATGAAGGTGCTCCAGAAGAATCCGGTGCGGTGGTTTTCGATGGCCATGACAGTGATGCCCGCGTCGATGGCCAACACATCGTGCGACACCCAGCCGGTGGCGGGGTTGAAGGCGTCGACAAAGCCGTAGCGTGTCCACGTGGCTTGGGTGTGGTTGTTACGCAGGTTACGCAACACCTTGGTGCAAGCTTGCGGGGCAAAGGGCACCGAGCCGCCCGGGGCGCAGGGCACGACGATGCCGTCGAGTGGTGGCTTGATGAGTGATGGCGGCCCGCCCCAAGCCACATATTTGTCGGGGCCATCGCTGGCGGTAAGGCCCCAAAGCGAAGGGGTGTAATGCGGGAAATCACCGGCGAAATCTTGCACCATTTGTCGCTGGGCCAAAGTGGCCAAACGCGAGTTGTGGAAATAATCGGCGTAGTCGTCGTGCTGGTGGCGTAAATCGAACCACGCTTGGGGGTATTGGTGGGTGAACAGTGGTGGGCAGGCCAAAAAGGTGCGTCCGCCAAAGGTAATCACTGGAACGCGTTTCCATGCGTGCCAACTTTCGGGTGGCAAGGGATGGGTGGGCGAGGCCAAGGCGAGCAGCTGCATGAGCATGAGTTCGCTGTAGGTGTCCCATCGTTCTTCGAGAAAGCCGTGTTCGGGGGTCCAGCCCAAACGCAGGGTGTCGGCATTGTCGGTCATCCACGGCCAGTTGACGGCGGCGTATAGCTCGGTGGCCAAATCGCGAATTTCGCGTTCGTCGGGGGTGTCGGCATTGAAATAAACCCGTGCAGTGAGGGCGCCTGCGAGCATTAAGGCGGTGTCGATGCTGGACAGTTCACAATCGTTGGCGCGACGACCCGTGCGGCGATGAACAAAGTGATAGAAAAACCCTTCTTTGCCTTCGACACGGTGGCGTAAAAAACGCAATGACGTGAGGGTGCGTTCGCGTGCGACATCACGCGAGAGCCAGCCGCGTTCGGCCGCAAGACACCAAACTGAATAGGCAAACCCTTGGGCGGCCACGCTGGCCACATCGCCGGGGGCCGTGCCGTCGGCGGCAGCGCGGTCGGACACCATGGCTGTTTCGGGGTGCGCGGTTTCGACAAAGTAAAGCGCCGTTTGACGCTGGATGTGGTCGAGCAAAGCATCATCGGACGCGCTGGGACTGTAGTGCCCTGGGTTGATGACAGGCGTCGGAAGGCTGGATTGCGTGTTGCGTGATGAAACGCTTTGACAGGCAGAAAGGCCCAGCACGAAGAGGGCGAGCGTGAGCGTGGTGAGTCGAAGCATGGCGGGGTTTTCAGGTGGAATTGAGAGAGGGTTGACGTGTTAGAAGGCAAGTACGTTAGCAGGCAACGCAGCTTAAGTGCAGGTCACGCATCGCTTAAATCGACTGAGACGGGCGCATGGTCGGAGCAGGCCAAGCCCGCCTCGCGGTGGGTGGTGGCCGATACAAAGCGTTTGCCCGCCGCGGCATTGGCCAGCAGGTAATCGATGCGCCAGCCACGGTCTTTGGCGCGGGCTTGGCCACGGTTGCTCCACCATGAATAGGGGCCGTCAATTTCTCCGGCATGTTCGCGCACCAAGTCACGCCAGCCGGTGTTGAGTAAGTCGCCCATCCAGCTTCGTTCATGCGGAAGAAAACCAGACTGTTTCTGATTGCTCTTGGCATAAAAAAGGTCGCGCTCGGTGTGGGCAATGTTCAGGTCGCCGCCGATGAAGGTGGCCGTGCGGGCGCGACATAAGCCTTCGGCGAAGGGGGCAAAGCGATTCATCCACGCCTCTTTGGCTTGCTGGCGTATCTCGGAAGACGAGCCTGAGGGCAAGTAAACGCTGGCCGCACGAATGTTGCCAACCTGCACACGCAGCACGCGGCCTTCGGTGTCAGGAATGTCATCGTTTAGGCCCCGGCCCAGCACTTTGTGTGGAGCGCGGGTCCACACAGCCGTGCCAGCGTAACCCGGTTTTTCAGCGGGGTGCCAAGTGACATGCCAACCTGCGGGCGCGGCCCAGTCGTCGGGCAATTGCTCGGGGCGAACCCGAATTTCTTGCAAGAGCAGCACGTCGGGGGCAATGGCATCGAGATGATGGGCAAAGCCTTTGCGTAAGGCGGCGCGAAGGCCGTTCACATTCCAGGTGGTGATTCGCATGGCAGGGAGTATCGCTTAATGAGGAGGTGGGGCACGGGAGGCGAATCAAATGAGGG
>JAZGFZ010000184.1:0-2639 GCA_036480015.1 Algisphaera sp. | reverse complement strand
GGTGCGGCCGTCGCCCATCACGCCCACCGCTTTCACAGGCAGCAGCACTGCGAAGACTTGGGCGGTTTTTTCATAGAGGTTGTTGGAGACAATTTCTTCCAACAAAATTTCGTCGGCATCGCGGACCAATTCAAGTTGCGATGGGTTGACTTCGCCCAAAATGCGAACCGCCATGCCTGGGCCGGGGAAAGGGTGACGCCACACCATGGTGTGGGGCAGGCCCAACACCTCGCCGAGTTTTCGCACTTCGTCTTTAAAGAGATTACGCAAAGGCTCGATAAGGCTGAACCCCAGCTTTTCGGGCAAGCCGCCCACGTTGTGGTGCAGTTTGATGTTGGCTGCGGTGCCTGCGTAGCCTTGGCCGCTTTCAATCACATCGGGGTAGAGCGTGCCTTGGGCAAGGAACTTGATTTGTGTGTTTTTATTTTTGAATTCGGCTTTGATTTCATCGGCCGTGGTTTTGAAAACGTCGATAAAACGATGGCCAATGCGGGTGCGTTTTTCTTGCGGGTCGGTGATGCCTGCAAGGTCGTCAAGGAATAGTTTTTCGGCGTCGATCACGCGCAGGTCGAGGTCAAAGTGGTCGCGAAACGTGCTTTCCACCAAGGCGCGTTCGCCTTTGCGTAGCAAGCCATTATCAACAAAAATGCACGTGAGCTGCTTGCCAATGCTTTTGGCCAGCATGGCCGCCACCACGCTGGAATCAACCCCGCCCGAAAGGCCCAAGATGACATGGTCTTGGCCCACAATTTTTTGAATGCGGTCGCTTTCGCTCTGCATGTAATCGGCCATGGTCCACTGCCCGGTGCAGCCGCAAGCCTTAAACAAAAAGTTGCTCAGAATGTCGCCGCCGTGCGGGGTGTGGGTGACCTCGGGGTGAAACTGCACACCAAAAAAAGGTTTGGTGGCATGTTTAACCGCGGCGTAAGGGCAAGAGTCGGTGGTCGCGGTGGTAATGAAGTCTTGCCCCAGGTTTTCAATTTGGTCGCCGTGGCTCATCCACACGCTGGTGTGGTCGGGCAGGCCGTGAAGCAAGCCCGATTTGTCTTGAATGTTAAGTTGAGCGCGGCCGTATTCGCGCGAATCTGCGCCTTTGATTTCGGCACCCAAAAGTTGGCAAGCCACCTGCATGCCATAGCAAATGCCCAACACCGGAACGCCTAGGTCAAAAAGTCGTGGGTCGGGCTTGGGGGCGTTTTCATCGTTCACCGACGAAGGCCCGCCCGACAAAATAATCCCCGTGGGGTTGAGCTTTTTAAGTTGCTCGAGCGTGACATTGGGCCCCACCAACACACTGTAAACCCCTGCATCGCGCACACGCCGTGCGATGAGCTGCACATATTGACTGCCGAAGTCAAGAATGGGAATGACCTCCGTCACGCCTGCAGGAACAGTGAAAACATCATCGTTAATTTGATTGGGATCGCTCATGGCACTCTGGATTCAGTGGGGGGAATCGAAGAGTTTAACCGGAGCGACGTGCGGCGGGTGGAAAGCCGGGGAGAAGTGAGCGAAGGTTTCGTTTGACGGGTGGATGCCGAAGTTTGGATCGGATGGTAAGGCAAGATGAATTAGCGGGTTAGAGCTGGCGGGTGTTTTGGGATAGGCGGATGGAAGTTATTGCGTGGCCTGATCGAGCGGGCTTCGTACTCCCATGACACCGCGGCTGGCTTGGGTTTGGCAGTGGGTGTAAATCATGGTGGTTTTGACGTCGGCGTGACCAAGCAGTTGTTGAATGGTTCGGATGTCGTAGCCCGATTCAAGAAGGTGGGTCGCGAAGCTGTGGCGGAGGGTATGGCATGTGACCCGTTTGGTGATGGAGGCGGCAGCCGCCGCACGTTTAACGGCCCTCTGGACGGTGGAGCCGAAAATATGCCATCGCCCTGACTGGCCGGTGTCGGGGTGCTGCGACAACCGATTGGCGGCAAACAAGTATTGCCACGGTATCGACCACGCTGCGCGGGGCGATTTGAGTGCGAACGCGTCGGGAAGCTCCACCCAGCCCTCTCTACGTTCGAGATCGTGTTCGTGAAGGTGTACGCGATGTTTGAGGTGATCGCTTAGCAAGCCAGTCAAGACTTCAGGCAACAGTGTAAGCCGGTCCTTTGCGCCCTTCCCGTGGCGGATGGTGATCTGACGGCGTTCGATATCGACATCCTTCACTCGAAGCGAACACGCTTCGCCCACGCGAAGGCCGCCTGCATACATGAGTTGGGCAATCAGCTGTGCGGGCCCCTGAATTTGAACGAGCAGCCGTTGCACCTCGTCGACGGAAAGGACGACTGGCACGCGATGCGAACGCTTGGCTCGTGTGGCGTTAAAGCGGCCGGGATCTTGACCCAAAACGTGACGATAAAGAAAGACGATGGCGTTTAGGGCCTGGTTTTGGGTTGCCGCCGCGACTCGGCGCTCTACAGCCAAGTAGGTTAGATAGGATTCGATGTGGTTCGCGCCCATCTCTGCTGGATGAATGAATCGCCCCGTTCGGCGGCGGTGAAACAGAATGAAGTCTTTGATCCAGCCGCAGTAGGTTTTGGCGGTATTCCGGGCGTAGTGCTTCTTTTTGCATACATGAATTACCTGATCCAGAAGTTTGGGCTGAGGGGTTGCAGTCGTTTTAGAAGGCGAAAGCATGATAT
>JAZGFZ010000183.1:0-6905 GCA_036480015.1 Algisphaera sp. | reverse complement strand
ACCCAAACGCCTTTGCTTGAAGAAACGGCTGTAAAGCGTCGCGATTGCCTTACGTGTCACTTCAAAAAGAGCCTCTCCACCTGGCGCTGAATATCGCACGCATGCCAAAGAGCAAAAGTGTTCTTGTCGGCTTTCTTGTCTTCCTTGGCGCCTTGGCGTCTCTGCGTCTTGGCGTAAAATCTCTTGCCCGAGATGACTTGCCCATTGCGCGTCAACGCAAATACGCTTGTTAAAACCGTGGACGGTTACGTCGTTTGACCCCCCAATCCCTCACGCCAATCCCGTCTCACGCAAATACGGATTGTGCGTCCGCTCGCGTCCAATGGTCGTCTCTGGCCCATGGCCTGAAAGCACACGGTAATCATCGGGCAGTGTCATCAATTGCGCATGAATGCCTTCAATGAGCGCCCGCCCATCCGACGTGGGGAAATCAAAACGGCCAATCGCATCGCGAAACAGCGCATCGCCCACCAACACCACCTTTTGATCGTGTTGCACCAACGAAATTCCCCCGGGACTGTGACCCGGCGTGTGCCGCACTTCAAATTCAAACGCCCCGAGTGTCAATATCTCGCCCTGCGTCACCGCCCGCGTGGCGGGGGGCGCCGTCACCGGCGTGCCCAAGAAAATCGACAAATTCTTAGCCGGTTCTTCCGGGAACCCCATTTCATCGGTATGGATTAAAACATCTAGCCCTTTGTCTGGCCCCTTGTCTAACTCCTTGTCTAACTCTTTGAAACGCTCCAACACCTCCGCCAACCCCGCAATGTGGTCCACATGTGCATGGGTCAACACCACAGCCACCGGCGTCAACCCCGCCTGTTGAACATGCTCAATCATCGCCCCGGGCCCAAACCCCGTGTCCACCAACCAACACGCCTTCGACGCCGCATCACTCACCACATAACAATTCGTCTGGTAATCCCCAAGGGTAAACGTCGCAATATCAAGAGAGGTGTTAGGCATCACCCCAGTTTAGAGCAATCTGTCACAACGTTTGAACAAACGCAGCACTCTCGCAAACAAGTTTTTTTCAGGCGAGGCGTTGATTCCAAAGCATCCTCTGCAAGCACCGCACAGCGTAAGTGCTTTTCAAGTGCTTGTTGATAGTTAGGCATGCTGAATTTTCTTTTCCCCACGACAGCACAGTCCTCATGCAGTTTAAAGTCAAGTCGATAGATACTCGCGCGTTGCAAAACAAGCTCGATTCAATTAAATCATTTGACGTACGTTCTCCAGTAGCCACTCACAGGATTTCAAGAGGATGTCTGTGAGGTAACGCGAAGAAAATTTAACCGCCAAGGGGGCGAGTGAGGGAGCCAAGGAAGGCAGAAAAGAACCGAAAATCAAAATATCTTTTTCGCCTTGGTATGCGTGCGAAAATCAAGTCAAGGCGATTGAGAAGCGCCCCTCAGAAAGCATCTCTTTAGCCTTACAGTCCCTGCCTTCCTTGGCTCCCTTGGCAACTTGGCGGTTCATGTTCCGTCTTCTGCTGTTTGGATGAGAGCCTGACGTCTAGGGTAAGAAGAGGTCGAAACCCGTGAATGACTGTGATTTAAGATAGTAAACAAAAACCATGAACGGTTACGTTCTCCATTACAACGGCTCTTTCTTTGGCGTGCCGCTCACCCGTGGATACATCGACGGGGTGGCGTCTTCTTTGGCGACCATGACGATGACCAGTTCGTTGTCAAAAGATTCGGGGTAAGCCTCCACCACGGTGACTTCGCCGCCGCCTAAAAGTGACATGGCGTCGCCGCTGTCGCGCAATTCTTGTTCGGCTTTGGGGCCTTTCATGGCAAGCATGACGCCGCCGAGTTTTAACAAGGGCAGTGAATACTCCAACACCACCGGCAGGGGCCCCACCGCGCGACTCACGGCAATGTCATAGCGGCCCCGGTGGGCGGGGTCTTGGCCCACGTCTTCGACGCGTGCGTTAAGGGGTGTCACATTGGTGAGGCCCAATTCAGCCACCACTGATTCAAGAAAACGGATTTTCTTGCCCGTGCCATCGACCAATGTTACGTCGACATCGGGCCGGGCAATGGCCAGCGGAATGCCCGGCAAACCGGCCCCGGTGCCGATGTCGATGAGCTTGAGCGGCGGGGCATTGTTGGGACGCGAGGCGTCTTGGTCTTGGTCAGAGTCTTGGTCTGAAGCTTGGTCTGACGTTGAGGCTTGGTTTTGATCGCCCTCTTCTTGATCGCCCTCGCCCTCGTCACCTTCGTCGTCATCGTCATGGGCCATCGCGGGCAAGGGTGTGAGGCTGTCCACAATCAATCGGCTCCATGCCAGTTCACGGTGTTTAATGGCCGTGAGGTTGGTGGTTTCATTGGCCTTTAAAACCAAGTCGAGGTACCGCTCAAGCTGATCCAGCAGCTCTTGGGGCAAATCAAAGCCAAGGGTTTCAAGGTCACGCGGTACAAAATCAGGAATGGGCATGCCCCCATCGTATCGGGTTGGGGGCCGCAAGCGAGCCAGCCTTAAACCTCAGGCTCAAGCATCGAAGGGGCTGAGGGGAAAAGGGGCTGAGGGGCTAAGTGAAAAGACAATTCAGAAACAACCCGAACCCCACACCCTATTACCCCACCTCCAACCTCCCCTCAAAACTCAAACGAATCGCGTGCCATCATGGCCCGCCCGCGTGAGGCGAAATTGAGCACCAATCCCAGCATGATAAAGGTGAACAGCAGGCTGGATCCGCCGTAACTAATCAAGGGCAGGGTGATGCCGGTGATGGGCAAAATGCCCAAGGTCATGCCCACGTTGACCACCACTTGGGTCAAAATCATGGCGCCAAATCCCACGCAAGACAGCCGCCCCAAGGGGTCGCGGGTGCTGGCGGACACCCCTAAAAACCCCACCACCATCACGCCATACAGCCCCACGGTCACCACCCCGCCCACCATGCCCCAGCGGTTCACGATCACGGCAAAAATCATGTCGTTGTGAGCCTCGGGCAAATGAAAGTTTTCAAACACTTCGCGCGATTGCTCGGCCCCATATCCCCACACGCCGCCTGCTCCGCTGAGGGTCATGGCTTTGTATTGCTGGTAGGCATCGGCTTGAATGTCGCTGGTGTCGCCCGAGGCCAACTTAATCATGCTGCGAACGCGCCGTTGCTGGTGGTCTTTAAGCACCTGCATGTGTGGCGGGGCATACAAAATAATGCCAATGTTGGCGACCACCAAAAGCGTGCCCAAACCAAGCAATGAAAACAAGTGCCGCAATTTGGCCCCTGCGGCCACCAGCACCGCGAACAACGCGGGGGCAAACACCAGTGCCGTGCCCAGGTCGGGCTGCATCATGATGAGCATGACCGGCACCACCATGAGTACAAACGGAAACACCAAACCCAACAACGAACGATGGCTTTTGCGAAACCGAAAGTACCACGCCAAAGACAACACAAAGAAAACCTTGGTCATCTCGCTGGGTTGAAAGTTCATCCCCGGAGTGTCAATCCACGACCGCGCGCCGTTAATCACCGGCACAATCGACCGTGGCACAAAAGGCACCAGTAAAAACACCAAAAGGCCCAATGACACGCCAAACAACAAAAAAGACGCCCGGCCCATCGTCCGTGGATGGGGCACCATCGTCAGCAGCATGCACAACAAGGCAATGGGCAAATTGACTGTTTTTTGAATGTTGCCCGATCGTGGCGCCACCGTGTCAATGGCCATCACGCCTATTGCCGTGAGTGCAAGCCCTGCGGGCAGTACTAACCATGCAAAGCCTGGCTTTAAAAGTGTTTTAAATTGTTTGGCAAACTCACTCATCGGGCCGCCTCGCCATCTGAATCGGACTCGATTGCCGGCTCCACGGGCAATTCGCCCAAATACCCCTCGGTGCGCAAGGCGTGAATAATTTGATTCACCACAGGCCCCGCCGATGCCCCGCCCGATCCGGCATATTCCATGACCACCACCACCACATGGGTGGGCAGCGTTTCGCCATCGGGGCCCACCAAGGCCACCACCCAACCATGGTTGCCTTCACGCACCACCTCGCCGTACGTCACCCTGCCTTGGGCATCCACATTGCGAATGGGACGTCCATTAAGCTTGCCGCCGGTGTGCACCGCACGCTGGGGCGCCGCCTGCGCAGTGCCCGACTTGGCATACACATGAACCCCTGGGCAATTAAACACCCGCTCGGTTTTTCCTTGGGGTTTAATTTGATACGTCGTGCCGCGATCGCTGCCGATGGTGCCTTTGTAATTGGCGCTGCGATCCATGCCTTTGAGTGCTCGATCGCGACCCGAGGGCGCCAAGTTCAGTTGCCATGTTTCGCGCGGCGGGCCGGGGCGGCTGTCGTCCATCACCAACGTGGGCGGAATGTACAATCCCCCGCGAGCCAACGTGGCATGGGCCGCCGCCACCTGAAGGGGTGTGACGCTCAATCCCGCTTCGCCAATGGTCATGTACGCCGCGGTGGATTCGGGCTGGGTGGCGGGCAATGCTTCGAGTTCATTGGGCCGAATCAACGTACCCGCTGCTTCATTAAGCCCGCACCCCGCCTTGCGCCCCATGCCATATTGCGACAACCACCACGGCACCCGGCCATAGCCAAATTCTGACATGCCCCAACGCTGCGCCAACTGACCAAAAAACACGTTGGAGCTTACGGTGATGGCCTGCACCACATTGATTTCACCAAAGGTTTGCCATCCATTGCGTTTGCGGTAAATCCAATCCCGAAACGCATTGCTGTTTTCCCACAGCTTGCCGCGTGAACAATCCAGCTTTTCATTGGGCCCCAAGATGCCATCGGTAATCGCCGCCGCAGCAATCAACGGTTTGTTGGTTGACCCTGGGTCGTACACCCCTTCAAGGGGGCGAAAACGATAGCGTGCATCGCGGTGTTCGGTGTACAACCCGCGTGATGCATCACGAAAATCTTCCAGCGTGACCCCCGGCGTGCTCACGGCGGCCAGCACCTCGCCATTATCAATGTCCAACACCACCGCAGCGCCATTCAGTGGCTCGCCGGGCTTGGGCGATTTGGGCATGTCCGGGGCATGGTGCCACTCTTGCGAGAACATCAAACCCACCCGCCGGTCATGGGCCATCAATGCTTGAATGCGTGCTTGCAATTGAATGTCCAAGGTCAACCGCACATCGTGTCCGGCCACGGGCGGGGTGGTGGTTTCAGCCCCGGTGTCGCGCCGCCGCACATGTCGGCCGCGACTGCCACGCAAAACCGATTCCATCGAAGATTCAATGCCGCCACGCCCGATGAGATCATCGGCTTGATAACCCGCCAAATCAGAGCCCACCCGATCCCCGTTTTCATCCATAAGTTTGTATGGTTTTTCAGTCCACACCCGGTCGTCTTTGTTGACCCGCCGCATCGATCCAATCACATGCCGTGCCACACCCTCCACCTGCGCTTCCAGCGGTTTGCTGCGACGCATGGGACCGGGCAATGTTGTTCGATCCAGCAATACCGCATGCGATTCCCACGGGTAACTGCGTTTGTTCACCCGCTGGGGTTCCACCATGAGCCAAATGCCATACGACCGCGTGTCGGGCGGCATGGGCTCGCCTTTTCGCCGAGCCTCTTTCACCGTCTGCCGCCAGGCTTCCTCTTCGAGCTTGGCTTTATCCACAAACACATAAATCGTTTCCAACTGCTCGGGGGTCAGGTCATACAAAATGGCATGACTCTGCCCCTCTTCCCGCACCCGTGTGTACGTGTCGGTGAAACTTATGTCTTCACGGTCCATGTTCAGCCGTTCCATACGCTGCTTGCGCGCATAGGCCGATGCGTTGGCGGTTAACCGCCCCACCCGTGCCACCACCAACCGTTGCCGCCGCTCAATCACCTGCGGGGGTAAGCCCCCCACTTCGGCCAACGTGACCCACAACCGGTTGATTTGAAGCAAAAAGTCTGCTCCAAAAGGTTCTGCGGCCACCTGTTTTTCCGCCAGGGTCATGCCCTTCCAAGTGGCTTTCCCATACGCCCGCCGCGCGGCATCGGCGGCTTGGTCAAACGCCCAGTCGCCACTAAAAACACTGAAATGAACCTGCACATCCCAGCCGGGCCGGTCTTCGGCCAACAGTCGGTTTTTGCGGTCGTACATTTTGCCCCGCACTGTGGGAATCAACGTGGTTTGCCGAAGCCGTTTTTCCAATTCTTCTTGACTGGCAACAAACAACCCCCCCGTGGTGAGATGCGCTGTTTTCGCTGCGAGTATTCCCACCAGCAACAGCACCACCATCACCAACAGCAACAGCCGTCGATGAAACATGCTGGGCAAAATGTCACGAAGGATGGATCGCATGAATCGCCTTGGCAAAACCACTCGCGTGCGCGAAGCGCCAGGGCTTTAGACCCTGACGCTTGGGTTGAAATATTTTGTTGAGCGGGCTTGCGATTGCAAGATCGCCCTCATGCCGTGGCCTTGAAAAACAAGACACGTCAAACACGACGCTGAGGGCCCTGGGTCTTCATTAAAGACGGAACCCAGCGTCTTATGCCTCATCGGTTTTGGCCGAATCAGCCAGCACCACCAACTTGCCCGCATTCATCTGAGCGAACCCACCTGAGACTTCCAATTCTTTCTTTGCACCACTTTCGGTGGTCATGCGCAGTGTGCCTGCCCCCACCTGCACCAAAATAGGGGCCCGGTTCACGGCAAAGCCCATTTCGCCATCGTGGGCGGGAACCACCACATAAGAAACTTGGCCCGAGTAAACCTCGGCTTCGGGGGTCACAACGCTGCATTCAAAGGTGCCGGGCATGTTCTATCCTTGGTGTGGGATCTTGGTGTGGATTTGGGTTCGGGAGCGAAGGATGTATTTTAGCGGCTTTTTTTACGGCTTGTGGACGAGGTTGTTTTGGACACGGAAGGTGCCTTGGCCGTCTTGGCGGCCTTCTTTTTGGCTGTTTTTCCAACC
>JAZGFZ010000182.1:0-10891 GCA_036480015.1 Algisphaera sp. | reverse complement strand
CATTACGACAGGCCCTATTAACGAGAGAAGAAGAGATTTATCTATCTTTCTTTAGAAGAGAAAGAAAAGCCAGCCAGCCTAAAAACCTTATGGTCAACTTAAAACAAACTTTCCGAGTTAAGTGGTCTCTAAGCGTTTTGGTTGCCTCAACCGCCTCCAAGCCGGATCTCGCCGCAGGCGCAGCCAGAGGCCCAGCAATGGGGGCTGGGGGGCGAAGGGCAACCCAATGCGAGACTCACTAAAAAAGCCGCCTCTCATGCGATGTTTCGCTGAGAGACGGCTTTGGGGTGAATTACAAGGGATTGGCCAAGACCGACTTACCCTTTTTGTCGGGCCTTCTTTCGTTCACGGCCTAGGTCTTTGATCATGCTGCTGGAGCGCAGCTCGGCGAGTGGGTCGGTGGCGGCGCCGTTCTTTTTGCGCCAGCGGGCCAAAAGGTCGGTGATGTCGGCATCAAAGGCGGTTTTAAGAAGTAGCTCGGCGCCCACGATGTCGCGGTTGTTTTGGGCTTTGGCCAATGCTTTTCGGTCGACCAACTGGGCTTTGGCAAAAAGTTTTTGGGCTTCGCAAACGGTTTGCACCGTGGCTTCAAGTTTGGGCTTGATGTTGTGCGACTGGTCGATCATGTAATCAATTTTTGACGAGCCGGGTTTTTTGCCCATGTCGAATTCGTGTTGGGCAATTTCATTGAAAATGCGGAACACGGCATAAGGATCAATGCTGCCGAGGGTGAGGTCGTCATCGGCGTACTTGCGGTCGTTGAAGTGAAAGCCGCCCAAGCGGTTTTCATTGAGCAAGAGCGCGACGATTTGTTCAATGTTGCAACCCGGCAGGTGGTGACCGGTGTCGACTAAAACCTTGGCGTTTTTGCCTGCGTGTTGGCAAAGCAGCAAGGCCGCGCCCCAGTCAGGAATGTCGGTGTGATAAAAGGAAGGTTCGAAAGGTTTGTACTCAACAAGCAAGGTTGAGCCCTTCCATTTTTTGGCCATTTGGCCGGCGAGTTTTTTGTAGCCAACTTTAAGGTCGTTAAAACGACGGCGGATGTTGTCTTGGCCGGGGTAATTGGTGCCATCGGCCAGCCAAACGACCATGGATTTGCTGCCAACAGCCTTGCCTAGGGTGATTGAATCGTTGCATTGGGCCATGGCGGCTTTTTGGGCCTTGGGGTCGGGCGAGCAAAACGAGCCGAGCATGTATTGTGGGTCTTGAAACAAATTGGGGTTGATGGAACCAATTTTAATGCCGTTCTTTTTGGCCAAAGAGCGGGTTTTTCGAAAACAGGCAGGGTCGGTCAGGCTGTCAAAATCCCAGAGAACATGAACGGCGACCGTGGGGCAAGCGCCGGTGAGTTGATGAACGTAACCCGCGTCGTGCAGTTTTTCTTCGACAGTGACTGCGGCGGCGTCTTGGGGAAATTGGCCAAAGCGCGTGCCGCTGTCAGAAAAACCCCAAGAAGGAAGTTCAATGTTGAACTGGTCAAGGGCTTGAAGGGCGCGTCGCTCGGCGGCGGCAGAAATGTTTTTGGTTTTGGATCGGGCCATGATGGGGTTCTTTGTTGTGGTGATGGGGTTTAAAGGAGGAGGATGTTTACGGAAGGTGAAAAATGGCTTGAAGTGGCTGCATGGCAGTGTCGGGCGCATCGGTGGGAAGCGCTTCAAAAAGATGCGACACGCCTGCTTGCCACCGTTCGTTGATGGGCTCGTTTTGCATGCCCGCAACGGCAGCGTCAAAGTCAGGGGTTTCGCAATAGCCAATAAGCAGGCCGTCGTTGCGCAAAAAGAGCGAGTAATTGTGCCAGCCTTGGCGGGTGAGTGCTTCGCGCATTTCAGGCCACACGTCGTGGTGCAGGGCGCGATAGGCGTCGAGACAATCGGGTTTGACTTGAAGGGTGAAGCAAATGCGCTGCATGGGAAATATTTATTTTGGTTTTTTGAAAAACAACAGGCGGGGTTTTGAAAAGCGTGGAGGGTTTGGTTTACAGCCACAGCCCTTTATAGGTTAAGGGGATTGGCCGTTGAGTGTCATTTTGCCGTTGTTTTAGGCGAGATTGAGTGACGCCATGGCTTGGTCGCTGAGTTCACGTTGTCGATCGGCTTGGGCGGGGTCGGCCAGGTCTTGGTCAAAGCCGGGAACCATGGACTTCATGCGGTTTTGGCCGTCGCCGGTTTTTAGGGTGTCGGCAAAACACGCCTGAACGACTTGGAGAATGATGTGGGTGGAAACCGAAGCACCGGGTGAGGCACCCAATAATGCGGAGATGGTGTGGTCTTGATTGGTGACCACTTCGGTGCCAAAGTGAACAATGCCCGCATCGCCGTCTTCTTTTTTGATGGCTTGAACGCGAATGCCTGCGTCGATGAGCTTCCAGTCGGCGGTTTTGGCGTCGGGGTAAAAGTGCCGCAGTTCCCCCATGCGGGTGTCCATACTTTGGAGCCCTTGTTGAATGAGATAGCGCACCAATGGCAAGTTAAACAAGCCGACCTTGACAAGCGAGGCCATGTTGTCGAATTTGATGGATTTAAGCAGGTCGGTGAAGCGACCGGTTTCGTGGAGAAACTTGGTGGTCCATGCGGCATAAGGGCCAAAAAGAAGCGCTTTTTTGCCGTCGATGATGCGCAAATCAAGGTGCGGCACGGCCATGGTGGGCGCGGCACCTGGCGACATGCCATACACCTTGGCGCGGTGTTTTTCGACTTGTTCAGGAATATCACAAACAAGCCATTGGCCACCGATGGGAAAACCGCCAAATCCCTTGGCTTCGGCGATGCCTGATTTTTGAAGCAAGGGCAGGCTGCCGCCTCCGGCCCCAATGAACACAAAGCGGGCGGTTTGGGTGAAGCGCTGGCCGGTTTGGGTGTTGTGTATTTTGACACGCCACCGGCCATCGCTTTGCTCTGTTAAATCGACTACACGATGGCTTGTGGCGGCGCCGCATTTTTCTTGGGTGCCAAGCCACCGGACCAACTGTTTGGCCAGCGAGCCATAGTTCATGTCGGTGCCTGCATCTATTTTCGTGGCGGCAATGGGCTCGTTGGGGTCGCGTCCTTCGAGTAGCAAAGGGGCCCACTGCGCAATGGTGGCACGATCTTCGGTGTACACCATGTCTTTGAAAAAATGGTGTCGCGCCATTTGGGCGTGGCGTGAACGTAAAAAATCAACCTGGGCCTGGCCATATACAAAGCTGATGTGGGGCACAGGGTTCACGAATGTGCTGGGGCTTGGGATGATGCCTTGGCGAACAAGAAACCCCCAAAACTGCTTGGAATGCTCGAATTGATGAAATATTTCAATGGCCTTGGCCACATCCACTTCACCGTCTTCGCCCCGGTCGGGGGTGTAGCTCAGTTCGCAAAGTCCAGCGTGTCCGGTGCCTGCGTTGTGCCAACCGTTGGAGGCTTCTTGGGCCAGCTCGTCGGCGGCTTCATAAAGCTCGATGCTTAGACTGGGATCAAGGGTTTTGAGCATGGCGCCCAAGGTGGCAGACATGATGCCGCTGCCAATGAGAAGGACATCGGTGTCGGTGTTGGTGTTGGGGTTGTTTTCAGAATTCACGGGTGTGCTTGGGTTTGTTTGGAGATGCTTAAAAACGCTGACTGGGATGTTTTGGTTCAGGCAAGCTTTAGGCGTTTTGAATTAAATCGACTTCGTCGACGTGTAGTCCGTGTTCACGAAGAGCGTCTACGGCGTGTTGGCTTTCGGGGTTCCCAGGTCGATCGAGCACCACATGATGGGCGGCGTTAAGCGGGGTGTAGAACACGGTTGACGCAAGGCCCAGTTTGCTTGTGTCGATGAGTAAAACACGTGATTGCGACGCTTTGATCATGCTGAGTTTGACTGCGGCATGGCGGTCGTTGGACTCACTGAGGCCGCGGTGCAAATCGAGGCCGCGACACGAAAAAAACAATTGCTCAATGTTGAGTCGCTCAAGGTCGCGCTGGGTATTGAGTCCAAAAAAAGCCATGGCTTCGGGGTCTAGCGTGCCGCCGGTGCAGATGACCTCGATGTTGTGATGGTGGACCAAAATAGAGCAGACCACCAAGGAGTTGGTGACCACGGTGAGCGGCTGATTGGGAATGTGTCGGGCCAGCTGGCAGGCGGTGCTGCTGGAATCCAAGGCGATGACTGAGCGGGGTTTGATGAGGGTGACCGCCATGCGCGCGATGGCTTCTTTTTGAAGTGGGCACGCGGCACTGCGTTGATCGTGGGGAAGATCAGCACGGTGGTCGTCTTTGGTTTCGAGAGCGATAGCGCCACCGTGGGTTCGGGCCAGCACGCCTTGTTTTGACAGGGTGCCCAGGTCGCGGCGGATGGTTTCTTCGGTGACGTTTAAATCTTTGGCGAGATCGCAAACGCGCACGACACCGGCTTCGAGAACTTGGCTCAAAATGGTGCGGTGTCGTTGAAGGGCGATCATAAACAAGGGCCTTTGGGGTTTTGGGAAAATAGGGCGGAAAATCAAACAAAAAGCGAAGCGTCAAAACAAAGAATATCGGACATTTTGTGTGAGGTCAACAAAATAACAGATGTTTTTTTAGGTTGACAACGTGTTTTTGTCTGTTATTTTTTGATATTCTGTTATTTTGTGGGTGTTCCTCACTTTTGCCGTCTTTCAACTTCCACCGAGCATTTTTATGTCAGATTCCAACACCCGCGATTACCAGCACGTTCTTTACGCGTGGGATGACAAGGCGGTGGCGGGTTTGAATCCGTTGGAGCGTTTGGTTTATCGCTCCAATATTTTGGGCAGCGACCAGCGCATTACCAACACGGGCGGCGGCAACACATCATCGAAAGCAATGGAAACCGATCCGGTGACGGGCAAGCCTGTTGAGGTGTTGTGGGTGAAGGGATCGGGCGGCGATTTGCGAACGGCGAAAAACGAAAACTTTTCATCGTTGGTTCAAGAGCAATTGTTGAGCCTGCGCGGGGTGTATCAGGCTGCGCCAGACAACGGCCCTAAAACACCCGCCGAAGATGCCATGGTGGGCTACTTTCCGCACACCACGTTTAACTTGAACCCACGCCCCAGTTCAATTGATACACCGTTGCATGGTTTTTTGCCTGCCAAGCACATTGACCACATGCACCCCAATGCGGCGATCTCGATTGCCGCGTGCGGGCGCAGCAAAGAACTCACACAAGAAATTTTTGGTGGTGAAGTGGGTTGGGTGCCGTGGTTGCGTCCGGGTTTTGAGTTGGGCTTGATGATGCAGCGCGAGGTGGAGGCCAATTCATCGCTTAAGGGTTTGATCATGGGCCAGCATGGGCTCATTAACTGGGATGACGACGACAAAGCGTGTTATGAACTAACGCTGGCGCTCATTGAAAAAGCCGCTCGCTATATCGAATCCAAAGACAAAGGTGGAAAAACCTTTGGTGGTCAAACCTATGAAGCCTTGGCGGATGAACCCCGCGATGCCTTGTTGACCGAGTTGCTGCCTTGGCTGCGTGGTCAAGTGTCGCAAGTTCAGCGGCGGGTGGGCACGGTGCAAAGCGACCCCACGATTTTGCGCTTTGTGAACTCGGCGGATGCGCCGCGATTGGCTGAAATGGGCACCAGTTGCCCCGATCACTTTTTGCGAACCAAAATCAAGCCGTTGTATGTGGCGTGGAATCCGCAATCGGAAGACCTTGCTGCACTGAAGCAAAAACTCACCGATGGATTGGTTCAGTACCGCAAGGATTACACCGCGTATTACGAAGCGTGCAAGCACGACAACAGCCCGGCCATGCGGGACGCCAGCCCCACGGTGATTTTGATACCTGGTATTGGCATGATTGCATGGGGCAAAAACAAAAGTGAATCGCGTGTGACGGCTGAGTTTTACAATTGTGCGGTGGAGGTGATGCGTGGGGCTGAAGCCATTGACCAATACATTGCACTGCCCCAACAAGAAGCGTTTGATATTGAGTATTGGCTGCTTGAAGAAGCGAAGCTTAAACGCATGCCCGCCGAAAAAGAACTGGCCCGTAATGTGGCGGTGGTGGTGGGCGGCGGGTCGGGCATCGGCAAGGCGGTGGCCCACAAGTTGGCGGCCCAAGGCGCCCACTTGGTGATTGCCGACATGAACGCCGAGGCGGCGCAAGGCACGGCCGATGAATTGACCACCATTTATGGTCAGGGCATCGGGGTGGCTGGCACGGGCGGCTCGGGCTGCGGCCCGGCGATTGGCACGGCGGTGAACATGACCGATCGCGATTCGATTAAAAAACTCATTGAAACGGCGGTGTTGGCGTATGGCGGCATCGATCACTTGGTGATTACCGCAGGGGTGTTTATTGCCCCGGACCGCACCGGCCACTTGACCGACGCCCAATGGCAAATGACGTTTAACGTGAATGTGATGGGCATTTACAACACGCTTGATGAATTTCGCGATTTGTTTTCCCAGCAGGGCTTGGCGTCTTCGGCGGTGGTGACCACCTCGGTGAATGCGGTGGTGTCCAAGAAGGGTTCGGTGGCTTATGACGCTTCGAAATCGGCAGCCAACCATGTGGTGCGTGAAATGGCCATTGAATTGGCACCGCTGGTGCGGGTGAATGCGGTGGCCCCGGCAACGGTGGTGGCTGGCTCGGGGCTGTTCCCGCGTGACCGTGTGATTGTGGCGCTCGTTAAATACGACATCGCATTTGAAGAAAGCGAATCAGAAGAAGCCCTGCGAAGCAAGCTGGCCAATTTTTACGCCCAACGCACATTGCTTAAAAAGCCCATCACCCCCGAGGACCAAGCCGAAGCGGTGTTCTTTTTGGTGTCTGAAAAATCAGCCAAAACCACCGGTCAAGTGATTAGTGTCGACGGCGGGTTGCATGAGGCGTTCTTGCGTTGATGGCGGATGATGGTTTTTGTGTAAATGCGCCTGCTTCGTCGTCTTCTTATCTTCCGGTCCGCTTAAATCAAGCCTGATTCAGCTTGGATCAACAGCAGGGCCTTCTTAACCCCTCGCATAACCAATGCCGGTTATACTGTGTCGTATATGAGGGTTTAGTGAGAAACAGGCTATTTCCCCTTTTATACACGGTTTTAGTCTTAACACACAAGAAGGATTGGACATCATGAATCCCACCGTCAATACTTCCGGCATGGCTCTAAATATTGAACAAACAGTCCAACGGTTTCATGATTCGATTGAAGAAACGTCGCGTCGTTTTCGTGAGAATCCGGAGGCGGCAGAAGAATTTCTCATTCGAGCAGGTATTGCTCAGAAAAATGAGATGACCGGAAAAATAGAGCTTGTTGCTTCTCTGCAATCCACCGAAACGAGATAAAGATTGGACGTGGCGCTACCTTCATTTATCCTCGGCTACCACGGGTGTGACCAGTCTTTGGCAGACGCTGTTTTTGCAGGAAAGAAAACACTCAACGTCAGCAAAAATGATTACGATTGGATTGGCGAAGGTATTTATTTTTGGGAACACAACGAGCAACGTGCGCTAGATTTCGCCAGAGCGATGCAGGATCGGTCGCATCCTTCAAGTCAAAAAATCAAGAATCCCGCAGTGGTTGGGGCGGTTATTAATCTTGGATTTTGCCTTAACCTGTTGGATAGCCGTTATATCGAGATGGTTCGTGGTGCACACGGATCACTTGAAAGAGAACTCAAAGAAGCGGGTCTTGATTTGCCTAAAAACACTGGAGGGTGTGATTTGGTCGACCGAAAGCTTGATTGTGCTGTGATTAAAATGCTACATGAACATCGGAAAGAGGTGAAAGATCAACCTTTCGATAGTGTACGTGCAGCTTTTGTTGAAGGGAAAAAGCTCTATCCCAACGCAGGGTTTTCCGCGCAAAGCCATATTCAAGTTTGTATTCGTGACCACCGCCAGATCATTGGTTATTTTCGACCGGAAACCAATGCATAACAAAAGAATTGCTTGGGGGTTTTGTCTTTTTGACTTTTTAACACGGTCTTGTAGGGACGTGCTAGGGCAGGGAATAACAAGGGGTTGCGTTACGTAAAATGTGGGGCTTATTTAAGCGGTTGCTCTAAAGTGTTGGGGCTTATTTTTGTGATGACAAACTTTTTTGGATAAATGATGACTCAGCAAGCGCACATTGCCGTGGACCTTGGGGCGGAATCGGGGCGGGTGATTATTGGCACCCTTGAAAACGGAGCGTTGTCGATGCGTGAGGTGCATCGTTTTACGCACTTGCCGGTGCCCACGCCGGCGGGGTTGTGTTGGGACCTCACAGGGTTGTGGCGGCAGATTCTTGATGGTCTGACCCTTGCGGCCCAAGACCTTGAGCGCGAAGGGGTGACACCGGTGAGTGTGGGGGTGGACACGTGGGGGGTGGATTACACTTTTTTAAGCCCGCAAGGCATCATGTTGGGGTTGCCACGTTGCTATCGCGATGCGGTTTTTCCTGAGGCGTTTGATCGCGTGACAAAGCGCATGACGCCGCGGGCTATTTATGACGCCACGGGCATTCAATTGATGCCGTTTAACACGCTGTATCAATATGAAAGTCGCCACCAGCAAGACCCTGCGATTTTAGATGCAGCTGAAACGCTGTTGTTTGTTCCCGACCTTTTGCATTGGATGTTGAGTGGGAAGGCTTGTGTTGAGCGTACGCTGGCTTCGACCAGTCAAATGGTGGATGTGCGCACGGGCGATTGGAATCGTGAATTGCTTGAGGCGCTGGATTTGCCTTGCGGGCCCTTGAAAACACCGGTGGATGCGGGCACACCCATTGGCACGTTGCGCGACGAGGTGGCGTTGGCCACGGGGTTGCCTGCGTCGGTTCAAGTGGTGTTGCCGCCCAGTCATGACACGGCCAGCGCTATTGCGGCCACCCCGGCCGATTCGACCACGCGCTGGTGTTATCTGTCGAGCGGGACATGGTCGTTGTTGGGCGCCGAGTTGGATGAACCTTGCATTACCGATGCGGCGGCCCAGGCCAACTTCACCAACGAGTTGGGGGTGTCGGGCACGGTGCGCTTTTTAAAGAACATTGCGGGGCTTTGGCTGGTGCAGGAGGTGCGCCGCGATTTGGAGCGCCAAGGCAAGGTGTTTGATTACGGTGAATTGACGGCGCAAGCGGCGGGCTCTGAGCCGTTTCGCACGTTGATTCCGGTAAATGACCCGGTGTTTGCGCAGCCGGGCGGGGCCATCGAGCGTTTACAAGCCTATGCCCGGCAGACGGGCCAGCCGGTGCCTGAGTCGGTGGGGCAGTTGGTGCGATGTTGTCTTGAAAGCTTGGCGCTGCAATACCGTCAAACACTTTGCACGTTGGAGCAGGTGCTGGGCCGCACGTTTGACGTGCTGCACATTTTGGGCGGTGGCGGCAAAAATGGTTTGCTGAATCGCATGACGGCGCACGCCACAGGCAAAACCATCGTGGTGGGCCTTGAAGAAGCCACCGCCATGGGCAACTTGTTAACGCAAGCCATGGGCATGGGAGAGATTGCCGATCTTGCAGCACTGCGCGCGGTGGTGCGTGCATCGGTGGAGCCGGTTTGTATTAAGCCCGATTCTGAACCGGCGGTGAAGTGGGATGAGCAAGCGGTGCGCTATGACGCGCTGGCGGCTTTTGGGGCGTAAAAGCACATGGGGGGGTGTGGGTTAAGCGTGGGTGTACTGTTGGCTAAATAATTGGGTCAGGGCCACTTTGAAAATACCGCAGAAATGATCTTACGCAAAGGCGCGAAGGTCGCAAAGTAAGGCAATCAGACCTTTGCGGGCTTTGCGCCTTTGCGTGAGGCTTCTTTTTCGGGGATTTTGTGTTTTTTGGGAATTTGAATGGCAATAGAGGCTGGTGCCCATGGCATGTTTGGCGATCAAGGTATTTAACGCCAAGACGCGAAGAAAGGCAGGAGAAGAGGTGTTGGTGGGTGTGTGGACCCTGAGGGGCTTGATGAAACGGGCTTGGCGCTGGCAGGGTTTTGTTAAGTCTTGTCGTGGTCGTTGTTTGACGGATTTATAAGTTGGGTGGTTTGTGGACATTGTGTTTTTTGTTTGGTAGGGTGTGTGCTGTTTATTGCAATCAAGTACCCCTAAACTTTTATGGAGAAATGCCTTATGCTTCGTATGACCACTCTGCAACACATCGCCTTGGGCGCCTTTACGGCTTTGGCCATGGCTCCTGCTTATGCAGCCAGTGTCGAGTCGGTTGTCACGGTGACAGACCGGTTTGAAACAAACCTTTCAGCCACTGCGCCTGTGGGAAATCCGTTTGATTCGAGGGAAAATATTTTTCCGGCGACCAGCAAATTTTTTCAAGGCAATCCTCATAACGTTGAATTCAATGAAATCATTGACACCACGCTTGATATTCCTTCACCTTCAGCAGTATTACCCGAAGACGCCACGATTACTGATGTGGAAGTTATCGTGGATTTTGACTACAGTTACGTGCTTGACTCTCAGAGGCCATCGGGATCATCGTTTAATTACTATGTTTTAGATTTCTACGGTGATTTCGAAGTGTTTGAGGATCTTTCTAGTGTTTTTAATACTGGCTCTATCGATATTAATAATCGAATTGAAGGAGAGGAAATAGACGCAGATTCTCCCATCGTTGAAGGAAGCAGGGCTTATGGTTTTTCCAGCACCAGACGTGACGCCAGTAGATTTGGCGCAGACGCTGATTTTGGCCCAACAGTTCCTCTTGATATTGCTTTAGGCTTTGATTTTTTGGGTGGTGGCGGTGATTGGCAGATCCAACAAGTTGACTTTAACGTTATCGCCAATGTTACAGCGAAATATTACTACACCCTTGACGACACGCATGGCCCCGGCGCTACGGTTCCTTCACCGACAGCCATGGCTGGTGGGATGATTGGCTTTGGTTTGTTAGGTTTCCGCCGTCGGCGCAATGGCTAAGGCTTGTCTGTTGCGATGAATGCAATTAAAAACCAATTGAAATCCCCCGCCCATTTCTGGGCGGGGGATT
>JAZGFZ010000181.1:0-4207 GCA_036480015.1 Algisphaera sp. | reverse complement strand
CGGAGCCCAAGAAGCGACGAGGAACGTAGCAATCCCAAAAGAAGTCGAATAGAAGAAGCTGGTCGTCGGTTAGGTCGGTGGCACGTGTTCGCGTTGGCAGTTGTTTCATTCAGACGCAAGTCATTTGCGACTTGTGATTCGGTTGGTTGAGTCGGATAACAGTTGATTATACGGTTCCATATATCCGCTGATTAGGCTTACTATACGGACCAAAACGCCGACAAACAGCCGTCGGGACGATCAAAACCCTAGCCTGAAAATACCTGCAAGTCAATGTAAATCAAGATTAAGAATCCAAGCCTGTCTTTGTAACCGTTCACCTATTTTTGACCGCCATGGCCCCCGTCATTCCCGCGCAGGCGGGAATCTAGATTTGTGCGCAGGTGGGAGTTTAGGCTCGCACGCTGGATCCCCGCCTGCGCGGGGATGACGGAGGAGGCGCCGGAGATGATGGAGACAGCCCCACGCGCTAGATCCTCGTCTTCGCGGAAATACCGGACAAGCCAAACGACCTCGCCTCTTGCCCACTTGGCGTCTTGGCGTCTTGGCGTAAAACATCTCCGCTCTACCCTTCATCGTCATCAAAAAACAACGGATCACGGGCGGCTTGGGTCGCGCGGCGTCGGTCAAGCAATGCGGCGAGCATTTCGGCGTCGGCTGGGTGGGTCAGTTTTAAGTTTGCCGGATCCCCTTCAACCAACACCACCGGTTCGCCCAGCGCGGTTACAAGTGAGGCGTCGTCGGTGGCGGTGGTGGCAGAAGAAGCTAGACCAGACGCACGCCCCGAGACCACCGCCGCATATGCACGGCGTAGCAGACTGATTTCAAACACTTGCGGGGTTTGCACGCCAAACACATCCGAACGATCCACCGCCCCTGTCACCGGGCGCACGCCTGTCGCAGAGCTGGGTTCAATACCCAAAATGGCATCCGCCGGGTCAACGGCTTCAGGCATGTCAAGCAACACGCCGCCGCGTACCAAGGTGTCGGCCACAGGCAAGGCGGGCACCACCGCGCCATGGTGTGCGGCGGCCGCAAAAACGCGGTCAATTAACGCCGCATTCACCAACGGTCGCGCCGCATCATGAACCGCCACATGGGTGGCGGTTTCACAAACCTGCTTCAGTGCAAGCTCAACCGTCTCGCTGCGCCCTTGCTTTGCTCCAGCAAGCAGCGTCACACCCAAGTCGCGTAGCCGATCGCCGTAACGGTCTTCGAATTCTTTTATGCGATCAGGTGCCACCGCCAACAACACCTGAACCACATCGGTCCGCCCGCAAAAGGCTGTCAATGCATGCAAAAACACCGGCCGCCCTTCAAGCAAAAACTCAATTTTGCTGGCCGCAGAAGAATGGCCCGCTCGCGTATCGCCTGCAGCAAACCGTTCACCACGGCCTGCCGCAGGCAAGATCACGGCCACACGCATGTCTGAAGAGAAGTTCGGCATCATTCAACCATCCAATCACGGCAACCGTTCACGGTTTTAAAACCCTAAGACAAACACGAAGCCGCGAAGGCAATTTAACCGCCAAGGGGGCAAGTGAGGGAGCCAAGGAAGGCAAAAAAGAAAATTTAAAAACGTCCTTTTTCGCCTTGGCATACATGCGGAAAACAAGTCGAGGCGATTGAGAAACGTCCTTCAGAAAGCATCTCTTTAACCCTACAGTCCTTGCCTTTCTTGGCGTCTTGGCGTCTTGGCGTAAAGATTCTCCCCGACGCCCCCTCGCTCAAAACGATTAACAATCACAACCATTCAACCACGATAAAAAATCACCGCACCACAATTGCGGCCGGCATAAGTGTTAGCACCGGCTCGCGTTGCAACAACATCAAACCGTCAAGCACGGCGGCGGCTTGGCCAAAGGCCGCAGGGCCCACCACACGTCGCACGGTTTCACGCAGTGCGGCAAGGCTGCCCGAGGCGGCGACACCCGCAGCGGGCGACTGAACGCCTGAACCAAACATGCTGTTGAGATAATCACCCAAAGGCATGGGGCTAGGCAAATGAAGCACGTCGTAGTCACCTTCTTCAAGGTCGCAAGCTTGCGCCAAGTCCTCTAACGCTTGGGTCAAACCGCCTGCGCGATCGGCCATGCCGTTTTCCAGCGCTTGAGCGCCGGTAAAGAGCATGCCTTCGTCCACTGCGTCTAAATCAACCAAGCGATCACCCCGCCCCGTGGCCACGCGTTCGCGAAATTGCTCGTAAGTCATCGTCATGGCATTGCGCATGAGTGTGCGCTGCGCATCAGTAAAGGGTTCCACCGAATTAAAGATGTCGGCTCCGGGCCCTCGGGTGCGGCGATGCACTTTCACACCTGCCCAGTCATACAACCCGCCCAAGGTCATTTTTCCGGCCACCACACCAATGGACCCCACAATGGAATGCGGCTGCACATAAATCTCATCGGCGGCGCACACAATGTAGTACCCGCCCGACGCCGCCATGCCTTGCACCACGGCATACACCGGTTTTTCAGCTTGCAGTTCACGCACGGCTTGCCAAATCACCTCAGAGGCCAAGGCCGAGCCGCCCGGTGAATCCAGACGGATCACCACGCCTTTCACGTTGTCGTCCAACAGCGCGTCTTCGAGTGCGGTGGCCATGGTGCGGCTACCAATCGATGTTTCGGACATCATTCCCCCGCCCACCGACGATTCGCCCGAGTAAATCGGTCCGTCGGCATGAATCACCGCCAAGGTGTCGCCGGTGGTGTTTTGTGACGGTTCGGCAAAAATAGCACTGAACATGGCAAATGGATTTTCGGTATCCAACCCACCGCCTTCGATATTGCCCAACGCGGTATCCCATTCCCAATCGTCACCAAACGACACTTCGGTGGCCGTGGTGAGGTCGCGGCTCACCAACCGATCGACAAGACCTGCTTTCAGCAATTGGTCGTCGGTCATGGCAAAACTGCCCGCCATCAATGCTTCAAAGTCTTCGCGTGTCCAGCCACGGTTGGCGGCAATGCGATCCACCGTTTCGCCATACAAACCATCCAAAAGCCCGTCGAAGTTTTCGCTCCACGCCTCCGAGGGCGCATTGCGCATGAATTGCTCGTCCGCACCTTTGAATCTTCCAATCTGAATAAAATCCGGCTTCACGCCCACTTTTTGCAATGTGTCAGCCAAAAACATTTCCTCCACCGCCAAACCCATGAGCATGGCCCCGCCTTTGTGTTGCATCAAAATGCTGTCGGCGGCGCTGGCGATCAGATACGTTTTAAGCTCGTATGCCTCGGCAAAAACCATGACGGTTTTCCCGGCTTCTTTCACTTTTAAAAGCGCATCGGCAATGGCCGTGCATTGGGTCAGCGACAAAGGCGGTTGATCAAGAAACACCACCAAGCCGGGGTAAGCATCGTCGGTTCGTACACGGTCAATTTGCGCCAAAACACCTGCCAGCGAAGGCCCCGCATCGGCTTCGGGCACCCATGCAAACGGCACGGGGGCCGAACGCAGCGGCATGTCCAATGTGATCCAGCCCACACGCTGGCCTGACACCGCACTCACCCGCTCGCCAGCGTCATTGACGGCATCAGCAGGTTCAACGGCTTGCGACCATGATGGCGTGGCCCACAAAGTCAGGGCAAAAAGAAAAACAGCGGTTTTAAAGTTACGCACGGTTACTCCAAACAAAAGATCAAAAATTCAATACACACAAAGCATACGCTGCAATTCATCCCGCCCGGCAAGATTCTCCCCGCAATCATCCCTTCGCCAAAACATCGTCCCCTCAAGCGGACTGTCCTGCGGCCAAGCGAACCAAGCCTTGGTGAACATCTGCCGCAGAAATGAATTTGGTTTTTTCGGGCTCAGAGGGCCGTAAAATTTGAGCCACAAGCTCTTTGATTTGATTGGCAATCTCGCTGCCCTTGCGATAACGAATCAAAGCCCGAAGTTCGGGATTGGTCACCGGATGCGTGATTTGAAGCGACAGATAAAACATGTCCACCGCACGATCCATTTTCCCATGGGCACTCAAAATCACATCCGAGGTGATTCGGCCTTTTTCTTTCATGCGCCCCATGGTTTTTTGAATTTGCGACGTGTTCATCATTTCTTCAAACAATGAGTTCAGCATGGGACTTCGGCGAATGTTCTCACCCACCCGCACACTGCTGCCAAAATCAATAAAGCACACGTTACCACCCGACAGCACCATATTGTCCAATCGCAAATCCAAGTGAATGACCCCCACGGTGTC
>JAZGFZ010000180.1:0-3075 GCA_036480015.1 Algisphaera sp. | reverse complement strand
GTCTTCGCCGTTGGTGCGTGTCCAACGGGTTAAACGGTTTTCAGAATCTTGAAGGGCGGTGAAACTCACGCCACTCATGGTACCGCCGGTGGTGGCCGAAGCAAGGTTTTTGTTGGCGTCGTAGCTGCAAGCTCAGCTAAGAACGTGTGTGAGAAGTTTGTCGTCGCCGGCCAATCAAAAGCCGCGCCTTTCGCCTACTCACCTGCCTTTCTTGGCGTCTTGGCGTCTCTGCGTCTTGGCGTAAAACCGCCCCCACCCACACCCAACCACCCACACCTCAAACCATCACCCCGCCATGCCCAGCGCTCCGCCGCTTTCCACCACCACGCCAAACTCCAGCAACACGCGCAGCTCGCGTTCAATCACGGCACGCAGGGGCTTGCGTACGCTTGAATAACCCAGTCGCCGTGCGGCTTCGGCCACGGCGTCGTCTGCACTCACGCCAATCGACGATGCCACCACTTGTTCAAGGGCCAATCGCATTTCCGCCGGTGGCAGCCGATCGGGGCGGCGTAGTCCGGCACTGGCCACATCGGCCCGGCTACGCGGCGTGGTGAGCCGTGTGGTCACGGCTCCAGGAAGCGTAAAGAATCCGCCGCCCTCTTCCAAACGTCCTGCGTTGGCTGCGTCGGTTAAGGCGTCTTCCAAAATGCGTCGCAGCTTGCTGGTTAGCCGTTCGGTTTTGTAAATATCGGCCGCACGTCGCGTCACTTCGTCGCCATGCACAGGTTCTTCCACCTCCACAATGCGCGCCACCAAATCAATCAATGCCGAGGTGTCCAAATCATCAATGTCTTTGCGGGCTTTTTTCTTAAATGCCGCTTCGCAATAAGGCGCCAACACCGCCGCCACGGGGGCTTGGGGCTCGGCTCGCTCGATTTCGGGCTTTGCTTCTTTTTGTGATGCCAACGCTTCATCGTGCTCGGCCTCGTCTCCACGTGTGGCCGCCTCCACCGCCGCCACCACACGATCCAATTGTTCTTTGGGTCGGTTAAACCAATCCAAGCTCCACAGGCGAAGCGTTTTCCAGCCCATCATGTTCAACACGCCCTCGCGGCTGCGGTCACGTTCACGTGCACTGCGCGATGCGGCATAGCCCGGCCCGTCGGTCAATATCGCCAAGGCGTAGCGGCTTTCATCGGTCGGGTCCACCACGGCCACATCCACATACAAGCCCGCTTCACCCACGCGGGCTTCGGCAGCCAAGCCGCGCTGGGCCAAGGCGTCAATCAAATGCGCCTCAAACGTGGTGGCTTGCGCTAAGTTTGATTCTGTTTTGGCGGCTTCTGAATCGCCTGCAAAGCAGCCCTTCTCAGCAAATCCCAAAAAGGTTTTAAACGCACGTGGCCCACGTCGGCTCACCCGCGCGGTGTCGATGTCTCCGGCCACCAAACTGCTAAACACTTCGAGCCGTCGCTTGGCCCGTGTAATCAACACGTTAAGCCGACGCTCGCCGCCCTCGGCACTCAGCGGGCCAAAGTTCATGGTCACTTTGCCCTCTTTGTCGGGGCCATAACCCACACTAATGAAAATCACATCGCGTTCATCGCCTTGAATGTTCTCGAGGTTTTTCACAAAAAACGGCTCTTCCACATCTTCGGCAAAAAAGCCATCCACGTCGGGGTGGTCACGTCGAAGCACCTCAATTTCATCCAAAATCGCATCACGCTGCCCCACACTAAACGCTCCCACGCCCAAACTTCGGTGCGGGCTTTCGCGGGCAAATTCAATCACCGCAGCCGCAATGGCTTGGGCTTCTATCCGGTGTGTTGCACTGCCGCCGCGATCAAAATACCCCTCGGTGATGCGATGAAACCGCACACCCAAATCGTCTGGATTGCGTGCAGGACTCGGAATCACAAACAGCTTGTTGTCGTAAAACTCGCGGTTACTCACCGCAATCAACGACGGGTGTTTGCTGCGATAGTGCCATTGCAACATGGTGCCCGGCATGTTTTGCGCGGTGCACAAGCCAAGAATCGATTCCAAGTCCGACGTATTCAAATCGGCGGGGTCGTCTTCACCTGTTTCATCGGCACTTACGCTGCTTGTGAAAAACCGCGTGGGTGGCAACTGTTTGTCGTCGCCCACCACCACCAACTGCTTGCTGCGTGCCACGGCGCCCAGTGCGTCCACCGGCCGCACTTGGCTGGCTTCGTCCATCAACAGCAAGTCAAAGCTTAGCCCGGTTTCTCCCAAACCCGGCTCCAAATATTGCGCCACGCTCATGGGGCTCATCATGAACACCGGCTTAATTGCCTGCACCGCGGTGCCTGCCTCGCGCAACAACCGGCGCAGCGGCAAATGCCGACGCTTCTTTTGAAACTCACGTTTAAGCACGCCCACCTGCCCCAGCGTGCCACCCGATGGCAGCCCCGCATGGTGCGCCGCTGCCACCTCGCGCCGGGCCAGCGCCATGCGCTCTTTGTCTAGCGCCCGAAAGTTCGCCAGTGTTTGTTCGTGCGTGTGACCATCAAACGTGGCCAACGCCGGGCGATCGTCAAACGCTTTGCGCAGCACCGCTTCATACCGCGCCATGTCAAAGGCGTCGCCCGCCGTGCTGGCCGACAACTGCCCCTCATCCAATTGTTGCATCAACGCACCAAGCCCCGCATCCACCGCCGCTTGACGCTGGGTGTTGTAATTCAAATACTCCGTCAACCCATCCGACACCTTGCGCCATGCGTCCAATCGATCTGCCGCCGCATTCAAGGGCACGTCGGCCACGGCATCCACCCCAAAGGCGGTGTCCAAATTCAATTGCACCGGCTCAGTCACCGCGTCAAACAACCGCCCTGCCGAAGCCGCCGCCCGCTCCGCCGCGTCAGCCTTTGCAGGCAACGCCGCACGCGCGGCATCATCCAGTGCAACCACCAAACGTCGACATTCTGCATCGTCACCCGCTTGAACATTGCGTCGGTTCCAACCATGAATGGCCGACAGCACCTCTGCGTCACTCGCCTCGCCCCGCCAACGGTCGCCAAACGCATAACGCCCCACGGCATCATCACGTTCAATGGTTTGGGTGGCTTTTTGCGCTTCGATCAGTCGATCCAGCAACGCCAGCCGGTCGTC
>JAZGFZ010000179.1:0-3016 GCA_036480015.1 Algisphaera sp. | reverse complement strand
CAAATCCAAAAACGTTGATCTGGCCTGTATCCTCAAAACCAATTTCGCTTGATTGCCACGGCCGTTGCCGACACATCAGACATTGCACCTGCCTGATAAAAATCAGGTCTGGCTTCCGTGAAATATCCAAGGCAGTGCCTCACGCAAAGGCGCGAAGATCGTAAAGTAATGCAATCAAAAGGCCGGGTTGGATTCTTAGTCTGGTTTTCCCATTGACTTGGGGCGATTTCGCGATCAGGGTTCTTGCGGGTGCCGGCGGATATTCCTCGGCATTTTTGGTTCCAATGATCGCAATCTTCGGAGGTGGAGAAGATTTGTTGGTCCTGCAGGCATCCTCCGTGTGAGTTCATGTAAGGTGTACCCGGCATGGACAGACCGGACAGAAAATTCCGTGGTAGATTGACATGCAGACACAAAAAACGCGATTGGTAAACATGTTGTGGGTAGGAGGATTCTTGTTCGCAGCATGTGTGCTCGTACTAATATTTTCGCTTGTGCACCCAAACCCAAGGCAGATTCCTGGGAACATCAAAATTACTATTGCGTATGCGGAATTGCTTTGGGAAGAGTTGAATCGTGCTGATAGCATTATTGGCAAAGAAGCTTTGATTGATATTTCCAAGGGAGTAGATATTTTGGAGGTGATCCCTCCAGAAAGCATTAATGATTTAAATGACATGGCTGCTGCGGTGTATTTAATTAAAGACGATAAATCGCAGGGGCCTGTTTATTTGATACGAAATATTGACTTAGGGTCTGGCTATAAGGTGGATAAGCATGGCATTCATTTTGTTCCACCCGCGGAAGTTAAAAGCCAAATCAAATCGACTAATGGTGTCGCAGTGTATTTAGTCGATTAGAGCGGACGGAACACGTGAATTTTGGACTTGTCTTCCTGGCCAGCATGGCCTGTTGAGACTCTCATATCATATGGCACGGGATTGGGGGAGCAGGCCAGGCAAGCGGGGGGCTACGTCGGAAAACAACAAGCGAAAAACCGCGAATGGACGTGAATTTTCGACTTGTCTTCCTTCGGGCCTTCGGGGCTTTGGAACTTCGTGTTTGCCTTGGGATGTTGAACGCGGGCACCATCACAAAGTTGGCTTGTTTTTTCGCTGAATGTTCTAAGGCAGTGCCTCACGCAAAGGCGCGAAGGTTTGATCGCCTTGCCTTGCGGACTTTGAGGTTTTGCGTGAGATGATTTTCAGGATGGGCCATCGGTTGGGCGCCACGGGAATCTGAGAAGGCAACGGGGTTCTCAGATTCCCGTTTACGTCTTGATGTTTTTAGCGTAAGGGATGGCCGGAAAACGGTGAAAGGCTACTGTTTTTGCAATGCGAGAAAAGCATCGGCTGCGGCGTGGATGCCTTGGGCGAGGCCTTCTGTGGGTTTGGTGTTGGGTGGGGCGAGGTGTTGGGTGATGGCGAGGCAGAGTGAGGCGAGGCCTTCGGGGCCCAGGGTTTCGTGGGCGGGGGAGTTGGCCAAAAGGGTGATGCGGCGACTGGCTAGAACGGCATGAACAAGCAGGCGTGGTGTGGTTTCGGGGCCTTGCTGCGAGGGGGTTTGGGCATCGAAGCATTGCCGGGCGTGGCTGGCGATGGCAGCGGCCCGGCGCCGCGCGGGGGTGAGCAGGCTGCACAGTGCGGGCCAACGGCTTGCAACGGCGGCGGCAAGCAGGGCGGTCAAAAGGCCTGCGCCCAATGCGGCGAGTCGGCGGGTGGTTGGGCTTAGGCCGTCCCACACTTCGCCGGCGGGATCGGTGGCAGGAAGCAGGGCTGCGGTGAGTGCTGCGGCAAGAAGGCCCGCGGTGATGGCCACGAGGTCTGCGGTTCGTTCGCTTGGGGTGATGCGCTGAATGCACACCACGTGCCATTGGGCATGGGTGTGGGTGTTGGCGTGGGAGATCGCGGAATCGAGGCTAGACAATGTGGTGTTCAAAAGTTGCGTTTTAAAGTCGTGTTTAAAAGAAGGCGTGGTGGGTTAAGTAAAATGTCTTTTCACCATCGCGAGGTCGCGCCACGGGGCGATTGATTGGGGGCAGGGTAAATGATGGGGGTGTTGGGGGAGCGTGTGACTGCGTTGAATGTTGCGGCGGGGGTGACCAATGCACGCCGAAGCAAGGCCACGGTGAACCGGCCGGTGGGACGGTGAAACACACTGATGGCGGCAAGGGTGGCGCTGGCGGCCAAGGTGACCCAAAGTGCAAGCCAGCCGCGCGATCGTGGCGGCGGCGGTGGGGTGTCGCCACGAATCAAGGCACCTGCGGCATTGAGCGCACTGCGAAGCCCGGCGGCATGACGGCCATGGCGTAAATCGTTTCCACCGTAGGCAAGGGCGAGTGTGGCGGCATGGCGACGAACGCTGTCGTTCCAATGCGGTCCAAAGGCGATGCGGGCTCGGCTGTCACCCACGGCAAGCACTGCAATCACGCCACGGTTCCAGTCGGTGTATTTGAGCAGGGGATGGTGATCGATAAAACGATCGAAAATAGTTTGGGTAAACGACGCCAAAGGGGCAGGGTGGGCGGGGGTGCTGGGGGCGTGATTGGATGCGTCGTTGACGCCTGGTAAGTGATTGACGGTTAGCACAAACACGCGAACGCCTGTGTCGTCGTGTAAGTCTCTGAGCTGTTGTTTTAGCACGCGGCTTTCGGCAGGAGAAAATGCATGGGCCAAGTCGCGAATGAGTTCACCGGGGGCGGGGCGATCTTGCGGAGTTGCCGTGGCCCCGGGGGCAGGCACGGGTGGAAGCGGTGTGTCTTGCCCTTGCCCATGGGCTGTTGTGTTAACAAGCAAAAGCATTGCAGTAAGCAGTGCAAATCCCAAGCCCCTGCGAGTGACGTGGTGGGTGGATGGACAAGGGCTTAAGGGGCGGTGGCTGCTGATGGAAGATGCCTGCCTTTGGTGTCTGCCTTTGACGCCCTCTTGCCTTTAACCGCCTAAATGGGTGGCGGTCCACTTGGCGATGGCGGTGTCGTATTCGGCGGTGCGGGCGAAGGCGGCGGCGGCAAGTTGTT
>JAZGFZ010000178.1:0-8022 GCA_036480015.1 Algisphaera sp. | reverse complement strand
GCGAACCTTTGAATAAAATCTGGTTAAACAGCCCGGCTTAAGCCGGGCTGTTTTTTTAATGAAGAGCGGGGCGTATGACCAAGGCGCACCAGAAACGGCACTTGAGCCCTTTTTGTGAACAAGGTAGGGAGAAGTCGCTTAATTGCGTGTGAAAACGGTCGCGGTTCGAGTGGGATTCCCGCTTGGAAAAAACGGTTTTGGGTGAAATTTCCGTGCTTGACCTTCTTGCAGAGGTAGACTTTGCGTGGTTTCGACTCTTCAAGAATTGTTCAGTAAAAGAGCATGCCTTTTTAATGTCCCCCCGATCTTGGAAAAAATCAGTATGTCCTTTAAAAAAACATCTCTTTTGAGCGTCGCCACACTGGTTGCCGCCGTGGCTGTGTCCCCTGCCATGGCGTTGGTGATTAACCCCACCTATGTGAATGCGGCGGGGCAAACGTGGACGGCAGATCGCATCGGGGTATTCGATCAAGCCATTGCCGACTGGACCGCCTTGCTCGCAACCCCCGAAGGTGCGGGTCCGATTGATGTGACGGTGGACTTTACCAATGCCGGAACCGGAAATGGTTATTTGGGGCAGTGGAGTGGCTGGTACTCGGGTAATGACAATCGGCCTTGGTCGGATTCGGTGAATCACACCATTCATTTTAACGCAGACCATATGACGTCTTCGTCTGCCAATACGTTGTGGTTTGATGCAACACCCTTGGATGGGTCGGATCAGTCGTTTTCAGATTGGGATGCGTTGTCGGTGGCCCGACATGAAATTGGGCACATGTTGGGCTTTACCTATGGTTTTTATGCCGATGGTTTCGGCACGCCAACACAAACCGATCCGTGGGGTTCGCTGATTGATGCATCTGGTGTTTTTGATCCGGGCGGATTGAATGTGGCCATGGCGACGGGTAACCTTGGTCATGTGGCCAATTCGGCAAGCAACCCATTGATGCGGGTGGGGCTTCCAAACAATAGGCGGCGTGATGTTGATTTGGTAGACGCTCAGCAACTGGTATTGGCTTATGGTTACACCTTGGTGCCTGAACCCACCACGGTAACGGTGCTGGCATTGGGTGGATTGGCCTTGCTTCGTCGCCGTCGAGCGGGCTAAAAAAGCAAGACGCGAACCTTTGAATAAAATCTGGTTAAACAGCCCGGCTTAAGCCGGGCTGTTTTTTTAATGAAGAGCGGGGCGTATGACCAAGGCGCACCAGAAACGGCTCTTGATAAACGGCTCCTGACCCCTTTTTGTGAAAATAGGAAGGGTTGAGGGGGTGTTGGGATTTTGAAGCGTTTAGAGGCTTCCACCAGTGTTTGGTTCTGGCCTTACAATCGATCTATGGCTGCTTTGAATCGTATTTACATGGACCACTCTGCCACCAGCTTTCCCAAGCCTCAGGCGGTGGTGGATGCCATGGTTCATTATCAAACGCACTTGGGGGCGTCGCCTGGGCGTGGGGCCTATGCCGAGGCTCAAAAATCGGCTGCGCTTCTGCAAACGTGTCGCGAGCGGATCAATCAATTGCTTCATGGTGAGTCGCCCGACCATGTCATTTTTACGTTGAACACCACCGATGCGCTGAATTTGGCTATTCGTGGATTGGTGCGACCTGGTGACCATGTGGTGACCACGTGGCTGGATCACAATTCGGTGCTTCGGCCCTATAACGCCATGGAGCAGCGCGGCGAAATTGAACAAACGCGTGTGGCGTGTGATCCGCAAACAGGGTTGGTGGATCCGCAAGACATTCGCAAGGCCGTGCGTCCCAACACGCGATTGATTGCTTGTGTCCATGGTTCGAATGTGACAGGAACCTTGCAGCCCATCGCGGCCATTGGGAAAATCGCCCGCGAATTGGCGGTTCCGTTTTTGGTCGATGCGGCGCAAACGGCAGGGCATGTGCCCATTGATGTGCAAGCCGACAACATTGATTTATTAGCAGCTCCGGGACACAAAGGATTGTTGGGACCTTTGGGCACAGGGTTTTTGTACATTCGACCCGGCGTTGAAAAAAACATGCAGACTGTGCGTGAAGGTGGCACGGGCAGTCGATCTGATTTGGATGTGCAGCCCGATTTTATGCCCGACCGTTTTGAATCGGGCAGTCACAATGCCATTGGCATCATTGGGCTTAGCGAAGGAGTGAAATACATTTTGGATCGCGGGGTGGACACGTTGTGGGCGCATGAACAGAAATTGATTCGTCAAATGATTGAGGGGCTGTCAGGTATGACGGGCTTGACGTTGTACGGGCCCCTTGGGGTGGCAGACCGATGCGCTGTGTTTTCGGTGCGAATCGAAGGGTGTGACGATGCGTTGAGCTTGGCCCAGCGGCTGGAGCAAGCGTTTGGTTTGTTAACACGGGCGGGGATTCATTGTGCGCCGTTGGCCCACAAAACAGTGGGCACCCATGCGGCGGGAGGCACCACGCGATTGAGCTTTGGGCCTTTTACCACGATGCAAGAGGTGGCTTATGCGTGTGACGCATTGAAAAAAATAAGCCATGAAGTGTCGGGCAAAAACGCGAAAGTGGGAAATCCGAGCGTTAAATGACAAAAAGGTTTTTGCTATTGCTTGGGTTTTTCAGGCCAATCTGCTTGACGGACACGCTTGACATGCTCTAAACAACGTTGTGATTCTTGCGTGATGCCCTGAACCAAGTCGCGGAGTTCGGTGAGATTGGTGTCTTGATGAGTGCCCAAGGCTTCGCAGGTGGCGGCGAGTTCGCGCAAGGTAAAGGCGGTGACCAATCCTGCAGCGCCTTTAATGGCGTGGGCAATGCAGCCCACCGCAGCCACATTCCCATCTTGGGCGTGGGTGTTCAGTTCTTCGATTCGCTCGGGGATTTGATCGGCAAAACTGTCGAGCATGGCCGCAAGGAAATCGGTGTCGCCCATGCAGCGTTCGAGGGCGGCTTGGACATCAAGGGGTGGAGCAAGTTCGGGTGGGGTGGATGGAACAGACGGGTTGTTGGCCGCGATGTCTGAAGTCGGGGTTTGCGGACGGTGGCTGGTGAGGTGTTGGACAAGTGCCGCGGTGAGATCGGCGGGGACGATGGGTTTGTGAAGCCAGCCATTGAGCCCCGCTTCTTCGCCCGCGGTGCGATCGTCTTCACTGCCGCCTGCGGTGATTCCCAAGATCACAGCCGGATGTGTTGAACGCGTGGCCTCAGCCTCGCGGATGAGCCGGGTGGCGCACCAGCCATCCATGATGGGAAGGTGGTAGTCCATCAAGACAAGTTGATAGTTCTCGTCGGTAGCGTCGGTAGCGTCAAGATCGCCGGTATCGTCAAGAGCGTCAAGAGTGTCGAGTCGCTCGATAAATCGATCCACCGCTTCTTGCCCATCGACGGCAAAGGTGCAGGCCACGCCTTGACGCCGCAGCAACTCACCGAGATACAGTCGGTTGGTTGCGTCGTCTTCAACCACCAACACTGAAATATGATCGTTGGTTTCGAGTGGCTCGTCATGCAGGTTGGTGTCTGGGGTTGTATGCGTGACGTGCAAGTTTTCATCACCTTGGTGTCGAAGAAGCTCTGACGCTTCATGAACCACTTGAAGTGAATCGCAAGGCTTGGTGATGGCCACGGTTCCAGGCAATGCGATAAGCGAGGTGGTGTTGAAGGTCACGGGAGTGAGTATGAGTCGCAAGGCCGGTGCATGCGCAGGCAAATTTTCAATGGATTTTGCGGAAGTCTCGGGATCTTCTGCAGGCAAATCAACCAACAATAAATCGAAAGGCTCGCTGTGATCTTGAATGTCGTTCCATGTGGTAAAGGCGACGACTTTCATACCTGCGTCAGCTAGGGTTTGGGTATGACGCTGTTGGTCGATGGGGTTGGCGGCAAGAACACATGCTCGGCCGGTTAGGCGGTTTAAATCTGCGGGGCTGGGGTTGTTTGCGGGGCCCGCGCAGCGAATCATTTGAATGGTGAATGAAAAAGTGGAGCCGTGGCCCAATTCGCTTTCGACGGCAAGGGTGCCGCCCATGGCTTTTACAAGGGCTTGGCTAATGGCCAATCCCAAACCGGTGCCGCCATAACGACGGGTGATGGAGGCGTCGGTTTGAACAAAAGGTTTAAACAGCGATTCCTGTTTGTCTTTGGGAATGCCCATGCCTGTGTCGATGACCGAAAATCGAATGGCGGTGTGGTTGGGGTCGTAACATGTTGCAGGTTCAACCCAAAGTTTGACGCGACCTGACTCGGTGAATTTGATGGCATTGGCCACCAAGTTCACCAGCACTTGGCGCAGGCGGTTGCTGTCACCCACGACCATTGCCGGCAGGTCGGGAGCAAGGTTAATGTCTAGCTCAATGTGTTTGCGATGGGCATGAACCGCCATGACCGACGCGGTGGATTTGACACAACGGCTCACCGAAAAGGGGCGGTGTTCTAGCTCAAGGTGGCCTGCTTCAATTTTGGAAAAATCAAGCAGGTTGTTAATCAGATTAAGAAGCAACGTGCCACTTTGCCGACAGGTTTCGACAAAGCTGCGTTGCCGTGCATTCAAAGGCGTGTCGGCCAAAAGTTCGGCCATGCCAATGACACCGCTGAGGGGGGTGCGTAGTTCGTGGCTCATGGTGGCCAAAAAAGTGCTTTTCGCTTCGTTGGCGGCGTCGGCCCGTTTGGCGATGGCCCGCAAGGCTTCTTCGGCTTGCTTGGCAGGTTCAATGTCCAAGTTAAGGCCCTGCATACGAACGGGTTGCCCTTGGGTGTTGTGTTCGACAATGCGGCCGCAGCTTAGGCTCCAGCGATACCCGCCGTGGGGTTGTTTAAGTCGATGCTCTGATCGGTATTCTTCGGTGTTTCCAGAAAAGTGTTCTTCGAGTGCTTCTTCGACCGAGGGCAGGTCGTCGGGGTGAATCAAACTTCGCCATGTTTCGATGTGCGGAACGACTTCATCGCGATTGCGTCCGATGAGGCTAAGCCAACGATCGCTGAACTCAACATCGCCGGTTTTTAAATCCCATTCCCATTCGCCTGCATGGGCGGCGTTAAGCCCCATGGCAAAGCGATCAGTCATTTCGACCATGTGATCTTCGGAAGCTTTGAGTGTGGTTTCGTCGGTGAAGTTAAAAAGAACCCCCGTGATTTGGTTGTTAACGTCAACCATGGGAACCCGGCTTATTCTTAACCACTGTCGGTTTTCGGGTGGGCCAAGGTATTCTCGTATGTTGAGTAAGGGCTTGCCGCTATCGATGACGTATTGAGCTTGTGCGTCAAACACGCGGCAGTCTTCGGGCCGCATGCCCAAATCACGCGAGGTTTTTCCCAGGCCTTCTTGAAGATTGCTCAAACCCACGATTTTGGCGAATACGTTGTTGTAGCCCAAGAGCCGACCGGCGGTGTCTTTCCAAAGAATGGCATACGGGCTGTTGTCGACAATGTGTTTGGCAAACAACCGTTCGGCGGTAAGACGTCGGGTGAGCCGTCCAATGAAGAGGGCGGTCATGAGGGTGAGAAGGCCCATGAGTCCAAAGGTCATCCATGAGCGATGTTGATTGTCGCGTGTGCGTTTGGTAATGACCTGTGTCATTTTTTGATCGAGTTCGTGGGTGAGCCAGGTGGCTTTGAGTTCGATTGATTCGGCAAGGGCTTGGGCGGTGGAGGCAAGTTGTAGATGATGTTGGTTGGCATCGCCAGATAAAACCCGATCTGACTGTTGGGCAACCGTAAACCAGTGGGTTAACTCTGTCTCAGCGTCGTGCAGGGCGTTCAATTGATCGGAAGGAAAATCACGGCTGTTTTTGAGTGTCTCAAGGGCTGATTGGCAGAAATGACGGCCCACTTCTTGGCGTGCTGCGGCCTCGTCAAAATTACGATCCAGTTGATAAAAAAGCCCTTGAATTTGGTGTTCGAAACCCACGATGTATTGCGAGAATGCCGCTTGGTCGATGCGGGTTGCCTCAACCGCCGCATCGGATTGGTGCGATTGAATGGAATACCAAGCTTGCTGGCCCGTGCAGGTGATAAACACCGCAGCCAACAGAGCGGTGGTGATCCATGCGTGGTGATTTGAAAGTCGGGCACGCAACGTGTTCACAAGGGAGCTCCCGAAGCGAGAGGAGCCTTGGGTGCTTGACTTTGATTTTTATCTGAATGTGAACCGGGCATCGTTGAGCGAACCGATGAAATACCCGCCGGCAATGCGGCTTGTTGCCCTTTATGGCTCAGTGAAAAATCAAGAAACCGGGCGATTGGGGGAGTGACGGGAACACAGACCACAGCATTAAGCGGTCGTGACCACGGGTAGGTTCGGTCGCGAACGGTCTCGGGATGTGGTTGAATCGCGCGGCCTTTGGCATTGGTGATGGGCAAGGGATGCAGGGTGTTTTGCGTGAGGTCGATCAGGCTGAGTGGAACCACACCCATTGCCCAAGGGTTGTTGGCGACCGCCAACATAACGTGATGGATTTTTTCGAGTCTCTGAACACGTGGGTTTAAAGAGGGGTCTTGAGGTTGTGCGACCGACCGGTAAAAAAACTGGGTGCTGCCTGAGGTTTCGGGCCCTGCGCAAGCCTGAAGAAGTGGGGCCGCGTCATGCAACACGCCAAGCTGTGCCCACGTGTTGATTTCACCGGTTAAAAAGATTTTTCGGGCGATTTGCGGCGTGAGATACGCGAGATCCTTGGCCCGGTCAGGGTGAACCACCACGGTCACAGCATCGAAGCCCAAGGTGTAAGGTCGAAGGGTGACGCCTGCACGGCGTGCTTGCTCGTAGTCTTGGGCTGTGAGAGGGCGCGACACCCGAGCGATGTCGGCATCGCCCGCGATTAAATCGACCAAGCCACGGTCGCTTTCACCGCCCACATGCTGAAAGCGGGCTTTGGGTACAACGGCTTGATAGGCCTGGCCCTGAAGGCTGACCGGGGCGAGCATGGTGATAGACCCCGACGTGTTCAGCAGTGTTTCTTTTTGCGAAGCGGACGTTTGAGAAGAATCCGCTGCGGGACGGCAGCCTGCGAGGGCCAAAAAGGTCAACAAACTGGCCTGTAAAAGAGCATGCGCACAACAGCGTGTGACGCGAAGCGTGAGGAAGTTGACGCGGATAGGGGGAAGGAAAGTGGGGATAAACACGGGGGTGGAGCCTGGGGCGTGACGTCGAACAAAAGAAGTTCACTTATTGATGAACGTTCGGCCAATCGTGGGCCTCGCTCAAATCAAAAGCATTGCATCCGATAACCCAGCATGGTTTTAGCAAGGATGTTTTTTGTATTTTGGTTACGTCCACGTTGATGCCATCCGATGAAATAGTGAAAGCGGTTGCATTGATCGCGTTCTGTGAATCAAGGAAACATCATGTCTGAAATTCTCATTGTGGATGACCTTGCGGTGTTTCGTGATCCCGTGGCCGATGCATTACGTCGGCACGGCCACATGGTGACCACCGCTGAAAATGGGCGACAATGCCTTGACATGGTGATTCAAAAGGTTCCCGACCTGATTCTTTTAGACATTTCCATGCCTGTGTTGGGGGGGATTGACACCTTGCTCGCCTTGCGAGCCGACCCGCGGTCGTCTCATATGCCCGTCATCATGCTGACCGACACGTCAGACCGAGAGTCCATCACACACGCCGCGCAGTTGGGAATCAACGGCTACGTGCTAAAATCATCTTTTTCGTTTGAAACGCTTTTAGCGCGAATTGGCGAGGCGCTCGACAGTCGAACGGTGGACGCCGAACTGGATGAACTGGGTGTGATTGAAGCCCCCACAAAACGCGGCGCGGCGTAAGAATTGGGCGAGGCTATTTCGTAACTGTTCACTGCCCTGAGTGAGGAAGCATCGCGGAGGATCTTTACGCCAAGACGCCAAGGCGCCAAGGAAGACAAGAAAGCCAACAAGAACACTTTTGCTCTTTGGTATGCGTGCGATACTCAGTGCCAGGTGGAGAGGCTCTTTTTGAAGTGACACGTAAGACAATCGCGACGCCTTACAGCCGTTTCTTCAAGCAAAGGCGTTTGGGTGAATCGGGGGCTGAGCGAAAAGATTAAGAAGCCGTCAGGTTTATTCCCTGTCTTTC
>JAZGFZ010000177.1:0-12389 GCA_036480015.1 Algisphaera sp. | reverse complement strand
TTAGCAATTAGCAATTAGGGATTAGCAGTTAGCAATGCGGTGGGGGCGGGGTGTGGGGGTGTGTTTGGATTGTTTTTCATCTGCATCTTGCTAACTGCTATTTGCCTTTTCCTCAGCCCCTTCGATGTTAGGGTGTAGGGTATGGCGTACGGTGTTTTTCCGACACTCTGCTCTTTCTGTTTTCTTTCGAGGTTCTGCGATGAAACGTGTTTTGTTTTTTGGATTGGCGGTTCTTTGGAGTTTTTCGGCTTGGGCCGAGGTTCAAAAAGAAACGGACACGCCGCCGACGTATCGCGACTTTACGGTGCGGGTGTTGGATGCTTGGTCCAATGAACCCATGCCAGGAATTGAAGTGACGGCATGGGTGGGCAATGGCCGTGATGCGCGCATTACCAATGAACGTGGCGAGGTGATGTTGCAGGTGCCGGGCGATGCGCGTCGTGTGAGTGTGCGGGCTTCGTCGGGGGGTTGGGTGCCCATGGCGGCGCAATGGCGGAACCTTGATAAAGGTGAAACGCTGCCAGAATCATTTGACTTGGCGTTGCCTGAGGCCACGGTGATTGGTGGAAAAGTGACCGACGAAGAGGGGAGCCCCATTGCTCGCGCGCGGGTGTTTTTGGATTGGGAAGAAGACGCGGACGCGGCGATTCAGATGGACATTGACGATCAGTGGGTGGAAACCAACGACGAAGGAAAATGGCAGGCTGATTTTGTACCTGAAGATTTAAACGGGCTGCGTTTGAAAGTGTCACACGCAGCTTTTTTGTCTGACGAAGGTTATGGCGATCGAGAAAAACCTTTGGATGAGGCGTTGCGTGATGAAACGGCTGCGCTGGTGATGGAACGGGGCATCACCGTGCGCGGTGTGGTGGTGGATGCCAAAGGGGAGCCTGTGCCCCATGCCACGTTGCGTTTGGGGGTGAGGCGGTGGGGTGATTCGGCGCTTGACGTGGAGGCTGATGACACCGGCGCGTTTTTGTTTTCGAATGCGAGGCCGGGACGGTTTACGCTGTTGGCAACGGCGCCGGGGAATGGGCCGCACAAGCAGCGGTTGAATCTAAAAGAAGATCGCGATGTGGTGGAGGTGGGCACCGTGACGTTGGGGGAGGCTCATTTATTGCGCGGGCGTGTGGTGGATGAAGCGGGCGAACCCTTGGAAGGTGTGGGTGTGTCGTTGGCCAGTTGGGATGGCGATCAACTTTTGGAATTTGAAACAGAAACTGATGAGACGGGGGAATGGCGCTGGCTTGATGCGCCAGCCAATGCCTTGACGTTTCGTTTGTATGACGAAGGTCGTATGCAGGTGAATGATTTGATGCTTGCGGCACAAGAAGAGCCTCACGAGACCGTTATGCTCGCGCCCTTGGTGGTGCGAGGCCGCGTAACCGATGCAGAAACGGGCGAGGTGATTGAGCATGGGGTTGTGACACCGGGGATGGTGTATTACGAAGATGGCGACATGCAGCAGCAAGCGTGGCGAGAAGCGGTGTTTGAAGGCGGGGATTATGAAATGTCTTTTGACTCGCCTTATCTTTTGCATCATGTGGTGGTGAAGGCGCCGGGGTATGCGCCCATGGTGTCGCCGGGGTATGCCTCTTCGGGTGTGGAACGCACGCTGGTTTTTGATGTGGCATTGAAGACAGACGCGGGATTGGCCGGACGTGTGGTGGACGCTCAAGGCCAAGCGGTGGTGGGAGCTCAGGTGTATGTAGCGACGGGGGGGCAATGGATTCATATTCAAAACGGTCGGCATGTTGAATCGTTTGAGGATGACGATTCGGCGGTCGTCACGGATGAGGAGGGGCGTTTTACGATGCCAACACCTGCGGATGAGGCGTACACCTTGGCGGTGCTGAGCGACGAGGGGATGGTCGTGGTCGTTGGGCAAGTGGGAGAAGAGGTTCCTGATCTGGTGCTCGAAGCGTGGGGCCGGGTGGAGGGTGAGGTGCGTCGGGGAACGCAAGTGGATGCAGGCGTGAAAATCGCAGTCATGGTGACGGGTGATCGTTCAGGATGGGGCATGAATGATCCGCAGGTAATGTTTGAATATGACGTGGTGGCAGATGCTGTCGGACAGTTTGTGATTGAGCGAGTCGTGCCTCAAAAAATGAGTATTGGGCGGCATGTGGGTGGGGATGCAGGCATGTCAGCTTCATCGAATTCGGTTCAGGTGGAGGTGGAGCCTGGTGAAACATCGACGGTGACCCTCGGCGGTGTGGGGCGGCCGGTGATGGGGCATATTTCAATTCCTCAGAACATTCCTCGAGCCGACGCCGAGATGTTTGATGGTGTAAACCGGATGGTTTTGATCCACCGTGTAAGGGAGTCGCCGTCGCTGTTAAGTGTGTTGGGATTTGGCAGGCCGAAAGCCGTGACCATGGAATACCAAGCGATGCATGCGATGCTTGATGCAGAGGGGAACTTTAAATTTTTTGATATTTTGGAAGGGGATTACAGGATGATTCTTGAGGTGTATGGGCAGTCTTTGAAGAAGGGGGATGGGGAATCTGAATGGGTGAAATATGCTTCGGTGAATCACAGCTTTAGTATGCCGCCAATTCCGGGTGGGGTGACCGACGAGCCGTTGGACTTGGGGGAGTTGCCGGTGAAGACGTTTTTGGAAAATGGCTTGGAGGTAGGGGGTGAGTGAATACGTCTTGGGCGAGATGTTTTACGCCAAGGCGCAGAGACGCCAAGACGCCAAGGAAGGCAAGGCAGTCAGTAAGACGCTCTTTGTAATGGTTTGCAGTTTTACACCCGCAAAGCAAACGCGAAGGCTCAAAGGCACGAAGAAAGGCACGAGAGGGTTTTTTGTCATTTCCGCCTGCGCGGGAATGATGGAGGGTGTTGGAACGGGGCGGGCCGGAGATTTCGCGCCGGAGTGGCACCCGAGTTGCACCTTGCAAACATGCTTTTAGAAATCTGCGAACGATTGCTGCGAAAATCAAGCTTAAAAGTTGAGGCTTTTGAAGAAGCGGCTCCACACGGGGCTTAAAAAGCTGCCGTCGAATGAGGCGGCGACAAACTTGGCTTTGCCGGTGATTTGGCTGATTTCAACGGGACCAAATTGGCGGCCGTCGGCGGAGTTGTCGCGGTTGTCGCCAATCATCAGGCAGCGCCCTTCGGGCACGGTGAAGGGGCCAAAGGTGACGGCCCAGGCGGAAGGCGGGCCGTTTTTTACTTCATCGAGTCGGCGGATATCGGGGTTGCGGATGTAGCGAATGATGCGGGTGTCGCCTAAAAGTGTTTCGACAAGTTGGTCGTGGTCGTCGAAGTGGTAGGTGGCGGTTTCGTCGTTGAGGGTGAGGCTGCTGTAGCGGTAGGGTTTGCCGTTGTGGTCGAGGGTGGCGGGTTTCATGCTGATGACGTCGCCTGCAATGGCAACGACGCGTTTGATCATGCGGGTGCCACCGCTGTATTTGGAGGCGGCAGAAATATCGCGAGCTTCGGCTTCGGCGAGACCTTTGCGTTTGGCGGCTTCATAGACCAGTTGTTGGGTGCTGGGTTTCCAAAATGTGACGATGTCGCTGCGTTTGGGAGAGGACCAATAGAACCCCGGCAGGGTGTCGGCGGGGTTGTCCCATTCAATGTTGACCAAGGGAATGGTGAGTTTGGGGCCATTGAAAGGGGGGTTGAAACCGTAGGCCAATTTGTTGACGACAATGCGATCGCCAATGGCGATGGTGGGAATCATTGAGCCGGTGGGCACGTCGTTCCAGTCGACCAGCGACGAACGCAGGGCGGTGACCACGAGAATGACCACGAGAAAAGGGCGAATCCAGCCTTTCCAGAGTCCGGGGTTTTGGGCCGGTGGGCGATGCCGACGCGGGTGGGCGTTGGGGGCAGCGGTGGCAGCAGCAGGTGCGGGCGTTTCGAGTTCGCTCATGGCAATAGGGTAGCCGCTCTGATGTGGCCAAGGGGTGATGCATTCGGTAGAACGTGTATGAGAACCCTGTCTGGCTTTGCCTGTCTAGCGAACCGGCGGAACTGCGTCGGTCTGCATCGCCAGCCCGCAGCGGGGCCGCCTGCTTCGACCTCCTTGCCAACCGGTCCGCTGAATCGGGCTCGGGCCGACGACAGACTTTTCATACACGTTCTTACACGGCAAACATGGCTTCGACAAATTGTTCAGGGTCAAAGGGCTGGACGTCGTCGGGGGTTTCACCCACGCCAATGAATTTGACGGGCACGGCGATGGCTTCGCGAATGGCGATGACAATGCCGCCGCGAGCGCTGCCGTCGAGCTTGCTTAAAAAGAGGCCGGTGACATCGATGGCTTCAGAGAAAACTTTGGCCTGGTTGATCCCGTTTTGGCCGGTGGTGGCATCGAGCACCAAAAGAACTTCGTGGGGGGCGTCGGGAATTTGTTTTTGCACCACCCGTTGGATTTTAGAAAGTTGATCCATGAGCGGCCCTTGCGTGTGCAGGCGACCGGCGGTGTCGATGATGAGTACGTCGACATTGCGAGCCACGGCCGCCGCAGCGGCATCGAAGGCCACGGCGGCGGGGTCGCCCCCTTGTTGGCCTTTGACCACGTCGACGCCTAGGCGGCCCGACCACACTTCAAGTTGTTCCACTGCGGCGGCGCGGAAGGTGTCGCAGGCGGCGAGCAAGACGCTTTTGCCGTCTTTTCGAAGCATGTTGCACAGTTTGGCAATGCTGGTGGTTTTGCCTGCGCCGTTGATGCCTGCCACAAGAATGACTGTGGGCCCGGTGCCAGGCTGGGCAAAGTTGAGTGTGCGGTCGGCTTGGGGGTAATAGGCGGTGAGTTGGTCTTTAAGGAATGTTAGGGCGGCGTCGCCATCGGCAATTTCGCCGCGTTCCCAGCCGGCTTGAATGTCTTTGCGTAGTTCGATGGAGGTTTTAACGCCGATGTCGGCTTGGATCATGGCTCGTTCGAGCTCGTGCAGCAGTTCGGCGCTTAGCGCCTTGCCGGTGAGCAAGGTGCGCAAGGTTTTCACGGAGCCTTCACGGGTTTTGCCCAAGGCGCCGGAGAGTTTTTTGAAGGCAGATTTGAAAAGGGCCATGGGTGGCGTGTGTGGTTGGGGGGTGGCAAGCGGCCGCGAGGCTGGGGACCGTGGGCGGGCGTGAATATGTGGGGGCGTTGTTAGTCAGGTGATGATGGGGTGTCGGCCGCATCGTCTAGCCACTCGCCAGCGTCGGGTTGAGGGGTGGTTTCTTCGGGCATGTCGCTGCTTTTCATGATTTTGTCAAGCACGCCGTTGATAAAGCTGGGCGATTTGGGACTGCTGAAGTCTTTGGCGAGGTTGACTGATTCATTGATGACGACTTTGCCTGGCGCGATGCCGCGAATCATTTCGTGCCATGCCAATCGCAAGATGGCGCGGTCGACCGGAGGCTGGCGGTGGGTGGGCCATTCGGGGGTGAGTTGGGCCACTTGGGTGTCGGCGTTGTCGTGGTCGGCCCACGCGGCAAGGGCCAGTTTGACGGCGGCTTGTCGAACGGCCAAGGGGTCGTGGTCGGTGTCGAGGCCGTCGAAAATGTCGGTGGCGTCGGTGTCGCCAGTGGCGTCGATTTGAAAAAGCACCTGCATGGCAAGGCGGCGGATGGCGGTACGACTCATGGGTGGGCTGGATAGGGGCGGGGAGGCAAAGAAGTTTGGGAGGAAGGAGTAGTTTAGCGGTAAGTAAGAACGTGGTATGAGAAGCCTACCGTCGGCTTGGGCTCAAGAGGAACGCATTTAAGTTCTCTTCGCGCACACCGTCATTCTCGCGAAGGCGGGAATCCAGATGTTTTTTCGCTAGACCCCCGCCTGCGCGGGCTTGAAGGCGGCCTGAATGCTCAGGTGTGTTCTTAGGTTTCTTCGTTAGGCCCCTTCAATCTGCACAATCAAATTGGCCATTTCCACAGCGGTCATCACGGCAGAGCGCCCGGCATTGCCCATTTTGGCTCCGGCGCGGTGGATGGCTTGTTCGAGGGTGTCGCAGGTGAGCACGCCAAAAATGCAGGGCACGCCGGTGTTGACGTTGACGTCTTTGATGCCTTTGGCGGTTTGTTCGACCACGTGGTCATAGTGGTCGGTTTCACCGCGAATGACGCAGCCCAGGCAAATAACGGCGGCGTATTGCTTGCTTTCGGCGAGTTTAAGGGCGGTGACGGGCAGTTCGAAGCTGCCGGGTACACGCACCACGGTGAGTTTGTCGTCGCTGCCGCCCAGCTGGGCCCATGTGCTGCGGGCGCCGCGTAAAAGCTCTTCGGTGACGAATTCATTAAAGCGTCCCACGGCAATGGCCAAGTGGTGATCGCCGGGGATAAGTTGTCCGGTGAGTTCGGTCATGGCTCAACTTTAGCATGGGCAGGCAGATGCAATGGCCAAGTGGGGATTGCAGGGTAAAGTGTTGCGTCTGTTCGCCCCTCCCGTACTTTTTTGGATATTGCCCATGCCGCTTGTTGATATGCCGCTTGAAGAGCTTCGCTCCTATAAGGGACGCAACCCGCGGCCCGATGATTTTGATGCGTATTGGGAGCGGGCGTTGGGCGAAATGAAGGCGATTGACGCCGACATGCGGTTGGATCGGGCTGCATTTCAAACGCCCTTGGTGGAATGCTTTGATTTGACCTTTACGGGAGTGGATGGCGCTCGGGTGTATGCCAAGTGCTTGCGGCCTGCGGGTGATGCGCCAGCAGGTGGCCGCCCTGCGATGGTGCAATTTCATGGTTACACCTGCGATAGTGGCGAGTGGGCGAATTACTTGAGCTGGGCCATGGCAGGCTTTGTGGTGGTGTCGTTGGATTGCCGCGGGCAGGGGGGGCGTAGTGAAGATGTGGGCGGCGTGCGGGGCAATACGCAGTCGGGGCACATTATTCGTGGCTTAGAAGACAGCGAAGAAAAACTTTTGTTTCGTTCGATTTTCTTAGACGCCGCGCAGTTGGCAGGCTTGGTGATGGACATGGACGACGTGGACTCCACGCGGGTGATGGCCCGGGGAGGATCGCAAGGCGGGGCGCTGACGTTGGCCTGCGCCGCGTTGGAACCTCGGGTGGCACGCATTGCATTGGTGTATCCGTTTTTGAGTGATTATCAACGGGTGTGGGAAATGGACATGGTCGACGGGGCGTATCACGAATTGAAGCAATTCTTTCGTTTACGCGACCCGAAGCACGAGCGCGAGGCCGAGTGGTTTCGTCGGTTGGGCTATATCGATGTGCAGCACCTTGCGCCGCGAATTAAAGCCCGCACGTTGATGGCTTGTGGATTGATGGACCGCACTTGCCCGCCGTCGACGCAATTTGCGGCGTACAACAAAATTACGGCAGAGAAGGATGTTGTGGTTTATCCCGATTTTGGCCATGAACATCTTCCGGGATTTGAAGACGCAACATTTTCGTTTTTAACCAAAGAATAAAGTCACGTGGCGGCAAGATTTTTATAGAAGGTTATTAGGACAGCGCCACTTGCGACCCACGCACGTTGCCCTTGGGCCTTAAACTCTGGCCATGCGCGAACTCACTCTCCCAGCTCCGTTGATTATGTTGCCTGGCTTGGCGGCCGACGCTCGGTTGTTTGGTCCTCAATGCCGTGCGTTGGGACCCAATGCGATTGCGTCGGATTGGCCTGCGTTGATTCATGGGAGCGGGCGCGAAACATTGCAGGGGTATGCCCGGCGGTGGGCCCATGCGTTGCACACCGAACATGTGGCGAAGCTGGATTCAAATCAGCCTTGGTTTTTAGCAGGATCATCGATGGGGGGCATGGTGGCTCAAGAGATGCTGGCTTATTTTCCACGTCCGCCGCAAGGCTTGTTGTTGATGGGATCGGCCCAGCGGGGCGGGACGGTGTCGCGGTTTGCCCAATGGGGCGCGATGTTGGCTCAGTGGGTGGACCGTCCGAAGGTGCTGCGGTGGGTCGCACGCGGTTTGATGGTGCCGACAAGTTTGTATGACGCCCAAGACGATGATGGCCGTCGGTTGTTGTGCCAGATGATGATGGATGCAAACGCTGATCGCTTGCAGTGGGGCGTGCAGGTGTGCGTGGATTGGCATGGGCCTGCGGAAGCTGCGGAGGATGCTGGCGTGGTGCCGGTGAAACAGATTCATGGCGCGGCCGATCGAATTATTTCAGGCGGGTTGGAAGATGCCGATGTGGTGGTTCCCGGGGCTGGGCACTTTTTGAATTTGAGCCACGAACGAACGGTGAACCGCTGGTTGTTTGATGAGGTAACACAGTGGTGCGGAATTGATGAGAAGGCGGCGTCACGGGTGGAAGACCCCCGCGTGAGTTGGGCGCGTCGGCCTGAGGTAGCATCGCAGTTTTAGCGCCATGGGCATGTTTTTTATGCATGTTTTAAGGGAAAGCCATTGTGCCCAAGTGTTTTTTTTGTTTGAATGGGTGAGATGCCTTGCGTTCCTGATTCAACCCCGACACCTGACGAACCGTCGGATGCCTTGACCGTCGCCCCGGGGCGGTCGTTGCCGTCTGCGGCGCTGCGTTTTGTGTTTTCGCGGGCGTCGGGCCCGGGGGGGCAAAATGTGAACAAGGTGAACACGCGGGCAACACTCACCGTTGCGTTTGATGATTTGGCGCGGGTGCTTCCGTGGCATGCGATGGATCGCTTGCGCACGGTGGCATCACGTTATCACGCCATGAATCCCGATCGGCTGGTGATTCATGCGGGTGATTCACGCAGTCAATTGGCGAATCGTCGGGCGTGTTTAGACCGCCTTCGGCAGGTGCTTCTTTTGGCACTGCACCGTCCGCCGGTGCGACGCAAAACACGGCCATCGCGCGGGGCCGTGCAGCGCCGGTTGACGGCGAAAAAACAGCGGGGCGAGACGAAGCGCGGCAGACGCCGTCCGGATATGAATGGTTAAAAGAGGCGAGGGACACTTGGATCGCTGTCGTCCAATGTTTAACCGGCGTTGTCATGTTCCTGATTTAAACCGCCGCCGCAGCGGTCGCAAAAGCGGGCTTTGGGAGCGTGGCCTTCTTTGATGCAGTGGGGGCATGATTCGGTGTTGTGGTGGCGGGCGCCGCTTGCCATTTCGGCGCTGATGATGCCCGTGGGCACAATGAGAAGGCTGTAGCCAAAGACCATCATGGTGGCGGCGATGAATTTTCCGGGCACGGTGATGGGGCTGATGTCGCCATAGCCCACGGTGGTCATGGTGACCACGGCCCAGTAAATGCCGTGGGGAATGTCGGAAAAGCCAGGGTTAACTTTGCCTTCGATGAAGTGCATGAGCGAGCCCATGATGACCACCGAGGTGATGATGGTGGTTAAAAACACCACAATTTTTTCGCGGCTTTGGCGAATGCCCGCCATCAGGGCCTCGGCTTCGCCGATGAACCGGCCAAGTTTGAAAACCCGGAAAACGCGAAGAAGACGCAGGGCTCGGATGACCAAAAGCTCTTGCGAATTGGGAATAAGGAGACTGGCGTAGGTGGGCAAAATGGCCAAGAGGTCGACAATGCCAAAGAAACTCAGCGCATAGCGACGCGGCCGTGCAACGCACAGGAGTCGAAGCACATATTCTGCGGTGAAAAGAATGGTGAAGCCCCATTCGATGGCCAGCAGTGCGGGGCCATAGCGCTCGCGAATGGGGGCGACGCTTTCGAGAATCACTGCGATCACACTGGCGACGATGGCCAGTAAAAGAACCACGTCAAACAGCTTGCCGGCAGGGGTTTCGGCTTCGAAGATAATGTCGTGCAGGCGACGCTGCCAAGGCCGAAGACCTTGTGGGAAGGGGGTTTGGGGTGCCATGAGAAGGGTGATATCGGCTGTTTTTGAGGCTTTTGGCCATTGGGGTGTGAGAAGGGCGGTCAAAAAAAGGCTGCGGGGCGACAGGGCTTTTTTTTACGTTTCAAGTAATGTTTGGTAATCTGTCGTTTCAGTTTTGTACAAGTGGGCTGACAAGAGTGGCTGAAAGGTGTTTTTTGGCCCATTTGAAGTGTTCTGTGGAATCGAAAGCAAGGAAAAACATGCCAAGTTTAAATGTTGTTTTGGGCGAGGAAATCCGTCGATTGGCTCGCAAAGAGATCAAGATTCAGACCCAGTCGTTGCACCAAGCTGCGGCGCGTTATCGCGCAGATATTGCTACGCTCAAGAAGCAGTTGAATCAGCTGGAGCGTCGTCTCAACAAGCTGGGTAAGGGGCAATCGACGAGGGCGGCGATCGCAAGCGAAGAAGAGGATGGCTTGCGACCGCGTTTTAGTGCGGGCTGGGTTAAAAAGCATCGCAAAAAGTTGGGCTTAAGTGCCGCAGACTACGGTTTGTTGGTGGGGGTGACGCAGTTGACGATTTACAATTGGGAAAAAGGCGGTTCGGCCCCGCGTACCAAGCAATTGCAGGCATGGAACGACATACGCACGCTGGGCAAGCGCGAGGCTCTTAAACGCCTTGAATCGCTTGGGTGAAATCGTGTGAATTCAGCATCTGGTGATTGAATAAAAAAGAGGCTGCGACATAAGTCGCAGCCTCTTTTTTGTGGGTGTTTTTATTGCGATGCCAATGGGCGTGTCGCGGCGTTGGCTCAAAGCGAGTGCTATTCAAGGTCGGTTTTTAAGGTAACGCGATGCGTTTGCCTTGCGGATCCATCCCGTCGTGGGCGGAGCCCGCACCGTTTGCCCAGAAGGCTTAGCCTTAAAATTAAGTCTTGACGGTGCATTAGTCTTTGAGGACGAAGGTGAGCTTGAGGTGCACGCGGTATTCGACGACTTTGCCTTTTTCGATGATCACGTGTTGGTCTTGCACCCAAGCGCCCTTGACATTTTTAAGGGTTTTGCAGGCGCGTTTGACGCCTTGCTTGAGGGCGTCGTCGAAGCTTTTGTTGGACGATGCGATGATTTCGGTGATTTTGGCGACGGGCATGGGAGGCTCCTGTGGAGTGAAAAAAACGGAAGTGATATTCCGGAGGTGAAGCAATTGGGGCAAGCAGTAAAGCGATGTCAAGGTTGCATTTTAGGGTCAATATGTTGAGTGTGCTTGCGGATCCAGCCTACCGTGGCACCGTTTACCCAACTGTTTTCTAAGTAAGACACTCAACCCTAGAAATAAGTCTTGACGGTGCGCTAGCGACTGCGTTGTTCGCGTTCGGCTTTGCGTTCGGCTTTGCCACGCAGTTTGTCGGTGGCAAATGCTTCAAGGGCGTTGAGCCGTTCAATGGTGTCGTGGCCGAGTTTGATTTTGTCGGCGGGCAGGGGGTCGCGCACTTGAAGTTTTTCGAGCTTGGCTTGCATGCGTGTGCGTTCTTCGCGTAGCGATTGAATTTTGGCTTCGAGCTTAACCATGTTCATGGTTTTGATTTTGGCCAGCGAAGGTGAGGGTTCGCCGAGAAGCATGGGCAAATCGGGGGCTTTGTTGCGCCTTGCACCGCTTGGTGGTCCGCTCCCGCGTGAGCTGTTGCTTCGAAAACTGCCCCCACGCGAACTGTTGGAGTAGCCGCCGCTTCGGCCTGAATTTGAGCGTCTTGGATTCATGCGATGCAGTGTATCATCGGGTTTCCCTTGAAACGACGCGGATGAACCCTCAAAAGGTCGTTTGGTATGGGTGTCGCAGGTGAAGGTGATTTTCGGACGTTTTTGGATGGCAAGAAATTCGCATGGTGGTTGTAGCATTGGAGCTCTTTAGATGATGGGTGAGCGTTATAATTCAGTTCGTTGGCGTGGTTTTCAAGTTGGAGTTTTGATGATGGTTGCGGCTTCATCGGGTTTTTCGTGTCATCGTGCTGTGCATGCGGCGTCTGATCTTCCGTTGCCCGCGAAACCGTTGGAGATTGCGGTCGTTGAAGGGCAAGAGGCGGTGGAGGCCAAGGTGGTTTTGGCGGGCGGCTGTTTTTGGTGCACCGAGGCGGTGTTTGAGCAGCTTGCGGGGGTGAGCAGGGTGGAGTCGGGCTATGCGGGCGGGGCCTCGGATCAAGCGCATTATGAACAGGTGAGTGCGGGGAAAACACAACACGCCGAGGTGATTCGGGTGACCTATGACCCCGCGGTGATCCGCTACGGAGCGATTTTGCGGGTGTTCTTTGGGGTGGCGCATGATCCCACGCAGGTGGATGGTCAAGGCCATGACCTGGGGTCGCAATATCGCTCGGCGGTGTTTTATGCCACAGAACAAGAAAAGCAGGTGGCTGGGGCTTACATCGCACAGTTGGATGCGGCGGGGGTGTTTGAGAAACCTATCGCCACGCGATTGGAACCGTTGGTCAAGTTTTTTTTGGCCGAGGACTATCACCAAGATTATGCGCGGCGTCATCCGAATGAACCCTATGTGACGGGGGTGGCTTTGCCCAAGGTGGCGAAGGTGCGCGACGCTTTTCCAGAACTTTTGAAAAAGCCGGAAGAGTCGAATTGAGGTTGAGGGGCGGGGTGCGAATCAGGCATGAGCCGGAGTTTTAAAGTACACCTGAATGAAAACCCGCCCGCCCCC
>JAZGFZ010000176.1:0-5280 GCA_036480015.1 Algisphaera sp. | reverse complement strand
GGCGTCGATGTTGGCTTTGACCAAGGCAAGCTCGGCGTTGTGAATGAGGGTGTGAAACCATGGCCAGCTGCGATACATGGCGCGAAGTTGGTCGAAGCCCGTCTCGGTTTGTTGCGCGCTGGGTGTGACTGTGGCCGCGGCTTGGGTGAGGCCGTGGCCCAGACCATAAAAAGCGGTGACGGGACAGCGGGCTTGGGTCCATGCAAAGGTGTAGGGAATAGCGCGAAGGTTGGAAAGTTCGCGGGTGCCTGCGCGGCGACTGGGGCGCGAGCCAATGGGCAGGCGTTCGATTTGGTCGATGGGTGTGGCGTGGGCGAAGTAGGTGAGAAAGCCCGGAGCGCTGATGAGCTGGCGATAGGCGGTTTTGGATTCGGATGAAGCGTGGGCGATGAGGTCGGTCCACGTGGCGCTGAGTTTGGGGTCGCCTTGGTCGGTGACGATGAAGGTGGCGGCGGTGATTTGTTCGAGGTGTCGCTGGGCAATTTTGGGTTCGTCGTAGCGTTCGCTGAGGACTTCGCCTTGCTCGGTGACACGCAGGCGACCATCGACGGCGGCGGCAGGGAGACCGCGAATGGCCCGCGCGGCAGGTCCGCCGCCGCGACCCAGTGAGCCGCCGCGACCGTGAAAAATGGTGAGTTTGATGTTGTGACGGTCGGCGGTGTCGGCCAAGGCGCCTTGGGCTTGATAAAGCCCCCAGCAGGCAGAGAGGTAGCCGCCGTCTTTGGCGCTGTCGGAATAGCCGACCATGCATTGTTGCTCGTTGCCGCAGGCGGCCACATGGGCGGCATAGGTTTTGTGGCTTAAAAGTTCGTCGAGCACGGTGGCGCTGTTGGCCAGGTCGTCGATGGTTTCAAAAAGAGGAACCACAGGCCATGGTGCGGCGGTGGTGGTGTGGCCCGCGGCGGCGGCGGCCACGCGGGCAAGCCACAAGGGCGCTAAAACATCGGCGGCGCAGGTGGTCATGCTGACAATGCGGGCGCCCAAGGCGTCGGGGCCATAGGCGCGGCCGACGTCTTCGAGCAGGGTGAACACGGCGAGGGTTTCGGTGGTTTCGTCGGAGAGTTGGGTTTGCGTAAGTGTGTCGGCACTTGGGCCGATGTCTTGCAAAAGAAAATCGCGTCGGTCTGAAAGGTCGGCGGGCGCAGGGGTGCCCAAGGCGGCGCTGAGTTCGTCGATAACGCGTTGTAAGCGGCCGGCGTGCTCGCGAATGTCGAGCCGGGCGAGGTGCAGGCCAAAGGTGGCGATGCGGTCGAGCCAGTCTTGCACAGGGCCGTTGGCCAGTTCGATGTGGCCACTTTCGCGCAGGGCGTCGGCGATGACTTGGACATCGGCCTCAAAGGCTTTGGCGTTGGGATAGGCGCCTTGGACGCGGTCGGGATTGGAGCCGCCGGGGATGACGCGGTCGCTTTGATGAAGGCGATATCGAATGATTTTGAGCCACGTTCGGTAGACCTCGGCGGGGTCGGAGCTGTCTAGGGCTTCGGGCCATTGGGCGGCGGCGCGGTCTAGTGCGGCAAGCAGTGCGGCGGGGGCTTGTTGACGGCGCGATGAAATGGTGAGCACGGCGCTGAGTTCTTGGCAGGTTTTCAAGTGCCGGGAAATGGCGGCGGCCCGTACACGTGTGAGGGTTTGGGCGGTGACGCGGGCGGTGACAAAAGGGTTGCCGTCGCGGTCGCCACCAATCCAACTGCCAATGGTGATGGGGCTGCGCAGGGTGGGGGCTTGTTGGCCGGGCTGGGGTGCATCAAATGCGGCAGCGTGGCCGGTGCGGGCGGCGCGGCACAGCCGTGGTACGGCGGCCCACAGGGTGTCGAAGTAAGACAGGCTGCGGCCGACTTCTTCGGCCACGGTGGGTTTGCGTTCGCGGAAAGGATCGGTTTGCCACAGGCAGCCCAAGTCGGCTCGCACGCGGTCGAGGCGTTCGCGGCGTTGAATGGGTCGGCGTTCGGTTTCGAGCAGGCGAAGGTCTTCGCGTAGGCGGCTGAGGCTTTGGCGAACGGCCCGGCGTTTGCTTTCGGTGGGGTGGGCGGTCAGCACGGGTTCAATGTGAAGTTGTTGCCACAAGTCGGCTGCGGCTGCGGCGGCTTGGGGGGTGGTGCCGTGGCGCTGGGCAAATTTGACCCATGCGTCGCCCACCGAGTCGGGGTACGGCGCGGCCCGGCGGCGGCTGACGGCATCGACGAGTACACGCACGCGTTGGCGTTCTTCGGCCAGGTTGTTGACGTCAAAAAAGCAGGCTGCTGCGCGGGCGAGTTGTTCGAGGTCTTCCACGCTGGCGGTGGAGAGTCGTTGGCGCAGCTTGGTGCCCGCCACGGCAATGCCTTCGCGTCGGGCGCGGGCCAAATCGGCGGTGGCGGTGAGTTCTTGGCGTAAGCCGGGGGTGGCAAAGCGGTCGAGCACGCGGCCGAGCATGAGCTCTAGCAGACGCTGGTCGCGGCGCAAACGGTGGGCGGTGTCGGGCGAAAGCCTTTGTCGTGGGCTGGCGGGGGCGGCGGGCGGCGTGGGTGTGGTGGGGGAAGGTGTCATGAAGGGGCAATTGTAAGGGGTTGGCCGGGCGTATCATGTCGGACCCATGCTGGGCTGCCGAATGTTGCCATGAAACCCACTGCCGCCCCACCACCGTCCAATTCGACGAATGACACGTCTGTTGAGGCTTCGGCTGGCGGTGGCTTGACGCGTATGTCGCGGGCGGATCGACTTGCGGGGTTGAGTTTGCCACGACAGGTGGCCCTATTGGCGGTGTGGCCGTTTTTAGAGCTTTTACTCAATGCGTTGGTGGGGCTGGTGGACACTGCTTTGGCGGGTCGCATTAGCGAGGTCGCGCTTGATGCCATTGGGGTGGCGGCTTACATCGGCTGGTTGGTGGGGTTGTTGCATGGAGCGGTGGGCACGGGGGCCGCGGCGTTGATTGCCCGGTCGGTGGGGGCCAACAAGCGCAACATGGCCGATGCGGCATTGGGTCAAGCGCTGTTGTTGGCGGCGGTGTGGGGTTTTGTGACGGCCGGGTTGGTGGCTTTGATGGCGCCGTGGATTGCGCAATTGTTTCGTTTGTCGCCGGACACGTCGGTTTTGGTGGTGACGTATTTGCGCATTTTGTCGTTGGGCGCGGGGCTGGGCGCGGTGATGATTGTGGGCAATGCGGCGTTGCGGGCAGCGGGTGACACCCGCACGCCGTTTGTCACGATGATCGTGGTGAATGTGGTGAATGTGGGGGTGTCGGTGCTGTTGACCTTTGGCCCGGCGCCTTGGGGCGGCCACGGTGTGGCAGGCATTGCGGTGGGCACGGCGGTGGCGTGGGCGGTGGGCGCGGTGTTGGTGTTGGGCGTTTTGATGCGTGGACGCGCACCGCTGACCTTGTATAGGCGACGTTTAAAACCCCGCTGGGTGGTGGCCCGGCGCATTGTGAAGGTGGGCTTGCCCAGCTTGGTCGAAAACAGCGGCATGTGGATTGGCAACGCGATCATTGGTGGCATGGTGGGCACCTTGATGCTGCAAAGTGGAATGGATGGCCTGATGGGGGCCCATGTCATTGGCATTCGAATTGAATCGCTTAGCTTTTTGCCCGGCGTGGCGGTGGGCATTGCGGCGGCCACACTTGCGGGCCAACATTTGGGACGTGGTGACGCCAAGCGGGCGGCGCAGGCCATTCATTTGTGTTGGGCGGTGGCCGCAACGCTGATGGGATTAATGGGCTTTGTGTTCTTTTTTGCCCCCGAGGGGTTGGCAAGGCTGATGGCGCCGGGCGATGACATGGCCGCGGTGCGGGCCAGCGCTGTACCGCTTTTAAAAATATGCGGGCCGATTCAGGTGTTTTTTGCCACCTATTTGGTGCTTAGCCAGGCGTTGCGCGGGGCAGGTGACACCAAAGGCCCCATGGTGATGACCTATCTCAGTACGTTTTTGGTGCGACTGCCCTTGGCATGGCTTTTGGCCTTTCCGTTGGGTTATGGACTCACAGGCATGTGGTTTGGTTTGTGTGGCGAGTTGATCGTTCGCGGTTTGCTTTATGCATGGCATTTTCAGCGGGGACGGTGGAAAGCGGTGAAGGTGTAGGGTGGGCGGGTTGTTGTTTGTTTTCAGATACGCTCTTACGTTTCGATTTTATTGTTGCTGTTTAAAAGATCAAAAATGCCAAGCGCTTTTACCTTTCCAACGTCCCCTGCTGACCGCCCTCTTGTCATGGGGATTCTTAACGTGACGCCCGACAGTTTTAGCGATGGCGGACGTTTTAATGAAACCCATGCGGCGGTGGCTCATGCGTTAAACATGGCCCGCGCAGGAGCGGATGTGATTGACGTGGGGGGCGAGTCTTCACGTCCGGGGGCCAAGCGCATTGCGGTTGCCCAGCAAATAGAGCGCACCACCGAGACAATTCGTGGTTGTCGTGCGGCACTTGATGAAGCAGGTTTTGCCAAGGTGGTGATGAGCATTGACACCACCCATGCGCCAGTGGCCCAAGCCGCCCTTGAGGCGGGCGCGACCGTGTTAAATGACATTAGTGCCGGCGAAGAAGACCCCGCCATGCTGCGACTGGCGGCCGAGCGCAACGCTCCCATTATTTTGATGCACAAGCAGGGCCCGCCAGCCACCATGCAAAAGGCTCCCCATTATCAAGACGTGGTGGCCCAAGTGCGCGACTATTTGAAAGGCCGTGTGGCTGCGGCAAAGGACGCCGGGGTGAGCCAGGGTTTGTTGGCGGTGGATCCAGGCATTGGTTTTGGCAAAACCCTTGACCACAATGTGGCGTTGTTGGCGGGCTTGGACGTTTTGGTGGGTGACGGCACGCCGGTTTTGTTGGGGGCCAGTCGCAAGCGTTTTTTAGCCCACCTTCAGGGACATCCAGAGCTTAGCGCTGAGCCCGATCCGGCAGGTGGCTCGGCGGCCACCACGGCTTTGGCGGTGGCGGCAGGGGTGAGAATGATTCGAGTTCATGATGTTGCGCTGCATCGCCAAGCAGCGGATACGGCGTGGGCGATTGCCACCCTGCAGAAATAAATGCATTGCGATGGCCTCGACTTCCTTGCTGTGTCGTCATTCGTGGACATTCAATCACTCTAAAATGCATCTTGTTGCTCTAAAAAGGAGGCGTATGGGGTAAACCCCCTATTTTTAAAATAATTTAGGATTTCGTTTGGGTTTTAAATGAACGCCGATTTTGTGCGTAACCTGTGTATCTGACGAAGCTTGCATGTGAATACCTGTACTGAATAGGGTTCGAATATCGGACGCAGAAACCCCTATGTATTACGTAACTGTTGCTGTGAATGAGTTTAAAGTGTT
>JAZGFZ010000175.1:0-6793 GCA_036480015.1 Algisphaera sp. | reverse complement strand
TGCTCTTTGGCATGCGTGCGATATTCAGTGCCAGGTGGAGAGGCTCTTTTTGAAGTGACACGTAAGACAATCGCGACGCATTACAGCCGTTTCTTCAAGCAAACGCGTTTGGGTGAATCGGAGGCTGAGCGAAAAGACTAAGAAGCTGTCAGGCTTATTCCCTGTCTTTCTTGGCGTCTTGGCGTAAAGCTTCTCCGCGATACATTCTCGAACAAAAACCGTGAATGGTTACCCACACGCTAGATTCCCGCCTTCGCGTACTACTCTGAGTTCCCGCCTTCACGGGAATGACGGGGAGGGGAGATGCGGGAATGACGGAGTTCTTCGCCCGCGGTGTTAGTCGTCTGCGGCATCGCCCACGCGAAAGGTGGCTTTGATCGGGCGGTGGTCGGAGCCGTGGGTGAGGGTGTCTTTTTGAATGACGGTGGCGGAGTCTTTGATGTAGCGTTGGGCCAGTGCAGGGGTGGTGAGCAAGTAGTCAAAGGTGGCGTCGGGATAGCGTCCTTTACTGGGGATGGTGACGCGTTGGGTGTCGGTGAGGTGGGCATGAACATCGGTGAACACATGGGTGCCGTTGGGTTCGGCTTCTAAAAGATGGGCCATGGCGGGCCAGGGGCGGTCTTGTTCGTCGGGGCGGGTTTCGTAGAGGCTGTTGAAATCGCCAGCGACCACGGCCAAGAGGTCGGGGTCGTGGGCCAAGGCGTCGCGCAGTATTTGTTTAATGCACATGGCTTCGGCGGTGCGTTTGCGGGCGCTGTGTTTGTCGCCGGAGCTGTCACCATTGCTTTTGAGGTGAACGTTGTAAACCTGAAGGGGGCGATCGAGGCCCACGTCGACGGTGAAACGTAAAAGGTCGCGGGAGAAGCGATACGGTTTGTTAGGCGCGTCGGGATGGGTAAAGGTTTGAAGACGGTGGCTGGTGATTTGGGTCACGGGATAGCGGCTGAGGATGCCCAATAAAATGCCCCGGCCATCGTTGCTGGGGGATGCGGCGATGTATTGGTAACCGGCGTTGGGTAAAAATTCTTTAACCAGTGCTTCGAGAAGTTCTTCGTGTTCAAATTCTTGTACCACCAGCACGTCGGCGTCGAGGGCTTTGATGGCACGGGCGAGGTCGCGAACCTGTGCGCGTGATTTAACTTTGGTGCCTTCGTCTTCGGTGTAGGGGTTGTCCCAGATGTCGAAGAAGTTTTCGAGGTTGTAAGAACCAATGGAGATTTGTTGAGGCGATTGAGCAATCCCCGGGAGTGCCAATGAAAGTGACAGAAACAAAAACAATGGGGTGATGGCCCGAAACCGTAGGTTGCGAAAGGGGATGAAGAGCATGGCAAGGCACCTTTTGGGAGGGGCTAAATTAAAACAGGCTTGAGAGGCTTGCGAAAAAGGCAAAAGAGGTTTGCAAGGCTACGCGTGAAAGTAACGTGTTAAAGCCCCACTGCGTTTCGGGCTTTTTCCACCACGGGTTGAATCACGGCGTTGGCGGCTTCGGCTCCATCACGCAAAACGCTTTGGACATAACTGGGGTCTTTTAAAAGTTCTTCGCGCCGGGCTCGCGCCGGGCCAAAGTGATCGAGAACAAGCTCAAACAAAGCTTGTTTGGCGTGGCCATAGCCAAAGCCTATGTCGGTGGCACGGTATTTTTGAGCCAGCTCAACGGTGCGTGGGTCGTCAGAACCGGCAAGCGCCGAAAACAGGGCGAAGGTGGTGCAGGTGTCGGGATTCTTGGCGTCTTGCACAGGGGTGGAGTCGCTCACGATTTTCATGATGGTTTTGCGAAGTTTTTTCTCAGGCAAGAAAACATCGAGTGTGTTGCCATAAGACTTGCTCATTTTTTGACCATCGAGGCCCGGAAGCACCGCGGTGTCTTGGCGGATCATGACATCGGGGATTTTAAAAACGGGGTTGTCTTCGGTGCTGTAGGCGTGGTTGAAACGTTGGGCAAGGGTGCGGGCGATTTCAACGTTTTGGCGTTGGTCTTCCCCCACGGGAACGACATCGGGTTGCACGGCGAGAATGTCGGCGGCTTGCAACACGGGATAGGTGAACAGACCAATGCTGGCGGGAATGTTTTTGGCGACTTTGTCTTTGTAGCTGGTGGCTTTGTCCATTTGGCTTTTAGGGCACACGCAGCCCAATAGCCAAGCCAATTCGGTGACAGCGGGGACATCTTGTTGGCGGTAAATGTGCGTGCGTTTGGGATCAAGACCAAAAGCGAGGTAGTCGACCACCACTTGATGAATGTTGGCACGCAGGGCTTGGGGGTCGCGCACGCTGGTGAGCGCGTGATAGCTGGCGACAAACACAAAGGAGTCGTGGGTGGCTTGAAGGTCGAGAAACTGTTTGATGGCGCCAGCGTAGTTGCCCAAGTGGAGCTGGCCAGAAGGTTGAAGGCCGGAGAGAAGTCGGGGCATTGAGGGCTAACGTTTTGAAGTAAAAAAGGCAGGTCACACAATCAAAGATCGTAACGCAGGTGGGAGACGCAAGTGTGCATGTGGACAAACGTGGCTTTAGTGGGCGGCCCGCACAGCGGCCACGAAGGCTTGGATTTTTTCGGTCGATTTCACCCCACGTGACGACTCGACGCCGCTGGAGACATCAACGCCTGCGGGGTTCACGGTGGCGATGGCTTGGGCAACGTTGTCAGCGGTGAGACCACCTGCAAGGGTGATGGGCGGAAGATTTGAGGTGTCTAGGGCGGCGAGGGCTTTCCAGTCGAAGCATTGGCCGGTGCCGCCGGTGAGGCCTGCGGTGCTGTTTGAGGGCGGCGGGGTGTCAACAAGCAGGGTGTCAATGGGGGCGTTGTGCCAAAGGGTGATTTGGGCGGGATCAAAGGCGACGGCTTTCCAAAGCTGAACCGATTGCGGAAGGTTCAGGGAGTTGATGTAGCCGCGGCTTTCATGGCCGTGAAGTTGAATGACATCCAACTGGAGTGCTTGCTGGGCCAAACGCACGGCTTCTTGCGGGGCGTTGCAAAAAAGACCCACGGTTTGAACGTGGTGGTCGCGTGCGGCTTGGGTGAGTTCTTGAGCCTGGGCCAAGGTGACGTGGCGCGGCGACTTTTCGACAAACACAAAACCTGCGTAGTTGACCTGAAGATCGCCTAATAAATTTAGATGGGCGGGGTTTTGAATACCGCAAATTTTGAGTGTGGGAGTGGCCATGGGTGAAGGTGGGTTTTGATTTAGGCACGAACGAGCGTCAACTGCGACACAACATGCGACATGAACGCAAAGCGGATTTTACCCGGTGATGATTTCGAGTCGGGCATATTGTAAAACCAAGGTTTTGTTGCCCGCCGTGTTAAAACAGATTTTGGCACGGGTGGAAGCGCCGGTGGTGGCGACGTTCACCACGCGCCCCAAGCCAAACTTGGGGTGACGCACCACGGTGCCTGGGGGAAACTGGGCTGCGATGCCGTCGGCCAAGGAACGCTGTACGCGGGCATCGTCACGCTGGTGCGAGGTCATCGGGCTTGGAGCATCACGGCTCCATTCAGTGGGGCTGTCGCCCCAAGGGTCTTCTTCAAAATAAGTGCCGTCGTCGCTGGCGTCGAGGGTTTGGGTCACGTCGGCCGGAAGCTCACTTAAAAAGCGGCTTTTGATGGTGGGGCCACTTTGGCCAAACACGGTGCGGTATTTGGCGTGGCAAAGGTAAAGGTGCTTTTCGGCACGGGTGATGCCCACAAACGCCAAGCGGCGTTCTTCTTCAAGTTCGCTGGGGCTTTCACTCGATCGGCTGTGGGGCAAGAGGCCGTCTTCGAAGCCGATCATGGCGACGGCAGGAAACTCCAAGCCTTTGGCCGCGTGAAGGGTCATGAGGGTGACCGAGCCTTGGTCGGTTTGGATGCTGTCGGCGTCGCTGACTAGGGCGATGCGTTCAAGGAAGGACAAGAGTTTGTCTGAAAGGCTGAGGGCTTGCGCAGCGCCGTCTTGTTCGCGTTCGGCTTCAAAAAGCATTTCTTCTTCGAATTGCTGGGCGCTGGTGATGAGTTCACCCAAGTTGGCCAAGCGTTCGCGGTCGGGGTCGGAGGTGTCGTTTTGATAGAAGGTTTCAAGGCCACTGTCGGCAAGCACGTCTTCGACAAATCCGCGCAGGGTGGGGTCGGGAATGAGCGAGGTGTCGCCGGCCACGGCGCCACGCCATTTTTGAAGCGTGGCGGCAAATTTGGCCACGCTGTTTTGGGCCCGTTTGTTAATGCCGGTGATTTGCTCGGCGTTTTCAAGCACACGATCGATGGGCATGTTTTCGCTGATGGAAAAGCCGCGCAGGTGTTTAACCGTGGCGGGGCTGATGCCGCGAGCAGGTGTGTTGATGATGCGAAGCAAATTAACTTCATCGGCGGGGTTAGCAACAACACGCAAAAAGGCGATGGCGTCTTTGATTTCTTTGCGGTCGTAAAAGGCGGTGCCGCGAGCGATTTGATACGGAATGCCTGCGTCGCGCAGGGTGTCTTCCATCACACGCGAAAGTGAGTTCATACGGTAAAAAACGGCCATGTGTCCCCATGCAATCGCGGGGCGACCTTCGACACCTTCATTAAGCCGCTTGAAGGTGTCGGCCACCCATGAGGCTTCGCTGCGTTCGTCGCCGCAAGTAACAATGTGAACCGGATCGCCTTCGGGGTTGTCGGTCCAGAGTTTTTTGTGACGGCGACCTTCGTTGTTTTGAATCAGTGCATCGGCCGCAGCGAGAATGCTGGGGGTGGAGCGATAGTTTTGTTCGAGTCGAACGAGTTTAGCGCCGGGATAATGGCTTTCAAAATCGAGAATGTTGGTGATGTCGGCGCCGCGCCAACCGTAAATACTTTGATCGGGGTCACCGGTGACCATGAGGTTTTGGTGGCCGCTGGACAACGCGTGGGCAATCATAAATTGCGCGTGGTTGGTGTCTTGGTATTCGTCGATCATGACGTATTGATAGCGTTCGCGCAATTCGGCCAATACCTCGGGGTGATGCTGCACGAGTTTGACGGTTTTGAGCAAAAGGTCGTCAAAATCCAGTGCGTCGTTGCGGGTGAGTATTTTTTCGTATTGGGTGTACACCTTGGCCACGGTTTTGTCGTAAAAATTACCTGCCCCGCGAGCAAAATCGGCGGCGGTTTGCAGATCATTTTTGGCATTTGAAATGGTGCTGAGCATGGCGGCGGGCGGAAAGTTTTTGCTGTTGATTTCAAGATCTGCAAGCACTTGTTTCATGGCCCGCTTTTGGTCGGACATGTCATAAATGCTGTAGCCGGGTTTAAGGCCCAGTTTGTCGCCGTATTGGCGAAGCAGCCGAGCACACAAGCTGTGAAAGGTGGCCACGGTAAGGGCGCGGGCTTGGCGTTCGGTGACCAATTGGGCCACACGATCGCGCATTTCACCGGCGGCTTTGTTGGTGAAGGTGATCGCCAGCACATTCCATGGCGCAATGCCCAAGCCTTTGATTAAGTACGCAATGCGGCAGGTGATGACACGCGTTTTGCCCGAGCCAGGGCCCGCCAAAACAAGCAAGGGGCCATCAGCATGCAATGCGGCTTCTTTTTGCGGATCGGTAAGGCCGTCGAGCAGCTCGTGGGGAGAAGGGGTGGGCATGGGGGAAAGTTGGCTGCGAGGGGTTAAACGTAAAAAAAATTTGCTAAAAAAAGTGGTGGGAGCTGTTTGGTGAAAGCGATGGAACGATTCATATTTTGCAAGTGCCTAATGCCTAGTGCCTAGTGCCTAGTTCTCATTCCACTTTTTTGCCCAGCAAAATGCCGGTGAGGGATTCGCCGCGACGCCTTGGGTCTTCTTCAGCGAGGCAGGCATAGCGAGATTCGGGGTCGGGGCTGACAGCAAGGGTGACCAAGTCAATGAGTGCTGCGGTGGGAAGGCGGTCTTCGAGCCAGCCATCCACTTCGGTGACGGGGCCAAGTTTGCTCAAGGCAGGGTCTTTAAGAAGTTCACGGATGCGCTCGCGTACGTTGGTGAGGGCTTGCGATTCGTCGTCGGGGACGATTTCATCCACCGCAAAGGGGCTGAGCATGGCCATGCGGTAGCCGTCGGGGTGTACGTCTTGCTCTTCAACCAAGGTGGCGCGGCAAATACCATGCAAAAGAATGTGATAACGGCCGTCGTCGAGACGTTCATGTTGAATGAGGTAGCCCATGCAAACAATGGGGCGCAAGCTATGACCATCGTGGGCTTGGGTGTCGTACACGGCCATGGCGATCAGACCTGAGGCATCTAAAGCATGCCGCACCATGGCACGGTAACGTTCTTCAAATACATGCAACGGCACCGTGGCGTGTGGCAACAGCACGCAAGCGGGCAAGGGAAACAAAGGAATGGGACGGTTGAAGTTAACCGTGATGCGTTGAAGGTCCATGGGGTGGATTAAGGGTTTGGGGCCTGGGGTTTTAGGGAAGACACAAACGGGTACGTTTTATTTTGCGAGGGTCTTTTGCTGATCCGAAAAGCTTTGACGGCACTTAGTTTTTTGTTTTTTTCTTGCGTGGCGGCTTAATTTGAAGTTTGGGCTGTTCGATGCTGACGGTGTGTCCGGCAGGAACACTGTGGGTGACAAAAATAGAGCCGTTGATGGTGGCGCCTTCGCCAATGACGGTGGTACCGCCAAGAATAATGGCGCCGCCGTAAATGGTGACGTCGTCTTCGAGGGTGGGGTGGCGTTTCATACCGCGCCAGTCTTGGCCCCCTTTGGTTGATAGGGCGCCCAGGGTGACGCCTTGGTAAATTTTCACACGCTGGCCAATGTTGACCGTTTCGCCAATGACAATGCCCGTGCCGTGATCGATGAAGAAACTTTCGCCCACGAC
>JAZGFZ010000174.1:0-2014 GCA_036480015.1 Algisphaera sp. | reverse complement strand
TCTTTATTTCCGTGGCGAACCGTTTACTTGCTACGAGGTGCTGGAACGTCGGTTTGGCGTTGCCTCGCGGCGGGTGACTTCGGCCCTGTTTTTGGTGACGCGAAATCTGAGCGATGCGCTGCGGCTTTTTCTGACGGCCTTGGCGTTACAGCAGGCGATTGGGCTGGAGCTTTGGGTTTGTGTGGTTGGGTTGGGGATCATTACGATTGGCTACACCTATTTTGGTGGGGTGAAATCGGTGGTCTGGAACGACTGTATTCAGTTTGTTGTTTATATGATTGGTGCGGGGGCGACTCTGTGGGTGATTGTGTCGGCGTTGCCTGGGGGGATGTCGCAGCTTGTGGAGTTTGGGCAGCAGACTGAGAAATTCCGACTGTTTGACTTTGATCTTGGGCTGACAAAAGGCTCGATGACTTTTTGGTCGGGGTTGGTGGGTGGCATGTTTTTGACGATGGCGACACATGGGACTGATCAGTTGATGGTGCAGCGTTATCTTGTTGCCAAAAGCCAGCGTGGGGCGACTTGGGCATTGCTGCTGAGTGGGTTTATTGTTTGTTTGCAGTTTGCCTTGTTCTTGTTTATTGGGGCGGGGTTGGCCTGTTTTTTCGAGGCGTTTCCGCCAGAGACGTTGTTTACGGATGACGATAAAGACCGTGTCTTGGCGTACTTTGTGGTGCATCATTTGGGCATGGGGCTGGTGGGGCTTACACTGGCAGCCATTTTGGCGGCGGCGATGTCGACGCTTTCTAGTTCGCTGAATTCGTCGGCGACGGCGCTGATCAATGACATTTACCTGCCGCTTCGCCCGCAGGAGTTGAGCCACGCTCAGCAGTTACGGCTCAGCCGCATTGCCTCGGCCGGTTTTGGCTTGCTGCAAATAGCGATCGCTCTCATTAGCTACCAGTTATTTGGTGCAGATAAGAGTGTGGTTTTCAGCGTGCTCAAAATTGCTGGCTTTGCTTTGGGGCCGATGTTAGGGCTGTACTTTTTGGCGGTGTTTGCGAAGCAGGTTCAGCAGCGAGCGGCTTTATTGGGGTTTGTGGCAGGGACGGGGGTGTTGTCTTGGATTGCGATGGGGACTTCGCTGTATTGGCCTTGGTACGCTGCGGTCGGGTCGTTGGCGACGTTTTTCTGTGGAGTGTTGTTTTCGATGAGATTTTTTGAATCACAAGAGCATCAAGAATCATGAACGCGATGAATAGTAACGAGTTACCATGCGTAGGCCGGAACAAGCCTTTTGCGCGGTTCAGGTATTGGGCAAAGCAACGTTTGTTTGTGGTGCTTGCCGGAACTGCGCTATCGCTTGTTCCTGCCTACGGGTTTGCGGAATCGTTGGTGCGGTGTGCGGCTGGGGAGGCGGGGTTTGATACTGGGCATCTGGCGCGGATTGATGGGCTGGTGGCTAAGGAGATTGCTAAGAAGCGGCTGCCAGGGTGTGTGGTGATGATTGGGCGGCGAGGGAAAATTGCGTTTGCGAAGGCGTATGGGCATCGGCGGCTGGAGCCTTCGCCGGAGAAGATGACGCTGGATACGGTGTTTGATATGGCGTCGCTCACCAAGCCGATGGCGACGGCGACGAGTATTATGCTGTTGGTCGAGCGAGGGCAGGTGCGGCTGCGTGATCCGGTGGTGGAGTACCTGCCGGAGTTTGCGCCGCATGGGAAAGACGCGATTACGATTGAAGATCTGCTGACCCATCAGGGTGGGCTGGTGCCAGATAATGCGTTGGGTGATTACCAGCATGGGATTGAAGAGGCTTGGCGTCGGATTTGGGGGCTGGAGCTTTTTAGCCCTGTCGGCGAGAAATTTATTTACACCGATGTTGGTTTTTTGGTGCTGGCCAAAGTTGTCGAGCGAGTGACGGGGAAGAATGTGGCCGAGTTTGCTGCCGAAAATATCTATCGTCCGTTGGGGATGGACGAAACGGGTTATCTGCCGGGCGAAGCCCTGCGAGCCCGGGCGGCTACGACTGAGCAGCGAGATGGCGAGTGGCTGCGCGGGGTGGTGCACGATC
>JAZGFZ010000173.1:0-8826 GCA_036480015.1 Algisphaera sp. | reverse complement strand
TAGGGATCACCTCAATGTCGCCCGTCACCCCCTCACCACGCAGCAGCGGCTCAAGCCACCCTGCAATCACCACCTTGTTCAGCGGAAGGTGCCACGTGTCCACCACCGCCTGTCCCGCATTACAAATTTCACGCTCATCATGCTGAATCATGTAAAATTTAGCCCCTTTTTGTGGGCTCAGCCGCGCCACCGGCGGCGCCGTCGCCCACCACGTCGCCACCACCACATCCGCATCAGGCACATCCGCGTCGGTCACCCCCGCCGATTTTCGCAAAACAGTATGCGGCACCCCCGCAATGTGCGAACTCACCGCTGGCAGATATTTCGAAAACCCCCGCCCATTCTTAAGGTTGCGCAGCCGATCCTTCAACCCATAGTCACGCATTCCCGAAACCACACGCACATCATGCCCCCGCGCCGCCAATCGCTCGGCATAAATCCCCACCACACGCACCCCACCCGACGTATCCGCAATGGGAAGCACAAACGTGATTTTCATAGAGTCTGTCATAAGCTCAGTCCTTTATCGCAAAATTAACCCCGCCAATTTAACCGCAAAAACTTGCCTTGCCGACCCTTACCACCGATAAAGAATCCGTAAGGCTCCACCGCTATGGAAGTCGCGTCCCGACAGCCTTTTTAGACCAACAAGTTTTAGACCCACGAGACCTTGCTGTGACCGACATCCGCTCCCCCCAAACCCAATCCCTCGCCCCTTGCACACTGCCAACCTGTGGCCGTGGCGCACGCTTCTTACTGGCCATGGTGTTCGCAGGCCTCGCCTTGGCCGTTTACGCCACACTCGACATCGTGGGCGGCCACTTTGACGAGTACTACCACGTGCTCGCCGCACAATCGCTTCGGGCAGGACGCGGACTCACCATCGCAAGTGACGGCCACTACACCCGCGCCGCAGAATACACCGCCGCCGTCGCGGCTTCCATGACCGTGTTTGGCGAAACACTGTGGGCTGCACGCGTGCCTTCGATGCTGTGCATGGCGGCAGCGGTGGGACTCACCGCCGCTTGGGCCGCACGCCTAGGCGGTCTGTTGGCAGGCGTACTGGCGGCTGGCCTGCTTCTTTTCAATCCGCTCGGGTTGTACTTGGGAACCATGTGCCGCTTTTATGCCCCGCAAATCTTGCTGGTGCTCATGGCGGTTTACATCACCGAACGCATCATCCGCCTACGACCCACACGCAAGGGGCGCCTCTTTCGCGTCGTCACCGTTGGGGGTCTTCTGTTTCTCGCCGCGAGGCTTCAACCCACCACCATTTTTCCCGCTTCAGCCATTTTTGGCTGGCTCATCCTTCACGAGATAAGTGAACGGGGCCGACGTCGTGGCAAAGCCCCTTGGCGTGACCTTTCGGTTTGGATCACCGCCGGTGTGGTGTTGCTGGCCAGCGCGGCCGCAGCGATGCTCCTGCGTGAACAACTGGCCAGCGCCTGGGCCGAGCTACGTGGCGCAGCCGCATGGTCGCAAGAACACCAAAACAACCTTATGTTTTATCAGCGGTATTTCAGCCGCTCATTCGGCTGGTGGTGGGCTGCATTCCCCCTCATGAGTTTGATCGCCTTACGCCGTGGCGGCATTTCAATTGTTCTTTTGCTCTCGCTCATTGCCGTGAGCTTTGCAGGCCAATCGCTGGGCGGCATGAAGTCTCCCCGCTACCTGGCCTACATTCTTCCGGCCTTGGCCGTGGTGTGGGGACTGGCAGGTGCCGAAATGCTGTCGCATCTTGCCACTTGGCTTCGCTCTTTTGCCGACCAAGCCGACGCGCCGTATCGCCGCACCGCCCACGTGGCCCTCACCACAGCCGCTATTGCGGGAACAGGTTGGTTTTTGATCACCCAGCCCCCCACCGACGTGGTCAAAGACATGCTCGACCAAAAACGATCCACCGGGCACCCCTACGTTCAAAACGACTGGGGCGTCTTAAACGAAACCCTTAACGCACCGGCTTACCGCGATCACGCCATCGTTGCCTCGGCCGAAACCAAAGCTCTGTTTCATTTGGGCCGAGCCGACGCCGCCTTGGGTGTGGCTCAACTGGTCGACTTTGCCGAAGGCACCGCCGACCCACGCACCGGGCTTCCCACCTTGGCCACAGTCGAAGGACTCACGCATTTCATGTCGCAACATTCACACGGCATCGTGGTGGCCGAGCGCGACCACTGGCGACAAGACTGGGGCGTCACCCACGACGTCGCCGATTTCTTAGAAACCCACACCCACCCCATCACCCTAAGCCCCGCCGCCGATCCCGCATTCGTCGCCTTTGCATGGGGCGAGGCCAATATCGCTGACACGCCTTAATTTCCAAACGCTCACTCCTTTCCATATCATCACCGTCACCGCCAAAGGAACGCCACGCCAGCACTTAAATTACAAGTCATCTTCTCTTTGCCTTCCTTGGCGTCTTGGCGTCTTGGCGTCTTGGCGTCTTGGCGTCTTGGCGTCTTGGCGTAAAACCTCTTAGAAAAACTTACCCCTTCCCCCGTATCCCCTGTCACATCACGCCAACGAGTCCCGCATGACACCCGCCCCCGACATTTCGGTCATCGTTCCCATGCGAAACGCCGCGCCCTATGTAGCGCAAACGTTGGCTTCCATTTTGGAAGAAAAAAGCGTCAATCTCGAAGTTATCGTGGTCAACGACGGATCCACCGACGACTCAGCCCAAATCGTTAGCGCCCTTAACGACCCACGCATTCGCATGATTGACGGCCCACAACAAGGCATCGCAGCCTCTGTTAACGCCGGTTTGGCCGCCTGCCGTGGCGCCGTCACCATCCGTTGCGATGCCGACGACCTATGGGTCGCAGGCCGCTGCACACGACAACTTCAAATACTCAATGTGTCCGAAACCACCGTCGCGGTCTGCGGCGGATACAGCACCATCGACGCCCAAGGACGGCCCGTGGCCAACCTCGACACCGGCGCTTCTACCCAAGACATCACCGATGAACTCCGCAGCGGCCACACACGCACGCACTTTGGCACCTTCGCCATACGCACCGCCTTGCTGCGTGAACTCGGCGGTGCCCGAGACTATTTCGTGGGCACCGAAGACATCGACCTTCAATTGCGCATCGCCTGCGCAGGCACCGTGCAATACGATCCTGCCCCCGTCTACCGCTATCGCCTGCACGACACCTCAAGCACCCACACGCAATCCAGCCCACAACGCGACTTCTTAACCCAACAAGCCCGCCGCTTTGTGGTTCAACGCATGGAAAGCGGCGCCGACGACCTCGACCGTGGAACAGCCCAGCCACCTCCCGAAGGCGGTGAAGATGCCCCCATGTCCGTCGCCGAGCAAACCCTTTCTCAGCAAATCGGCCACGCATGGCGATTGCGACGCGACCGCCACCGAGGCCGCGCACTGGTCGCCATCACCCACCTGCTCATGCGAAACCCCACATCACTGCGCGTATGGAAACAATGGCTTTGGATGCTCCTCAAAACCCCCCTGCCCGGCACAGGCTGGTAATACGCCAATTCTTGATTCAACTCAACACACTGATGCCGTCAGTACCATCTTGCCTTTAAAGTGGATCTATCCGCCGTCGCGACAGGCCACGGGGACATACAAAACCGAGGGCACCATTCACCGTTTTTTATCCGTCATAGCCAACGCAACCTCTTTCGTCATTCCCGCGCAGGCGGGAACCCAAGCTGTACACGCAGGCGGGAATCTAGCCTCGCACGACTGGATCCCCGCCTGCGCGGGGATGACGGAAGAAGTAGGCAGGGGAATGACAAAAAGCAGTAACCAAGCGGGCTGACCTCTTGCTAACTGCAACTTGCTAATCCCTAATTGCTATCCCCCTTCTGCCTTTCACTTCGCCCCTCAGCCCCTTCGCATCTTAATACGCTTAAAACACCCAAAGACTCGCGATCCAAACCCAGCTCGACCCCCAAATCGCAAGCAAAGCCAAGCCAGAAGTCGCCAGTAACAAAACAACATCAAACTTCAACTGCAAGCAGCCACAACGGCTTGCCAGCTCCGCATCGGCCAAATATTTAAACCACTGCGACATTCCCAGCCCCAAAAACAATCCCACTTCACCCGCCAGGCTATAGCCCACCAACATGCAAAGGGTCACCGATACAAACTGAGCCGCGACCGACAGCATGTTGTACATCGTGCGCCCTGTTGCCATGTACACATTGCCATAACTGGCCGCCGTTAAACCCGGAATAGCATTGACCGCAAGCACCTGAATCATCCAGCCCGCATAAAGATAGGCCGTATCCGACGAATTGCGATAACCATAATAAATCACCGTGGGCCCAAGTAAAATCATCCCCAGCAACAGCGCCATAATCGGCACCAACACGGCGACACGAAGTTTGTACAGCCGCTGATTGAATTTCTCAGGATCATTTCGATACGTTTCACTGAGCGCCGGGAACCCCACCCATGTACCCACTTTTTGAAACAGCATTGGGCCCAGTTCAGCGAAACGCCGGGCCACCCAAAACACCCCCAAAACCGACGTGCTTAAACAGGCCCCAATAATAAACATGTCAGATGCTGCCGCCCAAAAAGTAATGACCGTGCTCACAAACAGCCATTTCCCATAACTAATCAATTCGCCAAACGCTTTCTTCTCAAAAGCAAAGCGATTCTTGATATCCGGCTCCATGCGAAAGCTCACCACCGTGGTAAAGATCGCTCCCACCAGCAGCCCCGCAACCAGCGCCCATGCCGTTCGACTAATTTGATAGGCCACCACAACCATGACCAATGTGCGAACCAACCCCGTCGTAAATTCAACAACCGATATTTTTCCAATACTTAACCGTCGGTTTGCCGTGATGTAACCCGTTGATCGAAATCCCGCGATCACCGTGGTCAACGCCGCCACAGGAAGGTACGTCGCCAACGGCGCCCAATCGGGCTTGATTTGTGAAAGCGGCCATGCCAACAAGCATGCAACGCCCCAAAGAATAAATCCACGAACCACTTGAATAGTCCATGCCGTGTTGTAAAACGCTGCGTCCTCACGCTTGTTTTGAATCAAACACGGTGCGATCCCCACGTCGGAGAACATTTGCAATCCGGTGATAACCGTATTGATTAACGCCATGATCCCAAAGTGCTCAGGCACCAACACCCACGAAAGAATAATGTTGGACGCAAAAGCCAACACCTGCGTGGACACCACACCTCCGGCAGTCCAAGCACCCCCATGGATGACTTTCTTTTTCAAACTGCCTTCTGGCTTCGCCTCCGACGCCTCAACCGCCGAGAACATCGCCTCAGGCTGCACATCGGGTGAAGCTTCTTCTAAAACAGTGTCAGATGCTGTACTCACGCTGTTCCTTTCACGTCAAAAGTGGGCTCCACCACAACGTCCATCGCTTTTTCCCCTGCAGGTGAAATTTGTCCGTTTAATGGCAAATCCATACGCGACACATCAAGCAATTCATCATGCCGAGGGTCTGGAAGCGGCATACCAAAATTGGGGCGATGCACCGTGCGCCGCAAGGTGTAGTTGTAAATCGCCACCACCTGCTGGGCCTTCGCGTCCCACGTAAAATGTTTAAACACCCGGCGTCTTGCCGCATTTCCAAGCGGCACCAAACCACTGGGGTCTTCAACCAATTGATTCAAAATAGTCGTCATGGCCGCAACAATGCTGGGCCGCGGCCCCATCGGAATGCGAAACCCTGTTTGGTCGGTCACCAATTCTCCTGGACCGCCATAATTCACCACCACCGGCACCAACCCCACCGCCATGGCCTCCAACACCACCGCCCCGCCAAATTCGCGAATACTGGGAAATGCAAAAATATCGTGTTCTGCCAAAAGCCCCTGCAAGTCTTCGTGCTTCACCCAACCCGGCATGGCCACACCATGTCCAATTTGCTCACGTTCAACGATTTTTCGCAAACGTGGCCGCTCAGGGCCCTCTCCTACAATCGTAAGTGCAACACGCCCCTCACGAATCAATTTTGCGCAGGCCTCCAACAACATGTCAGCACCTTTGTAGGGCACCAAACGACCCACAAAAATCAGCCGAAGGGTTTGCCCCCGGCGGGGCCTTCGGTCACGCTCTGCACTGAAACGCTTGGGGTCAATCGCGTTTTCAGGCACGTAATAACAGCGGTCACGATAACGCTCAGGCATCTGATCCCACGTTGATTCCGACCCCAGCATGATGGCCGACGCATACCGCCGTGTGGCCCGGTAGCCAGGGATCAACTTGTGAACACTCCGAAAGTAACTGAACCATTCACGTTCAGCCCGCCGGGCCGCATCAAATTTTCGCGGCCAAGGCACGCCACCATTGAGCGGGCCCATGACAAAAGGCACCCCTGCACGATGGCATTTCTGAGCCAATCGGCTTGGGAGCGTCGGGCTTAACGGCGTCAGCCGGTGCACCAAGTCAAACTCTCCGGCCCGAATGGCCGCGCCAAACTTCTTCCACAACAAACGCTCAAAATACGTATAGCTAATGGCTGAAAATGCCATCACCGTGGTCCACCCCTTGCCCTTACCGCCCCTCAAAAGACTGGCCGCCTTGTAAATGCGAGCCGCGACCCGCTCTGAATCAATCGCGGTGAAATCTTCACCTTGCACCAAGCCCGCACGCACAAACGCGTCGCGATTGCGAATCTGGGTCACCACGTGGCAATCCACCAGCCCCGCAATCGCCCGACTATGCGACCATCCCTCAAGTGGCACACTCACAAATTCAGGATTGGCCGCCTCAGCGATTAACAGCACACGAAGCCGCTTCGAGCTCTTAGGCGAAGACGGCACCGGTTGAAGGTGATCAAGTGTGCGGGGAAGAATGTTCATCAAACAAAAGGTAAACGGCGGTCTTGTCATCCCACAGCCAAGTATGGGCATCGGAGTTCTTAATCGTCTAGATCACTCCAAAATCTTCTAGGGAACAAACAATTCTCCCGGATCTTGACCGGTGAACTGTGCATACAAGGTGCCCGCTCCAAGACGTGAGTCAAATGCCTGGACCACCCGATCACGCCCCGCCCGTGCAAGACGTGACCTCTGTAACGGATCGTCCGCCAAAACCTTTAAGGCCTCCGCCAAGGCTTTCGGATCCCCTGGAGCCACCAAAAGCCCGTCTTTTCCAGATGTCACAATTTCCCCCACCCCTCCCGCATCGGTACCAATCACCGCCACACCCATGGCCATGGCCTCCATCAACACCACACCCAGCGGCTCCGCATGAGATGAAAGAACAAACACATCCGCCGATCGCATGTGCTCAATAATGGCATTTTCACTAAGCGACCCAGTGAACACCACCCGCTTGTCCAGTCCGAGTTCTCGGACCTGATCTCGAAGTTTTTCTGCTTCGGGGCCATCGCCCACCAGTGTCAAATGAATGCCATCTCCCAATTGCGACAACGCTTCCAAGAGCACCTCGTAGCCTTTGCTGTGATGCAATCGCCCCACGGCCAATACGCTAAGACCCGATGACGCGGCATGATCCACCTGTTCATTCACCGCAGGCGGAAACCATTTGTGCGTGTCCACGCCAATACGCCCCAAGATCAATTGATCGTCCTGCAAGCTTGGGTATTCAGATCGCACTTGGTCAAAAAGCCACTGGGTAATCGCCACAGTGAACTCGGCTCGCCCAAATTTCTCGGCCATGGCCCCACCCCACCACTCCACATTGGCATTGAGTGTCAAACTATAAGGGCGACCGGTCATTTGCCCGGCCATCATCGCCAACACCGCGCTGTTGGAGCATGTGTGCGAATGCAGCCGCTTCAATCCGCGACGCTCAATCACGCGAGCAAGCTTGCAAGCTGCAGGAATCAACGGAAGCAAACCCCGAAACGCCGGACGACGGTTCACCGGCAAGGTAAAGGCCAGCCGCAACGCATTCCAAAAACCACGCGGTCTACAAAACATGGCCCACAACAAGTCCACCACCAGCCCCATACCTGGAGGCCACAAATACGTGGTTTCACGAATCGCATCGTCGGCAAAATCATGACGTGCCCGATCCCGAATCGGTGGACGGCGGGTCGAAAAAAGATCAATACGCACCCCCGCATCGCGCAGGTGAACAATTTCTCGCCACATCCAAATATGCGTTTGGCCCGGAAATTCCGGGATCAAATACGCCACTCGGGCGTCTGTTTTCAGCGGCGTGCCTGGCGGGGTCATCGGTGCTTCAAAAGTTGGACAGAACATGACAGTGCTGGAGAAACCAATCGTGGAAAGTTAAACGTGCCCTACCACGATATCGGCATCTCAAACGCCCAAAGGTCAATCCCCCATCGGCATATCAAACCCGCGTCGAATGTAGCGATTCACCGAATTCGCCGACAACTCATTCAGCCACTGCCCCCGGGGGCGGGCACTCGACGCTCGAGCAAATGCTTCAAACGTAGCAGGCCGATTCAGTGAAAGCATGTAGCTTTCGACATCCCGTGCGGGATCAATCCATGCAGGTTCGGATTCTGAGCCCGACGCCATGTCCATCATGTTGCGATGAACACTCAACACCGCGTCAGGAATTCCATAGCGAATGGGCAACTCCCGCCCATGTTCAATGGGCCAATGGTAAATTTTGTTATCCGACAACTCCACTTTGGTGGGACCGGAATAATGGGTGAGGTTATTCTTGTCGAGTTCAAGGCCAATCGCCTCGGCCCAATACGCACTACCGTGTTTCTGGCTAATCACGTTGTTCACCACCCGCGTGTCAGGTCCTGGCAACACGCCAATCCCATAACCCCGCGGATCATCTGGGCCAATGTCATCAGACTGCAAAATAACATTGTTTGCAACCAAACTAGGCGACTTGGCCACAAAGGTTGCCAATGCATTAC